>NC_017791.1:0-300000 GCF_000252445.1 Deinococcus gobiensis I-0 | reverse complement strand
TCGAGTAGAGGCTCGGCTCAAGAGCAGGGTACAACATGGGCTCTTCCTGCTTACCCAGGGGACGGTCTGACGTCCACATTTGCGGTGCTCTGTCCGCAAAGGGGGGCGGCAGGCCGCCCCCTGGCCTGCTGAGCATAATCGTCAGGGGTTCGGTAGCCCAGCGAGGAATGCGGTCTTCTGGCGTTGTAAAAGCTGCGATAGCTGTCCAGAACGACACCGGCGTGCCGCGCCGAGTAGAACACCTCCAGATTCAGACACTCCTCCCGCAACCGAGAGTGGAAACTCTCAGCGAAGCCGTTCTGCCACGGTTTCCCTGGCAGAATGAACCGAGTGCCAACGTCCTGAACCGCCAGCCAGATCCCCAGGTCGCGGGCGATGAACTCCGGGCCGTTGTCGCTGCGAATGAATCCTGGCGCGCCACGCGTGGCAATGACCTCGTGCAGGACGTCCTTCACGTCCATGGACGTGAAGGACTCCGCCACCCGCAGCGCCAGGGACTGACGGGTGAACTCGTCAGTCAGCGTCAGGATCTTCAACGTCGTCCCCTCCAGGGTCTGATCGAAGAGGAAGTCGTACGTCCACACGTGATCCGGGAACTCAGCCTGCATAGGAACACTCGCCCCAGTGCGGATCTTCTGTCGGCGTCTGGTCGTGACCGTCAGGTGCTCCTCGCGCCAGATGCGCCGGACCTTCTTCCGGTTGACGCGATGTCCCTCCTGGACGAGGAGGGCGTGAATGAAGCGGTACCCGCGTCGGGGATGCATAAGGGCCAGTTCGCGAATGCGCTGCTGGAAGTCCCCATCCTGGCGCGGCTTCGGACGGTAGTACCACGTGGATCTGGGAATGCCCACCAGGAGGCAAGCCCGTTCGGGCTTGACCTGGGCGGCAACGAGTTGCCTCGCTGCCGCCCGTCTCTCGGCGGGCGTCACCGCTTTTTCTGGATCACGTCCTTCATGGCATCGATCTCCAAGCGCTGCTGCCCGACAATTTTCAGGAGGCGGGCGTTCTCCTTCTCCAGACGACGAAGCCGTTTGGCTTCGTCGGGCGCCATATCGCCGTACTTCTTCTTCCAGGCGTAAAAGGACGCCGGACTGCAGCCGAAGTCACGGCACAGGTCCTCGACTGGCTTCTCGCCCTTTTTGGCGTCCTGGAGCAGCTTGATGATCTGATCTTCGCTGAACTGCCGGTTTTTCATGGGGGCCTCGCTTCCCAGCCTACGGCTGGCGGGGGCGAGCCTGACTCTCTACTTCATCCCGACCAGTTTTCGGGGGGCAGACCAGGTCCGCCTCAGATACTGCTGCCAGCGTCGCTGCAACGTCTCATTCTGGGCAAACTCTTCTCCAAGAATGTCCGGGATGTGGTCGGTGGGTGTGCCACGGGCGGCAAAGCTCCGTGTCAACGCCTTCCGGACAGTTTCTGCTTCGAAAAGTTCTGTAAAGAGGATGACGTGAAGGTCATAGAGGTCCTTCATACGGGTGGTGGCCTCACCAATTTCGACGAGGGCCGCAAATTTCTCGGTGATCACGGTTTCGAGGGGGTAGACGGCAATACGCACGCCCTCCTCGATCAGCAGGGGAGGGAAGACCAGCTGCACAGGCGCAGGCGTGATGACATTTCCGAAGGAGAAATCGAGCTGGAGATGCACCCTTGAAGGTCCGAGCGTAGCCTGGAGAAAAGCTTTGACGCCTGGATAGTCGAAGGCCTCGTTGATGACCTCCACCCGGATGCTGTCGGGATCGAAGCTGAGCCCATCTCCGAATGGGACTGTACAGAGCTCTGTCAGCAGGGTGTGGATCTGCTCTGGCGTGTTCGGTAGGTCCCGGGTCGCGAGATCGAGGTCCTGGGTCGGTCGTGCAGCATTGCCGTAGCGTGCGAACAGGCTCATGGCGCCTTTCAGGACACACCTCTCGGCGTAGGGAGAGGCATCAAGGCGGGCGAGGAGGCCCTGCTGGGCGTAGAGCTGCAGCATCGTGTTGGGCGGAAGATTCGGGTAGCGGTCGCGCTGCAGATTTTTCAGGCGCGCCAGAATGCTCCCGGCGTTAATGGTCCTGATCATGCTCGAGCACCTCCAGGTCGTGTTCCAGTGTTTTGCCGACCCGGAGCAGCCTGGCCAGGCGGAACAACTCCCGCCGGTCGAGCTTTCGGTACCGGAGAGCGTTCTTGAGACCTTCGAGGTAGAGCTCCCGGCCAAGCCGCGGCGCGGCGCGCAGAAGATCGACCAACGTTTTCTCGACGGTGTAGGTGGTCAGCCAGCGCTCACGCACAGGGAAGGCGAGCGTGCCCTCGTGGTAGGCCAGATCACTGAAGTAGAAAAACTCCATGGGAAGACCCTCGAAGTCCAGGGCCTGCCGGTTTCTGGGGAGGGCAAACTGGAGACGGTGGGGCCGGGTGGTCGTCAGGCCATGCAGATGCAAGGCACTGATCAGGCAGGGCCGCGCATAGGGGGAGCGGAGCTGCACTTCAAGAAGGTCGGTCGCTTCCGCGGCGACCGGCGGCAAGCCATCGATCTGGGTCAGGCGGTAGGTCCCGCGGGCCAGGCGAACGAGCTGCCCTGCCCTGGTTGCCCGGCTGAGTTCGACCCGGGGGATCCCGGCTGAGGTGAGTTCGGAGGAAGTCACGTAGCCACCCTGCGCAAGGGCTAGGTGCAGCAATTGAGAGCGATGGCTGAGATGCGACATAGAGATCTGTTCCGTAGTATAGGCAAAATCTCAAAAGAGCCTAGACTTTGAAACATAAGTCGTTCTGCCAGAGACCAGCAGGACATTGTCACCTAGAGGCGCTTTCAGCCACTCTCTACCGTCCTGGCCGGTGTTCGGCATATGTCTGGATCCCACACCTGGCCGCAGCCCTTTGCTGATTTCCTATCTCCCTGTCTGGACACACTCAACCATCCCAGGCAATCGACCTGGTCTCCCAGATCCATCCAGGGCCTTTTTCAGACACCTGGGGGTAAAAAGGAGTAAGACCAATTATGGCTGCAGCGAGTCAGTGAGGATCAGGATGACTGTCGCGTGGGCGTCACTCCCTGATCCTCGGCAATGTCCCGGCAATCACCTCTGACACGAGCCTGCGAAGACCTGGAGGCAGCCTGAGCACCTCGGTCAATCAGGGCTGTCCTAAAGCCTCGGATCGAGACCTTCGCTCTCCAGAGCGCTGACACCGACGACGCATTCGTGCACCCGCCGCAGGGGCTCGCCCCGCACGAACCTTTCCAACCCCTCAATCCCCAGTGCGAATTCACGGAGGGCCAGCGAACGCTTGGCGTTCAGGCCCCGGGACCGCAGGCGCTCCAGATGCTCTGGGCGGGTGTACTCCGGACCGTAGATGATTCGCAGGTACTCACGGCCCCGCACTTTGACCGCAGGCTGCACCAGCCCCTGGCGACCCCGGGCGAGAAACCCCCACGGCTTGACCACCATGCCCTCCCCGCCCCGTCCAGTGAGCTCCAGCCACCACTGCTCGGCCTCCGCCATGCCCTGCGGATCGTTCAGGTCCACCACACGGTGGGCCGTGGCAACGAAGAGGGCCGGGTCAGCCGACGCCAACCGGGTGAGGGACGCCAGATGCCACCCGTGGTCGCGGTCCACGTGCACGCCCCCCTCGCTGGCCAGCAGGTGAAAGGGGGCCAGCTGAATGTCCACGGGAGACGAGACGCGGCGCACGTACTGGCGGTAGGCACGCACATAGGCGGTGGTCAGCACCTTACGCTCACGGGTACGTTCAAGAAGTTCACCCAGCGGCAGGCCACGGGCCACAGCGGCCTCAAGGGCGCGCACTTCCGCCGGGAAGGTCGCAGCCGCCGCCTGACCCACCGCTGCGTACTGCCGCCGGATCAGGTCACCTGCCTTCAGGGACCAGGGCAGAATCTCGGTATCCAGCACCAGCCAGCCGGTCTGCAACTCCTCCCAGAGGCCACTGGTCTCCAGCGCCGCGCGGATACGGTCCACCACGGCAGTCTCCAGAGACGGCTCCTCGAAGAACGCCCGGCCCGACCGGGTGTACACCACGCCCGCCCGGCCATCCTGAACGCCGAACCTCGCCCGAGCGGTCTGTGCGTCGCGTGCCACCACCACCACGGCCCTCGAACCCATGTGTTTTTCCTCGCACACGACCTGTTCGGCGCCGGCGCGGCGATAGTGCTCGAAAGCCTCTGTGGGATATTCCAGATACCCTTCGCGTTGTGAGGTCTCACTGGGACTCATGGTCGGCGGCAGGTAGACCAGCCAGCGCGGATCCACGGCGAAGCGGCTGAGTGTCTCCAGAGCCGCTGCGGCTTCCCCCTCCCGTACAGTGACTCGCCCACGCAGGGCAGTCTCGATCGTGCGCTTCCCCATCACGTCCCCGAGGTCGAGCAGTTCGTCGTTCGTGTGCTGCGCTGACCGGGCATCGGCCTCCAGTTGGATTGGTCGGATGGGATCGGCATATACCTGCCGGGCCGGGACGCTCATCAACTCCAGTTCCGGGTATCTCAGCCCTGTAAGGCGCCCCCCGAAGACACAACCGGTATCGATATCGATGGTGCGGTTGAGCCACTCCGCTGCGGGGACCGGGGTGTGACCATAGATGACCATCGCCTCACCCCGGTACTCGGCCGCCCAGTTCCAGCGGACAGGAACCCCGAACTCGTCGGTCTCTCCGGTCGTCTCCCCATACAGCGCGAACTCCCGGACGCGGCCCGAAGCCCGGCCCTGATAGGCCCCTTTCATACCGGCATGAGCGGCGACCACCCGGCCTCCATCGAGGACGTAATGGCTGACCAGACCCTCGATGAACGCCGCGATACGCTGGCGGAACTCAGGCGATTCGGCGGCCAGCTGTTCCAACGACTCTTGCAGGCCATGCGACACCGTGACCTTGCGCCCCTGCAGGGCTCGCAGCAACTTGATGTCGTGGTTCCCAGGAACGCACAGCGCGGTTCCCGCCTCTACCATCCCCATCACGAGGCGCAGCACGCCTGGGGTGTCAGGCCCCCGGTCGACCAGGTCACCCAGGAAGACGGCCCGGCGGCCCACTGGTGGTGTGACCGTCAGATCTTTCGTCACGCGGTATCCCAGTTGACTGAGTAGATCACGCAGCTCGTCCAGGCAGCCGTGGACGTCGCCGATGAAGTCGAAGGGCCCCGTTTCGTGCCGCAGATTGTTGTAGAGCCGCTGGCGCTCCACGCGGACGGTATCCACGTCTTCACCCGTTTTCAGGACTGTGACCTGTCGGAAACCTTCGGCCTGCAGTTTTCGCAGCGACCGGCGCAGGAGACCCGCCTGCTGGGCGATCACATGTGCGCCGAAGGGCCGGTCTGTCCGTGACCGGTGCCGCTCGACCAGGGTGTCCTCCGGTAGATCCAGCGCGATCGCGACGGGCAACACATCGAATTCCCTGGCGAGCTCGACGATGCGCCTGCGGGCGTCGGCCTGCACGTTGGTTGCGTCGATCACGGTGAGCAGGCCCCGCGCCAGGCGTTTGCGGGCCACAAAGTACAGGCTGTCGAAGGCGTCGTTGGTGGCGCTCTGCTCGTTCTCGTCGTTCGCGACCAGCACGCGGAAGGCGTCGCTGGACAGCACCTCGCCCGGCTGGAACATGCGGCGGGCCAGGGTCGTCTTGCCCGATCCGGATGCCCCCACCAGAGCCACCAGGCACAGTTCAGGAAGTTGAATCGTCGTCATCTCGTCTCCAACAGGAAAGCGGCTGACCCTGCATTCATGGCAGATCCTTCAGCCGGACGGTCACCAGCAGGTCGCTCAGCGCATGGGTGGTTTCGGGTGTGACTTCCCCCGGCAGGTGGCTGGTGTCCCGCGCCTCTTGGAGCCGTCGGGTGAGTCGCTGGATTTCTTTCTCGAAGAAAGCCACGTCCCCGCTAAAAGGCTCTTTCTCGGCCCCACTGCGCTTCTGGTCCATCAGTTCATCCAGATAGGGCAACCTAGCATCCTCGTTCAGGAGACCCAGGTTTGCCTGAATTTCCCCCGTCTTTATCAGATGGAGTCCGGTGAGCAAGGTGCGGAAGGTGTAGAGCAGGGGCTTGATCCGTCGGGGACTTTCCCTGGCGAACAGCCGCCACTGGTTGGCGCTGAAGCCCAGATAGTGATGGGCGTGATGTCGCGTCACGCAACGGGCGGCGAGTGCACGGAGTTCGGCGTGCGCCGGGCTGGTCTGCACGACCAGAGGAGAGTGCAACTGTTCCAGCACGTAGCCGTTGCGCTTGAGCAGCAGCCGGAAGAACTTGGTAACGTCGTGTGTGACGAGGTCAAGCTCGATCTCGGTCCCGTAAGGAGCCATCTGCGGGTGGTTCAGACGCGGATCGTTCATCAGCTGGACCGTGTCCTGCCCGCCCAGTAGTCCGAGCACCTCCCGCGCAGGCAGGACATGTACGCCGCGCAGGTCCCAGTCACTGTCCGGACTGGGGAAGCCGTAGAGGTGGGCGCCGCTGATGGTGGCGAACAGCAGGGGATAGGGATGATCGTGGACAGCTTCCGTCAGGGCCTCGGGGAAAGTCACGACTCCACCTCCAGCATGCTGCGGCGCGCGCGGATCAGGAAGGCGTTGACGCGCGCGTAGTCCGGGCGCTCGGGCAGCGTGCTCTGGATCAGCGCCCGGTCAAAGCGGGCATGCAGGTCCAGTCGCCAGGCGTCGATCTCGCTCCACGGCACCTCACCGCGCTTGATGGCCAGGAGACTGTCCCTGTGTTCGCCGACGTGCACCATGACTTCACCCTGTTCCAGCACGGCGATGCCGGAGAGCAGGAGCCGGACCAGGTGCATGACGTGCTTCCAGCGGATCTCACCGCGGTTGCGCAGGTCCGCCTGCATCCGCTTGAACTGCGAGAGGACATACCCGTTATAGGTCTGATACACCAGCGTGGAGAGGAAGGCGTCGCGCATGCTCAGCAGGTCCTGAGCGACCGGCCCCGCCGTCTCCACCAGCGGGGTATAGAGGCACTCAAGGACGTTCGGATTGGCTTTCAGGGCGAGCGTCACGAACTTCTGCAGTTCCCAATAGGTTTCCTGCAGCTCGTCGTTCTCCAACTGCTCAGGGACGCCCCAGAGACTCCAGTGACGATCGGCGGGCAGCAGGTAGAAGCCGCGCCGGTCCGTATCGCTGGCCTCGGTATCGAGGCCGAACGCACGGGAGCCCACGATGCAGCGGTACTGGACCCACTGTGTCCAGTCGGGCGCCAGTGGCTGGTCTGGATTGGTGTGGTGCCGCTGGATGTCGAGGTCGCGGCGGAGGAACGCCGACTGCCCACCGTCGGGGAAGGCCACATGATAGGCGTGACTCAGATCAGTGGGGGCGCTAACCACACGTCCGACCGCACCGACCGGGCGGCTCACTTCACCGCCGGGGGAGTGCAACGCGATCCGCGTGACCACCTGGGTGCCCAGGGGCAGGGGACTGAGATCAGGACTCATGGGATTTCCCGGCGGAACATAGCCATCTGGGTGGGAGGACCCAGGGCTTCGTCAGCCTCTCCGATATCCTGGAAGTTCACCCCATAGCCGAACTCGTCAGCCACGCGCTCCGCCCAGTTCCGGAACTGGACGCGGGTCCATTCGAAGCGGTGATCGGCGTGGCGGGTGTCACCCGCAGGCAGGCTGGCCCAGCGGGCATTGAACTCCTCGTTGGGGGTCGTAACCACGACATGGCCTGGGCGCGCGTCGGCGAAGACCACCCGCTCAAGCGTCCAGAGCCGGTTCTCGTCGAGATGTTCGATCACTTCCACCAGGGCCGCCGCGTCAAACCCGCGCAACCGGATGTCCCGATACGTCAGGGAGCCCTGGGTCAGGATCAGCCGGTTGCGGTAGGACTCTGGCAGTTCGTCGAGGCGGAGATTTTCCCGGGCACGGGTGAGAACCCGTGGACTCACGTCCAGTCCCAGGATCCGCGTGAACTGTCGCTCAGGCAGGAGCCTGGCCAGGAGGTTGCCCTCCCCGCAGCCGAGATCGAGGACTGTCGCAGCTCCGCTCGCCATCAGCGCGGCTTTGACCGCTTCGAGGCGCTGGTCGTTGAGACTGGGAACAACTGGTCTCTTGGGTTCAAGGTCGTCTTCCGTGAAGTGGGCCTGCGCCGCCCGCTGCAGGGCGCGGCGGTGTTTCAGGAACCGGCGGGTGATCAATTCCCGTTCTGGATGGGTGTCCAGCCAGCCAGCCCCGTAGCGCAGAAGCTTGTCAATTTCCGCCTCATCGACGTAGTAGTGCTTGGTGTCGTCCAGCACCGGAATGAGGACGTACAGGTGGGCCAGGAGGTCCTGTAGACGTACGGTGCCTCCGAGCTTCAGGTCGAGGTAGGGACTTGGTCCCCATTCCGGAAAGGTGTCGTCGAGTAGGCCCGTGCTAGCTGTGACCTGGTATCCGAGAGGCCGGAACAGCCGGTCGGCCAGATGGACGTCACCGCGGGACGGTAGGGCGGGCAGGTGGACCTCGAAGGGCAGGGCCTGCGCGGCCAATTCGGGCCGTTCCTTGCTGCGGCCGGCCATGGCTGTGCCGAAGGCTTCACGCATGGCGCTGCTCAGAAAGCTTGACGCGGCGTAAGGACGGTCATTGACGTACGGTTCCAGTGGTAAGCCACTGGCGCCTGCCCTGCCGCGTGACAACACCACGGGATCCACCTCGACGAGAAGAGCGACGGTGCAGCGCTCAGGCGTCGCCTCTGGATAGAACACGTGACCCTGCCCGACCGGAAGTGTCAACGTGAGTGTCCGGTCCGGGTTCTTGTGCAGCAGATATCCGAGATCGGTCGCGGGTGAGTGGGTGGTGGAGATGGTCAGCAACATGGGTCTCCTTTTGTGAGACCCAGCCTACCGTCGAGTTCACGGCTGGTCATCGGCACTCTTGCGTAATGCAGGAGCTTCAGGTGCTTGCCGATAGTCCATGATCAGTTCACCCGTACAACTTCGTAAAAATTGAGGTTCAGTCATCCGTCGGGCTCGCTATGATCCTGAATCATTTGCTAGGCAGTGTAATCAGCGGATTAATCAGAGTATTTTATCAAATAAATCTGCAATTCTAATTAAAAGCAATTTATCATTTTGATTTATGTTGCCTAATAAATCTAGTCGATTTAGTGATATTAAAAAGTAATATACCCCTAGTGATATTGCGTAAAGACTATACTCGTCTTGAAAAAGACGAGTCTATTTTCCTCACTGGTACTCGGTATCCCGACCTGACCTATATAATTCTCGCTATTCCTTCGGCACGGTGACTACAGGTGGGGTCGATGTCGACCAGCCGCCCCCGCTGTGATTTCCCTCGGCCTGTCCCCATGCTCCCAACATCAGCCAGCCAGCCAGCGCCCAGCGCCACAGTCGATCGCGCATCTCCGCACCCCTCCAAAGGTGTGGAGGGACCGTAGAAATTCACCGGTTTTTGCCCGCTGAGCCGATCTTTCCCGCCGCTGAGCCAATTCGCTATCCTGCTGAACGTGGCGCACCCTATCTTCCGGGACATCCAGAAGGGCCGTTTTCAGGACGGCCTCGATTTCTACACCCGGATGGACCATCCCACCCCGGACGACCGCCGCTGGGCCGGCTACTGCCTCTTTGCTCTGGATCAACTCCTTCCCGCCCGTGACCTGCTCCGCCGCGCCGTCGCTGAGGGCTGTCACGCCGCCGGCCTGGAACTCTCGCTGGTCCTGCGCTACCTCGGCGAGCACGGCGAGGCCGCCCGTCAACTCGCCGCCGTGCCCCTGGACCTGTTGAACCCACTTGACCGGGTGTACGCCCAGCGCGAACAGGCGGCCACCCAGATGGAAGCAGGCGAACCGCACGTTGCCTCCGAGACCCTGGAGCGTGCCTGGGCCGAGCTGCTCACCCTGGGCGATGCGGGCCTTCCCCTCCGAACGGGCGTATCCCAGTTGCTGGGCGCCTCGCATGCCCTGCTGGGCCGCACGGCCCGGGCCGCCTACTACCTCGGTCAGGCCCTCGACCAGGCCCAGGGCGCGCGCCGCGTCGTCTCCCTGCACCTGCGTGCCCAGGTCCAGCTCTACGCCGGTCAGATCACGCTGGCCCGGCAGGATCTGGAAGACGCAGGGCGGCTGCTGGAGACCCTTCCCGGTGAACGCGCCTACCACGCCTACACCCGTGGATTGATCGAGCGGTCTCAGGGGCAATGGGACGCTGCAGTGGCTGCCTTCGCCCAGGGGTCCCGACTGGCCCAGGACGGCAGCGACCCTGCCACCGAGGCACTGTGCGAGCTGGGTCAGGCCACGGTCTGGACGGCCCGGGGTGAGGCCGGCAGGGCCGACGCCCACCTCAGCCGAGCCCTGGCCCTGCCGGCCTCACCGTGGTTGACGGCCCTGATCAAGCTTAGGCGGGGCCACTGGCTGGCGGCGCAGGGAGAACGGACCTTGGCGATCTCGTGTCTGGAAGAGGCCAGAGCGACCTTCGGGACGCTGGGCACGCTGCGCGAGCAGGCCTGGGCAGAGTTGCATCTGGCCGCCGTACAGCTGCCTGACGTCCCGGCAGTCCGGCAGCACCTCACTCAGGCCGCCCATCTCCGTCACGCGTTGGGGAGCGGCGCGGCCCTGTTGCCGGAATTGCGACTCCTTCCCGCGCTCGGTGCCTTCCTGACACAGCTGTCTTCCGATGATCCGCTGGGCGTTTTCCTGGTCGACCGGCAGGCCGCCCACTGCGTGACGCCGCTCGCCCTGAGCCTTCAGACCCTGGGCGAGAGTCGGCTGCTGGTCGATGGCCAACCGAAGCGGCTGGGGATGCGGCGTACCCTGGAACTGCTCGCCCTCCTGGCCTTGCGGGGGCCGCAGGCCCGGTCAGCGATTCTGACAGCCCTGTGGGCCGACGACGATCCCCGGCGTGCGACCAACTATCTGCATCAGTGCCGCAAGGAGCTGGCCGAGACCGTCCCAGGGCTGCAGGTTGTGCATGAGCGGGGGAGTGGACTGTACCGGATACTCAGTTCGGACGCCCCACTCTCCTGTGACGCACTGGACATTCAGCGGGCGCTCAGTGGTGGGGTGGAGGATGAGCAGGTGCAGGCCATCCATGCCTATGGAGGGGCGTTCCTGGTGGAGAGCGGGAGCACCTGGGCCGAGGAGGAGCGTGAGGGGTTGGAATGGTCGGTGATCAAGACGGGTCTGGCGCTGATGGAGCGGTGGAGTGCGGCGGGCGATTACGGGAAGTGTGAGTCGCTGGCGCAGCGCCTGCTGGAGATCGCGCCGAATGACGAGGGGCTCGTCGAGTACCTGGTCCAGGCGGTGCTGCAGTTGCGGGGACCGGCGGCGGCGCAACGGACCCTGCATGAACTGGCCTTGCGTGCGGCACGTGAGGTTGACGAATTGCCGGCCTGGCATGCGCGGCTCAGCCGGACCCTGGTCCTCAATTGAGTCATTCAGTGAGTATTCAGTGAGATCGCATTAACGTCATGTCATGTCTGATGGGATGTGGGGAGAGGTCCTGGAGCTGGAGTGCCGAAGTCTGGCTCAGCGGCTGTTTCTACTGGCAGAACTGGAGCTGGAGCCGGCGCCCCAGGATGAGGTGGTGCGGCAACTCCAGGGGCTCCCGGACGTACGGCGGCAATTCCGACGGGCATACACCGAGTGGAGAGAGAGAGAGTCCAGCGAGCCAACCAGTGACTGGGCTGACCAAGCTCTGGCTATCTGAATGTGATTCCCTTGATGACGTCCAAGCGCCGCTGCTCTCAGTACACGACGTAATTCGCGACAAATTAGTGAGCTGATACCCTACCTCCTCCTCACAGCAGAGAAGAACTTCAGGCTACCAGATATGTCTCGGATAAAGCGTCAGCTTTGCCTGAGCCTCTCTCTTTAGGATGATATCCAGAATTACTGAAAAATATTCTATCGATGTAATAGGAATAAAATTATTCTAAACTCTTGATTCATTTGTATTTTTTCCGTGACGGATAGTTTTAACTTTACTGAGCATCTCGCCAGGAGATGAAAAAATGGGAAACACGCTTGCCATAGTTGGGTCGGCGTTCTTATCATTTGCCACCACACTGTTGATGTGATATTGATAGATTCTCATATCATCTTGAACCGCAACATTGATGGCCAGCTGATATCCATCTTCCTGAAGCTCCGCCCCTAGAGGCTGCCAAGAACCCTATGCAAAAAGGAGCTTGAGGTTGTGGCAGAGCAGAAAACAAGCCGCCAGGAAATGGAATCCCACCAGCGTTGATGGCCACCGTTCAAGGTCTCGTCCGAGGCGTCTGAATCGGGAGAGCCAGGCCAACGAACGCTCGACCACCCAGCGACGGGGCAGCAGAATGAAGCCCTTCGACGCCTCCGGACGTTTCACGACGATCAGGACTACACCTGCTTCAGCCGCCTGGAGCGCGGTCTGTGCTCCCGTATCGCCCTGATCGGCGAAGGCCACTTCGACGTCGACGCCCGTCGCTTCTTGCACCTCCAAGCACAGGTCTTTGACCTGTGCCCGGTCTTGTTCATTAGCTGGGGTCGTCAAGATGGCGAGCAGGTGGCCCAACGTGTCGACCGCAAGATGCACGTTGGTGCCTTTGCGCTTTTTCGCCCCGTCAAATCCGGCGCGGTGCCCGCTTTCCGGCGTGCTTTGGAGAGTGCGACTGTCGATGATGATCGCGGTGGGTTCGCCGTTTCTGGACCGCTCAACTCGGGAGAGGATGCGGAGATCATGTGCGGCCGTCTCGAAGCACCCGGCCTCGAACCAGCGGTGCGCCTGTTGGCGCACCGTCTCTGCTGGCGGAAAATCGTTGGGGAGATAGGCCCACTGCGCGCCAGTGCGGGCGATCCAGAACAAGGCGTTAAGTACGTCCCGGATAGGGTAGTTCCGCTGCCGCGCATCCTGAGGACGGAGCAGAAGATACGGGAGAAGAAGTACGTATCGTCGTCCACGTCGCTGGGGTAGCCCTGCCGGATCATCCACGCATTCTGCTCTGTCCCAACTCCAGCTCCAACAATTCAAATCGGTTCTTGGCAGCCTCTAAAACGGAGTGGACTAACGGGCCGCCAGGTGCTTGCGGTGCGCCTTGGGGCAGAACCTTCCAGCGGCAGGCGGCATATGCTTTCCGTGGAGGTGACTGATGGCTGACCCGGAACGCGCGGTTCTGACCCAGATATACGAAGCTGTCAACCTCCGTTACGACATGGAGATCCAGCGGGGGTGTTCGCCGCCGGAAGCCCGGCAACGGGCCCTGGTGACGGCGGAGTATGTGACCCGGACGCTGCCCGAGCACGAGCGCACCCTGGTCCTGTTGCAGCTCGCACACAGCCTGGAACGGCGAGGTCCCTGAGGTCATCACAGTGGTCTCGGCACGGAACCGGGGCGGTGTGCAGACCGGTCTCTGCCCTGCCTGGGGGCGAGATCGGTGGGCGCAGTCTGGGCTGCTGATGCCCAGGCCTCCGCTTATGGGGGTACGGGTGGAGGAAGTCAGGCAACTCCAGATGAGCAGAGGCTCAGGGAGACCCCAACCACGTTGGTGACGCCGCTTGCCCTGTGGTGAGGCCAGGCCGTGTCTCCTGCAGGTATGTCGCTGCTGCTGATCTTTGGAGGGGCCTTCGCCCTGCTGATGCTGGCCGTCCGGGCCGCCCTGGAGGCTGGGGATCAGGGGCGCCCGCGCCGTCACGCCCGCCTGCTGCTGGCCGCCGTCCCCCTGTGGGTGGGGGCGTGGGCGGTCGTGCCCAGTCTCGTGGGTCCTGGGGCGCAGGCCACGGCGAGTGTCCGGGCTGCCCCACAGGCCCAGCTCGCCCACCCGGACCGCTGAATGAGGTGAGCGCGGCGAGATCACCCGGCCGGACGTGAATTTTACCCGGCGCGGCCAGGGCAGGCGTGTTACAACCGGCCCATGCCCCACCCGGAGGACCCGCAGAAGATAGTTGTGGCCGTTGAGGCTGCCTGGGCCGCGTACCGGGCAGACCTCCAGGTGCAGGTGGCGGCGGGGACATTGAGCGAGGCCGAGGGGAAGGAGCGGAGCAGCGAGCGGCGGAAGGCAGCCTGGGTGCGCGCGTTCCTGCTCACGCACTGCGACATGAAGTTCTGAGGCGGGGGCCTGACCCCGGTGGGGGGTGCCGCATTTCGAACAGCGCATCTGCTGACCTTCTGTTAAGACTGGAAGGGTGATTCGCTCTGCGGAGGAACAGGCGCGGCTGGAGGCCGAAGCGCTGGAAGCCTGGGCGCGGCACCACGCCTTTGTGCTGCGGATGCAGGCGGGGGGGCTGCTGACGGCGGAGCAGGCGGCGGCCCTGGGGTCGGAGGAAGCGCGGCGGATGTGGCTGCGCACCTTCCTGGGCACGCTCGGCTCCTGGTGAGCGCGGTCGGCGCGCGGGGAACCCAGGCCCAGCAACCGGCGGCGCAGAGGCCCCGTGCAGGCATGGCGGACCTCCGGAGCGCCCAGCGTGGGCGCTTCCGGATGGAGGGGCAGTGCAGGAATGCGGGGCATGGGCGCGGCTCAGCCCTCCGTACGGGTCAGGCGGGCGAGGATGGAGACGAGGAGCAGGGGCGTGGCGGTGAGGCTCACGGCGAAGGTCAGGAGCTGCCAGAAGGCGGTGGGGGCGGGAACCTCCGGGAAGGTCAGGAGGGCGGTGGCCATCGCGAGCACGAAGGCGGGCAGCAGGAGGCGCAGGCGCATCAGGAGTTCTCCCGGAAGAGCACGTCCAGCTCGGTTTTGCCGGGACGCGTGAGGGCGTAGCGCTGCCGGGCGCGGCCGGTGGTGGCCGGGCACACGTCCACGAGGCCGCGCAGGGCCAGCAGGTCGAGGTTCCGGGCGGCGCTGCCGGTGGCGCTGACGCCAGCGCGCGCGCACAGCTCGGCGAGGGAGAGCGGCTCGGCGCACGCGGCCCCCAGCAGCCGGGCGGCGTGGCTGCCGGGCGTGAGGTGGTCGCCCTGGGCGGCGGGCATCAGCGCACCCACCCTTCGCCCCGGCAGTCTGGGCAGGCGGCCAGCGGCTGATTGCGGCCCCCATCGGTGCAGCGGCACAGGCGCGCGCCCGGCTGGGGAGGGATGAGGGAGGCGGCACTGCCTGCCGCGTTGACCTTAGCGAACAGTCACAGCAGCCCTAGCGTCAGCAGCGAGGCGAGCGAGAGCAGAACCCAGACGAGGCTCATCGGCGGTCCCCGATGATCGCCCACGCGCTGACCAGCGCGCCGACGACGGTGAGGATCAGGTCGCGGCAGGTGACGCCCAGGGCCATGCCCAGCACCAGCACCACCATGAGCAGCAGCACCTGCCGCCCGGTGCCGGGGCGCGGGGTGGGGGCGCTCACGCCGCCTCCCAGGACGCGTCCTGCGGTGCCCAGGTCTCGGTGTGGGCCGCAATTGCCAAGCCCAGCAGGCCTGATCCGCGCGCACTCCCCCAGAGTGTCGCTCCACGACGCCCAACAACTGCTTCGCGTGCCCTGAACGCCTGCGCGGTGTAGAGCAGAACCTCTTTGTGAAAGGGTTTCAAGCGTTCTATGGCTTTTTCCCAGGCTGCCAGAGTGACTTGGGCATTGAGGACTGTCTCTTCACGGCGTCTGGACCAAGGCGGGAAAGCCACTTTCGCCATGTTGGATCTTGCTTGAAGCAGGAGCACATCAACAACTTGATCTACCTCTAGGAAGAACGCATCGCGCTCATTTGACTCTGGGGTCGGTGTCTCCACATGGGCCAGTACAACATGGCATCAGGACCGGAGCGGAAAGATATGGTGCCTCGCATAGCCTCAGCTCAGCCCCACCCGCTCCGGCCTACACTGGGGCAGGGCGTGCCCCTGCGTTAGGTGAGTGGGACGGAAGGCCTCACCCCCAGCGGCCTATCGAGAACGCCCAAAAGACACTAGTAAAGCATCAGGCGCTACAGGGCACAGTCCCGGATCCACCCAAGACGACGATCAACCCTCATCCCAACAAGGTGCGCCACTTCCAGAAAGGCCGTGGGTTCTGGAAGTGGCGGGGGTCACACTAGAGGTATGACCCCCGTGTCGCTCTGGAACCGCTCCTTTGTGCTGTGGCTTGTCGGCAGCGCCCAGTCGCGCTTCGCGGCGGCCCTGGCCAGCATCGCCCTGAGCTTTCTGGTGCTGCACCAGACCGGCCGGGCAGGGCAGATGGCCGTCACCCTGGCCTGCGCCCTGATCCCCAACCTCGTCATGCCGCTCGCCGGGGCCTGGGTCGACCGGATCGGGCTCAAGCGGCCTCTGATCGGCGCCAATGTCGTGCGCGGTCTTCTCCAACTGACCGTCGGCGGGCTGGCCCTCCTGGGTCAACAGACCGGTCAGGACGTCCCCCTCTGGGTCATCAACGGCGCCGCGTTCCTGACCGGCCTGTCGAGCAGCGTCGCGTCCCCGGCGGCGGGGGCGGCCTTGCCGGCCCTGGTGGCGCCTGCAGATCTCCCCCGCGCCAACGGCATGATGGGGAGCCTGGCGGAGACCATGGGCCTGCTGGGTACCTTCTCTGGTGGCTTCCTGGTGGCGGCCTTCTCGCCTGCCGTCGCCATCCTACTCGACGGCCTGAGCTTCCTGCTGATGGCGACCCTGCTGCTCGGCGTGACCCTGCCGAACAGACCTGAAGGACAGCCGACGTCCTCCAGTCTCTGGCAGGATCTCCGGGCCGGGCTGCGCCTGATGCGCCGCTCCTGGGTGCTGACCGTGATGCCTCCACTTGTGCTGTTGGTCAATGCGGCCATCGGGCCGGTGCTGGTGGTGACGCCCAAACTGATGGAGACGCTCGGTGTGGGGCCACGGGGCTATGGCCTGTTCCTGGCCATGGAAGGCGCGGGCATGCTGTTGATCGGCGTGTTGTTCGCCTCACTCGGGTCACGCCTGCCGTTGCGGGCCTGCACGTTGCTGGGCTTCCTCTTGAGTGGGGTGGCCCAGGCCTGCATGTGGCTGTGGCCGACCTACGTCCCGTTGCTGGCGGCGTCACTGGTGTTCGGGCTGGGCATCGGGCTGATCAATACTCCCCTGGGCACGCTGCTTCAGCAGGGCGTCCCGGCCGCCTACCTGGGCCGGGTCTTCGCGGTGCTCTCGGCGGTCGGGGCGGTCGGGATGCCCCTGACGCTGCTTCTGGTCTCGCCGTTGGTCGACCGCTGGCCTCTTTCCCTGTGGTTTGGGCTGAATGCGGTGGGACTGGCCCTGGGCGGAGCAGTCTGGGGCGCCCTGATGCGCATTGAGCCTCACATCCCTGCCCTTGCAGAAGAACGGTCTATTGAGCAACCCCAACCGAGGAGATAGCGGCCAAGCTGCTGCAGATTCAGGGAGAACGGTCAAAGTACGTCTCAACTCCCGTAGGCATCAGGTTCTGTGGAATGTAGTGTCGGATTTGCCCAGGTCCACGATCAGCTCTGACTGACACCGTTCTCAAGCATGGAAGACCCCGGCACACAGCAGAAAAGCCAGCCCAGCAAAAGGCCGCTCCTGCTTTCGCCCCACGCCTGGTCCATCAGCACCCCCTCTATTTCCGCTATACCATCACCCGCCGTTCTGGGGGCACCGACCCTGGCGAGAAGCGGGAGGACCGGCCACCCACCACCTCGCGCACACCCGATTCAGCCCTGTAGGCCGCGACCACCTCGTCCGGGTCCCGTTGCGCCAGGTACCGGGCGTACAGCAGGCCCTGGCCGATCTGCGAGACAGGGAAGTCCGGGCAGAACAGGTGCGGACGCGTCCATTGCTGCGCGACGACTGCTACGTCCGTCACCCGGACCCGGTCCGACCACGCCGGCACGCTCTGGCCGTGGTGGATGGGCGCCTCCAGGGGCTGGTGGACCTGAAACAACCAGGTGGCCTGACCACCGTGAATGGAGGCCAGGACGCTGTGGATCCGCCGTTCCAGCAGGGCGGACAGCGGCATGTCCTGCTCGAAGACCAGCAGACGCCAGTGGTCGTGGGTGTCGTCGCCCATGCTGACGCTTTCCCGGTCGAACGCGACCTGGATCGCGTCTGGGCGCATGACGCGCTGCACGTGGGTCTGCCAGCGCGCCTGCGCCTCGTCCGTCCGTGGGACGGGGGGCGGCTCGGAGGGGTGCTGGTTCTTTTGTGCCGTGCGCAGGCCCCGGAGGACGAGGACCAGCAGGACGATCAGGACCAGGATGGCGGCTCCGCCGAGAAGTTGCAGGAACCAGTCGGGTGGGGTCATGACGCCCAGGGTACAGAGCTGGCTGTGATCTGGAGAGGAAGGGCTCAGGGGGATTGCTGCCCAGGCAGGAACCGCGGCAGATCCGGGAGGACCGCCGATTGAGGTAGAGATGAAGGACCTTCCACCAGCAGGAGTCGCGCCAAGTGTTGGATATCCCACTGGAGGTCTGGTCGTAGGTCTTCAAGAATAGGCAGTCATGACTGAACCGCCCCCTTCCAAGGCAGAGCTGAGGACGCGCCTCTCCTCTTGGGCGGCGGCGGGATTGCCTGCGCCTCCCTATGCGAGGGAGGGACAGGACCCCCTGCTGCCCCGGCACTGGCTGCGGGCGGTGCGGGAGGCCCGTGGCCTGACCCAGCACGCGGTTGCCCAGGGCGTGACGGCCTCCGTGCCGGAAGCGCCCTTGACCCTCTCCCGTCTGGCGCATCTCGAAGGGGGACGGCTGAGCCTCCTGAGTGTCCGGGCGGGCCAGATGGAAGGCCTGCGCCAGGTCCTTGACGTACCGGTCTTGGTCTGGCACAGGGTCTTCAGCGAGGACAGGGACTCAACCGCCTCCCCGACACACTCCACCGCTTCCTGAAAAACAAGGCCAGCTGTCGCGGGCATAGGCCGAGCCGGGAGACCAGCAGGGCGTCACACTCCTGATCTCCGGCCCTGGGGACCACTGCATGCCTGCTGGGCTACTTGCTTCAAGCCGTGCTTATCAGAAAGACCTGCCTTGCGCAGCGTATAGCTCGACGTCATCTCGCGGATGGGCCTTTGGGACGCGTCATCCCCATCACCAACCTGAAGCCTGAGCAGGTGCAGAAGCAAAAAACCGTGGGAGTGGCTCGGAAAATAGACGAGCGCCCCTTCTGGCATGTGGGAAGCCGCGGAGCTTTTGAGCGTATAGATCTTCCAGCGGACCATCTTCCTGGTTCTGGAGGTCCGTCGGGGGGCTGGACAACCCTTCGAGGTGCTTCCTGTGCTGCCCCTGTCCGGATGCCACGTCTCTCTGGACCCTCAGGTCTGAAGGGTTCTCTTTGACGCGTCTTCGAAGCAGAGATCCGCATTGATGGCCGCCGCCGATCGTGCCCCACTGGCCGCCGCCAGTACGACCTGCTGCTCGCCGATCATGTCGCCCGCAGCGTACACGCCAGGCACACTGGTCCGTCCGGTCTCCGGGGTCACCTTCAGCAGCACATCGGCCAGCGGACCACGGTCAATGCGGGCGCACCCCAGCTGCTCAGGCAGCCTGGAGCGCTGGGCCTGCCCGGGGGTCACAAACAGGGCGTCACGCTTCAGCCGGGTGCCGTCCTCGAACGTGATGGCCTGCCCATCCCATTGGGCGACGGGGCGCTCATCGATGCGGACGCCCAGATGTTCAAGGTCGTCTCGTTGCTGAGCCGAGAGGTGAGCGGCGCCGTGAGTGAGCAGGACCAGGTGCGGTGTCCATTGCCGGAGCAGGACGCCGCGGTGGTACGCCATCTCGCCGCCGCCAGGAATCAGATCGGCCAGATGCTGATCACGGACTTCCCAGCCGTGGCAGTAGGGACAGTGGTGGACGTTGGTGCCCCAGCCGTCCTGTAGGCCGGGAATGTCGGGGAGCAGGTCGGTGACACCGGTGGCCAGAAGCAGGCGGCGGGTTCGGATGGTCTGACCACGGTTCAGGAAGAGGGTGAAGCCGCCCTCGTCAGGCGTCACGTGCTCGGCGGCATCGGAGAGGTGGGTGACGGGGTAGGGGGCAAGTTGCTCGCGGGCGATGCGGAGGAGGTCGAGAGGTGGGGTGCCGTCGCGGGTGAGGAGGCCGTGGGCGGCATGGGCTGGGGCATTGCGGGGTGGGCCGGAGTCCAGCAGGAGAGTGGAGCGGCGGGCCCGGCCGAGGACGAGAGCGGCATTCAGTCCAGCACTGCCAGCACCAATGACGACGACGGGAAAGAAATTGCTTTTTGATATCACCTTATCAATAGATGTCAATTCTGTCTGTTATTGAGTGAGCTGATGCACGATTGATCCTGTGCGGCAGGAAAGGTGACACAGCACTGACCAGCGCGCAGCGCAAGCCAGAGACTTCGGTGGACTGGAATTCTCTACCTCTCCATAAGTTGCACCCTGCTGCGGGCGGTGTTCCTGGGTGTGGATGGTCAGGACGTGGCCCAGAAGGCGGGGCGACTCTTCGACGCGCTGGCCTCTCTGCCGCTTCTGCCTGTGCTGGGGCTTTGGGTGGTGCTGGGTTAGTGAGCAGAGACGACACACCTGAGTGGTTACCTGACCTCATCGGCCAGTTCGGCGATCATCAGGTACGGCGGGGAAGGGCAGGTATCGCTGGGACCGCAGACCCCTCGAGTCAAAAAGACCCGCTGTTCTTTCCCAATTCAGCTCCAGTGGGTGGTCAAGGTCAGAGCCAGAATTTTTGCCATGCCATGCTGCGACGTCGTGTGACAGCAGGCTGCCTGAATTCCGCGGTCCATCACCGCTTAGGCTTCATCAGCGGGTAACGACACAGTGAATGTGGCCCCTTCTCCTGGTCGCCCTTCGGCCCACACATGTCCTCCGTGCGCAATCACAATGCGCCAGACATCGGCCAGGCCTACCCCCAAGCCGTCAAAAGCCTGCGCTTCAGGCAGGCGGCTGAACAACCGGAACAGGCGCTCCGCGTCGGCCGGATGAAAACCCATGCCATTGTCGCGCACCTCGATCAGGTGCATATTCTGACTTCGTGTGGCCCGTACCTGCACGCGGGGGTCCGGTCGGCCCTGGGTGTACTTCACAGCGTTGTGCAGTAGGTTGCCAAACACCAGACGCAGCGCCGTGTAGTCCCCGCGCACCGTAGGCAACGGCCCTAACTCCAGCTTCACCGTGGGCGCTGGTCCACCCAGATCCTGCCAGCTCAGCTCGAGCACCTCGGCCAGATCCACCTGTTCCAGCGTCAGGGGGCCGGCTTGCCGCTCGCCGTATTGTAGAAGTCCACTGAGAATGTCGGCCATTCGGTCTGTCGTGTTCATGATGGCCTGGGTATGGGTTCCCCGAGTCTGCTCCGAGGCCGTGTCGAGCAGCGCTGCGTGGCCCATCAGCAATTGCAGGGGTGTGCGGAGATAATGGCTGACTGAACGCGCGAAGGCGCGCAACTCCTCATTGGCTGCCTGCAACTCCGTAGTGCGCTGGGCCACACGCGCCTCCAGGTGATCCTGAAGCTCGGCTAGGGTCTGTGCGACTGAACTCATGGCTTGACCGTAGCCTCATGACTTGTGGTGCCGAACCGAACTGACTGACGCCCAATGGAACGCACTTTTCCCACACCTTCCAGCTAATCCCAAACGCGGCCGTCCGTTCGCCGATCATCGACGGATCATCAACGGCATCTTGTGGCGGATCAAGCTCGGTACGCCTTGGCGTGACATCCCTGAACGGTACGGTCCGTGGCGCACTTGCCATGACCGCCTCTCACGTTGGGAACGAGACGGCACCTGGTTGCGCATCCTTCAGATTCTTCAAGGCGTCGCGGACCGGCAGGGACAGATCAACTGGGAAGGCGCGTCCATTGACAGCACCCACTTGCGTGCCCATCGCAGTGCGGTCGGTGCTCGCAAGCAACCCTCGCAGCATGATTCACGACCGGTGATTGCCGGGGAGTGGCTCGGCCACTCCCGTGGTGGACGCACCACAAAACTCCACCTGTGTGCTGATGGACATGCGCGTCCATTGAGCGTCGTGCTGAGTGAGGGACAACGCGCGGATGGCCCCTTCCTTCTTCCTGTTCTGGAAGCCATTCGTGTTCCGAGGTTAGGGAAGGGAAGACCGAGGTCTCGACCTCCGATCATTCGCGTTGACCGCGCTTATGGGGCTCGGGTGTATCGCCACATGGTTGGTAATGCTCCAGAGATGACTTCCAGAACCTGACCCTTGTGATGCGAGGGACGAGCAGACTGGAGATCACTATGGGAAAGCAGAGAAAAGTCTGGAGCACGGACGTCAAAGAAGCCATCGTCCTGAGCGTGCTGCGGGGAGATCTCGGGGTCGCGGAAGCGGCCCGTCAGCACAGGGTCAACGAAAGTCTGATCCATACCTGGAAAACTCAGTTCCTAGAAGCCGGACGCGCCCGGCTCGCGGGCGACCGACAGGACCAGGGTGTCACCACCCTGGAACGCGAGAATGACCGTCTAAAGCGCATCCTGGCGGAAAAGGAACTGGAGCTCGACATCTCGCGAAAAGTGCGGCGGCTCTGACACTGGACGAGCTGATCGTTCTCTGGCAGAGCCGACCCCAACTCAGCCTGCGGCGGTTCGCGCAGTATGCCGGCGTGCCGTACTGGCGGCTCCGGGACCATCAGCACAGCGCGTCGACGCGCTGTGCCAGGCAAGAGCACCGTGATGCGCTGTACGAGAAGGTGCGCCAGGCGGCACTGCAACACCCGACCTCCGGGTATCGGCTGCTGTACCAGGAATTCAAGGCCCAGGGCGAAGAGATTGGATTACACAAGATTCGCGTGGCCTTGGGCGAGTTGCATCTCCACCCACCGCTGCCACGGAAAACTCGGAAACCTTCGGAGAAGGTTTCCACGCCACAGGATTGGCCCGCAGGTCGACGGGTGCAGATCGACGCGACCCGTCTTTCCTTACCCGATGGGGTCTGCTGGATCTACTTCGTGCTGGACGTCCCTTCACGGGTAGTCCTGGCCAGCCGGGTGGTCCGGAGCCTGTCAATGCACCTCGCCAAGCTGACGCTTGACGAAGCGGTTGGTGTGCTGCGTGCTCAGGGGCACCACGAGACTCTCGTGGTGCAGAGCGATGGAGGCAGTGATTTCACCAGTGACCTCTTTCAACAGAGCTGTTTGAAATACGGCAGCTGGGTGCGCTGCAAGGTCTCCCAGCCGGGGGGAACCGGACTCCTGGAACGCCTCAACCGGACCTACAAGTATCAGTTTGCCTTCCGCCAGGACTGGCAGTCCATGGCCGATGTCCGGACCGCCATGCCGGACTTTCACCGCTGGTACAACCACGAGCGCCGTCATTCGGCGCTCGACTACGCCACGCCTTGGTCTACACTCACTTCATCGGCAAACGCTCGCAACGCCGCTTGAAGTCAAACCTGGAGCATTACCGTTCAGGCCCGGGGGATTCGGTTGGTGTGTCCAGAGCGAGAGGATGCCAAGCGGTATCGAAGAGCAAAAGGCGCTCGTGGTGGTCGTCCACCAGCGTTTCATCTGGAGACGTACAAGGGCAGGAATGTCGTGGAGCGTGCGGTCAACCGGCTCAAGGATTTCCGGGCCATCGCAACGAGGTATGAGAAACGAGGGCGCAACTTTATGGCGGTGATTCTGGTTGCTTGTCTGGTCCTATGGTTGTGAGTGCCAAGTGCCGACTCAGCCGCCATCTATCGAGAGGATCCCCGTGTTGCCACCTATGACAGGTGGGATCTCAAAACTGGTCACAAATGGCTGGTCGATGTTTCCGAGCAGGTTCGATCCTGCATCGAAATGACAACTGCGGATAAGCACAGGGCCTGGGTACCAGCAGTCGAAGAAATTGACGAAATGGGTGAACGTACAGGCGTTTAGGACGAAGGCCGCAGGTGGTTCATTGTGCCCACCGCACTCAAATGTGACCGGCCCGTCGAAGGTGCACTCAATAAACTCCGCCCCAGCGAGAAAGTACGTGGCCCAGCAGAACGCGGTGCCGAGATGACACCGTTCAAAGATCACGGGTCGATGGAAGACCAGCGATGAACTGTCGAGGGTGTCAATTCGGCTGTCTCGGGCAATGATCGACACATGGATCCCAGTCTGGTCGTCGGATGCCAGTCTGTGGAGGTCGAGGGTATCCACATGCATGTACTGGAGCGGCTGACCCGACCTGAGGAGGTCAAGAGCATGTGACGCGTTGATGGCGTTCATCCCGTCAAGCGTAATGCAGCGAATTGCCGCACAGACCCTAGGCGACCAGGTGCGTGCGGGACACGCTCTTTGACATCGGCAATAAGGTGACAGGGTCGCTCGTCAAAACAGACGACCGGGAATATGGGTTCGTACGGTGTCTGGTACAAGTCCAGTACATCCTCCATCGCCGCGACAAAGGCACCGTTCTGATCGGGCGGAATGACGAACTGCTCGTGTTTATGGGGTTTAAGAATGTTTTTTTTAGATACACGCGGACGGTTTCGTACGAGATGGAGTCCACGTACCCGAGTTCCATCATCTGATCCGCGAGCAGGCGGAGGGTCCAGGTGCGGTGCCCGAGTTCCTCGGGCACGGTGCTGCATGCAAGAGCCACCAGATGTGCTTCGCCGCGCTCGTCCAGCTTTTTGGGCTTGAGGCGTTGCGGCCGAAGATGGTTGAGGGCGGCCTCAAAGCCTTCCAGGACATATGTTTTCCGGACACGCTGCACGGTCCGGGGATGCACTTCAAGGGTTTCGGCGATGTGCTCGTCATCCAACCCATGCGTTTTCAGGTCAGCTTTGAGAAGGATACGGGCGTGCGTGAGTTTGCGGGTCGGGGCCGTACCGGACTTGAGGAGTGCTTTGAGATGGGCACGTTCCTCAGGGGTGAGGTGCACCGCGTATTTCATGCCCTAGCGTGCACCTAGAGCGGTCCATTGTGGTGAATGAGCAGCCAGATCTGGATGATGTCGTCGGGCTGTGCCGTGCCTCAGAACTTGATACTTCGAGCAAGGGAGGCGCTCCTGGACCGTCACCTTGGGTCTGTTGGCAGGATCAAAATGGGTGACATGGTTGAGCAGGCATACGTGTTCCTCGATCCTGACGGATCTCAAGGGTCTGGTGTCGTGGTCGTCGTCCAAGCCCCTACCGGTGTCGTGTATGCCTCGCAGGTCGGCGGTTCTGCGAACGAAGAGCGGTCCGTGGAGGGGTTCGCGATTCCGCTCTTCGACACTCAGCACCTCAATACTTTGAAGACGTTCTTTGCCCGGTACTGTAGAAATCCGCCTGGCTCAGTCGCACCATACGAAAGTTGGAAGGAGAGGGACCTGCAGGTATTAGCGGATATTGTCCGAGGGATTACGCTCTGGCATACCACTCGAGAGAAAGATGAACCTGCACAACTTCAATGTGATTGGGCGCGTCTTGAAGAGCTCACGGAGGGGTGGATTCCTGTCCTGACCCCCTATGGCCGAGGCATCCTCACGCACCAGAACTGCGACTAGGGGCTCGTGCTTACTGACAAACCATTGCTGACAAGCCACTAGAGCAGTTTGAAGGGGTCAGTCTTCATGAGCCCCTCCTCCCCAGAGTGTCATTAAAAGTCTATAGTCACAGTCCATCTCAGGGGATGCCTGCAAGGTCAGAGAGGAGAAGCTCGTCCGAGCGGAGGCGTCGGCTTAAGGACGGAGGCACCAAACTGCTCGTAGAGATCCAACACATGCGTGATCTCTGAATCGGTAAAGCGGAGTTCTACAGCCTCCCCTTCACACACTTGCTCAACGCGACCGTCCGCAACGTGCTGCAACATCTCTGTAAAAAGCTCGGTGATAGACGAGGCCAGAACGAAGCGTTTCCGTTCCCGGGCGCCAAAATTGATGATCTGCCCCACCTGTCCGCGCTCGTCCGGGTGAAGATCCACCGCGATGTACGCCCCTCCATAGTCGTGCGCAAGAGGCAGCCAACCGGCATCGAAGGGCACCGGTCGGACCGTACCTGGGGGATCCACAGCCTCGATCGTTTGAAAGTTGGGATCCATAAAAACGCTGTCCAGATGGCTCAAGTCTTTCCGCTCACCATCGCCAAACTGTAGGGGAATGGCGATCAACCCGTAGAAAAGCCCATGTTCGCGCTGGGTGAGATCAGGATTGAGCAGTCGGAAGTAGGTTTTGAGGTCTTCGGGAAGCTCAAGGCCCAGTTCGCGTTCCATGTCCGCAAAGATTGCTTCAATATCGTCCGTTGGAGGTGGCGCAGACCCAGGCTGGCAGGTCCGCATCCAGGACAGGAGGGTGAAGAAGGGGGACCGTTCAGGTGTCATGCATGTCGATTCTCTCCCGCCCTGCGGCCTCTCTACAGGGCAGATCTACAAGCATAGGAGTTCAGTTGCCCCCGCCAGGCCTCACGCTGGCGCCCGTACTGGGACAGGGTATGTCCCGAAGTGGAATTGAAAGGAGACACTCAGGGCCATCTGGGAGCTTGAAGTGGCCTCTGGTATTCAGCTCGAGTCGTACAATCGAGCGGTCACGATCTGATTTCCCACGCCTCAGGGCAGGCGAGGCACCCGGACTTCCTGTACCCGCCCCTGCGCGTCGAAGCTCACCGTTGCCGGGAAGGGGATGTTCCGGTACTTCCACTCAGGTGTTTTCAGCAACTCGCTCACGGTGCCGAACATGCTGCTGGGGAAGCCCGCCAGCCAGGCGTACTGCCAGCGGGTCAATCCGTGCGGATCTTCGGGCCTGTCCTGGGGCACTTGGTCACTCGGTGGGGTCAGGCTGAACACCCGCTGCACCGTCCAGGTGTCGGGGAGGTAGATCGGCACGGCCACGCCACAGTTGCCTGGGTCCGTCGCCTGCTCCAACCAGGAGGTGTCCTCCTCTTCGAACGGGGCCGACGACGAGAAGGACCCATTCGACTGGAAGGGAGTGGAGTCGAGCAGGAACACCAGGGGCGTCAGGGCTATGGCGTCCGCACCCCGCCCCACGTCGTCCCCGAAGCTGCCCTGCGCATTCAGGAACAGGGGCTTGCCCAACCGGGCGACCTGGAGCACCCGGACCCCCTGACACAGCGGTACGTTCACGCCCATCGAGGCGTCTTTGGAGACGTCACACTGACTTCCCAGCCCCCCGTAGCCCCAGACCTCCTTGCCTTCATAGGTCCGCTTCAGGGCTGCCAGGGCGGGATCAGCGACCAGTGGGGCCAGATCCGGGAAGCCGTCGCCAGCGCGCCCGAGGCGTTCCACTTCCCCCAAGCCCGGCACGGAGAAGGTGGCTTTCTCTCCAGCGGTCCGGACCAGCGTGAGCACCCGGCCGGCGAGTTGCGAGGGAGGGAGGGACTGACCCTGACGACGGTACTCGGTGGTGTTGTCCAGCCGGAGGAACGTCTGTCCTGGCCCAAAGGTCGCCGGCACCTGTACAGCGGGATTGATGGCCAGGGGATTCCCCAGATTCTTCCCTTCCCGGACGAGCTGCACGACCGCCGACGTGGGCGTATTCAGCCGGAGGGCGAGGGGAGCGCGCCAGCTCTTGTCCTGCAGCCAGGTGGGGCCGGGCGTGAGTTGGGCCTGGAGGTCGGCAAGGGGTTGGGCGGACCAGATGGGGTGGGCGGTCAGGGTGAGGGGGGCACGGGACCAGCCTTGTGGGGGCGGCGCCGGCTGGTTGGTGAAGGGGACGAACTGGAGGGGTTGGGCGAAGGTGGTCCCGGGGTCCGGGTAGCCCCCGGACCAGGGAAAGGGCGCGCCAGCGGGGGCAAAGGCCATTAGGGAGGCCAGCAGCAATGGGCTTGCCATAGCGCACCTTACCGAAGCAGGGCTGCAGGGGCATCCCTCCAAAGGCGTAAAGGCACTGCTTCCTCAGCTCTGACTGAGCCACGCCAATCTCTTAATCCTGTGGAGGAGAGATGGTCGTCTGGTCGCCGAGAAACACGAAACGGCCCTCCGATACCCCGAACCTGGTCACGATGCCGACGCTGGACGTAAACACGTACCCGACACCTGCCTCCGACCGGATCTCCAGCACCTCACCCCACCGTTTCAGCAGAACGATTTTGTCTTTGAGTGACCAGCCCCAGGTTTGCCGGTCAAAAAAGTTCGCTTGAGAGAAAAGGTCGATGATCATTCCCGCCTCTCCCAGGAGTGTAAGGGCCGGGTACTCAAGCAACCTAGGCTAACCATCAGCTTAGGCTGCGGCTCAGGGACGAACCAATACATGGAAGCTGTCCACCAGCTTGAAACGGACAGAATCGATCTCGACAGTCCCGTGAGGCATTGGTGGACGCTGCTCCGGCACCCGCCAGTCCTCTCCCGCCTGGCCAGTGATCAGATACAGGCCATTTCACTCCCCCTCGGGCAAGCGGTTCCCCGCCTGTTCGTCCAGCGTCCGATACGACTCAGCCACGGACATCAGGAGTTCGCGGGCTGGAGCTCCCTGTTCCCAGAAGGCGAACTCTGTGTCATACCAGCGAAGTCGGTAAGCCACCGCAAAGCGCGAGAGCTGCCCTTCGCCCTCGTCGGTGTATGACAACTCGAAGAGGGAGGCCACATCCTGGGCAGGATCTGTCTGAAAGACCCAGAGGGTGACGACGTCTGGGATGTACAGGCACATGGGATCTACCCTATGACCTATCCCTGCACTTCGGGGCCATCGAGGGATTGGGAGAAGATCAGGAGCTCAACCTCAACGGATCCCAGAGCCTGCACGCAAGCCAGCCAAGCGCTACAGGGCAGTAGGTAGATTAGGTGACCAGATTGGCCGAGCGTGCTGGCTGGGCACCTGCGACAAGGTTGGCTTGGGCGTCACTTTCAGATAGACCTGTGCTACACAGCCCCGCCGGCCTCTCCTTCTGCCAGCTTGCGTCATCTGGCCTATAGCTGCCCTGGGCGCAGGCCTGTTACAGTTCATCCCAGGACATGGCGGCCCCTGGACAGGCCTCCTTCTTCCCTTTGAAAAAGCCCTGCCTGTCCGCTTTCCGCCGTGACGACCGTCTCAGAGCGGCCTCCTGAGCGCGCTTCCTTCCTTAACTCCGAATGGACTTCGCGCGCCCGCTTTCCGCCCTGACCTCCCCGCAGCCTGCCCTTCCCGGTAGGCTGTTTTCACGCCATCTCTGGAGGAACCTCATGTCCCAGCACCCTCAGCCCAAGGCGCTCCGCCGCGCCGCGACCACCGGTCACGCCGCCCTGGCCGAGCTGACCCCTCAGGGGCTGAGCCGCGCCGAACTTCTGCTGCGCCGCGCCGGGGCTGTGGAACTGGGACAGCACAGCCGCCGCCTCCTGCCGCCCGGTCACTCCACCGCTGAAGCCCTGTCCTCCGACCTCCTGCGCGCCGGGGCACTCCCCAGCGCTGAGCTTCTGGGCGCCTTGCAGGCTGCGACCCCCACACAACTCGCCTTCGTGCACGAACACGGCCTACAGGCCCTGGAACGCAACCTAGGTGCACAACCGAGCCTCCCGCAGCTTGCCGCCTTTGCGGCGACGCAGGTCATTGGCACACCTGAGCACTACCTCCGCCGCCTCGCGGCGTTTGCTGGTCTCGGCACTGAAGATACCGAGCACTGCGCCCTGCGCCACGAGGTCAATGCCGGCCGGCCCGGCACCTGGGGCACTGGTGACGCGCCGGTCTCCACGGGCTGCGCCGTAGGACGGCTCGGCACCGCCGTGCAGGGCAGCTGCGAGATCTGCCACTTCCGCGTTGGTGAGCCGAACGACCTCCTGGCCCTGTCCAAGCGGGACCGCCACCGCCGAGCCGACCGCGCCCTGCCGGGTCGGCGCGTGACCCTGCTCGGGGAGACGGATACCCCTCTGCTCGCCGCGCTCCGGGACCTTGCGGGCCTGAGCACACCGCTCTCCGACGACGAACGCACCGACCTCGTCGGCCTCATCGCGTTACTGAGCCAGACGAGGAGCGGCAGCGAGATCCTCAGGGAAGCGACTGGAACCGGCATGCCGCAGCGTGAGGTGCGCGCCCTGGTCCTGGGGACCCTGTTGCGCCTGGATTCCCAGGACACTGGCCTCATCGCTCAGCTTCAGAACGACCTCGGCCTGCTCCCGGCTGACCTCCTGCGCTTTCTCGACGTCATGGGTGGAGGCGACGGTACCCTCGGGCGGCCCTTCCGCTCGCCCGAAATCGCCACAGGCAACTCCGCACAGATGCAACGTGCCCCCCACCTGCGCCTGCCCGCGTTGTCCCGGCCGCTGCGGCGTGTCGTCTCCCAGGCCCTTGAGCGCCTGCTCACGGACCCGGAGGGGCCCTCCACGCTCGCCTGGGAAGGCGTGTACAAGTACGCTGAGGCCTTCAAGCGCCTCTTCGCTGCCTTGCACTTCCACGAATCAGCGCGCTACCCCCGCGCGGCAGCCCTCGCCCACCTGCTCGCTGGCGGCGGCCAGGTGCAGCCAGCACTGCCTATGACGCCAGTGACCGGCAACGCAGCCCGCACCCTGCTCGGCGACAACTCGCGGATGCGTACGCTGATGGGCCAGGTTGAAACCGCGCTTGCGAGTGATGACCTCGCCCAAGCCCTGAATCTCCTCCAGAGCCGTCCTGGTCTGCTTGGGCGCCTGGCTGACCGTCTGGTGCGGGAAGAAGGTCTGCGTTCCTCTGGAACTGGGATCGCCAAGACGGCGCCCTTGACGGTGGCCGCCCTGCGCAGTGCCGCCCCACACCTCACGCCGGCCATGCTTACGGGCTTACACGTCCACTTCGAGCGCCGTGATGAGGCCGATCCCCACCGGGCCATGCGCGCGAAGGGCAACGCCAGCACCCGGACGCTGGGAGACACCCGACCACTGATCGCGCGGCCCCTGATCACGCAGATTCAGGAGGTCCTCTTCGCCGACCTCGTGCGTCGGGCTGTTGGCCTGCCTTCCCTCATACGCCTGGCAGTCTCCCCGGATGTGCTTGGACTCCGCCTGAGTGCTTCGGTACGGGCAGCCTCCGGGGGCAACGAAGGTTTGGCCGCCGGCAGTCGCCTGCGCCTGACCCCCACGGGCACAGCGCAGGCGACCCACGCCCGGCTGTTCCTGCACTGGGCGCAGCGAGAGGGAACTGGGGCCATCGACCTCGACCTGTCGGCCCTGGCGTATAACGCCGCCGGGCAGCACGTCGCCACCTGTTCCTTCCACAATCTGCGTTCAGACGGCATGGTGCATTCCGGGGACCTGCGCAGCGCCCCACTCCCGGTCGGCGCCACCGAGTACATCGACCTCGATCTGGACCGGCTGCGCCGCCTTGGCGTGCAGAGCGTCGTCGCTTCAGTGGTGTCCTACACAGCTGTGCCCTTGGCAGTCAGAACGTCTCCGCCTTCTCCTGGACAGCGGCACGAACCGCATGGTCGTGGCGCTGAACACCTCAGCCAGTTCAGCCGGCGTATCGCTCGACCTATAGTGGGGGCCGCCAGCAGGAAGCCGCTGGGCGCGAGGGCGATGGGAAGCCAACCCCGCACCGCCCTCACATCCGATTCAGTCGTGGTCCATACTGCGTAGATAGAACTGACGGTCGAAAAAGCACATGTCCTGAAAAACGCAGAATTCGGGGCGACCCAAGGAGACGCTCAGCTGCGCAGCCTGCCAGCGGCCCAAGAAAGCATCTTGCAGGGCGAAGGAATGCGCCTCCTCCTCCGGGGTCAGCCACTGCACGAGGTAGGCGATAGTGATATGGAAAGGGTACTGTTCATGCCCGGCGAAGCGCATCTGTAAGTGCTCGGAGAGGCGGTCACGCAGGCCACGCAGGCGGGCGTTCTCGATATCATCCAGCGGCGCAATATTTAACACCAGACCGTCGCCCAGGTGACGCCCGAAGCTGGCTGGACGCAGACGGTAGGGCGGCAGATCGGGCAGTGTGAAGTTGCGTAGCTTCTCGGCGAACAAGGCGGTGCAAGCCTGGAGGGAAGCGTCCAGGGGGAGGTCGGCGGGCCACTGCTGCGGGTCGCGGACACTGTCGAGCACACCATTGAAGACAGTCATGTGGTAACTCTGCGGGGGCAGAAAAGCATATTTGTATGCGTAGGGCTGCGCCTGAATCTCCGCGCGCAGGTCCAGCAGCGCCCGGTACAGTACCGAATGTTCAGGCAGGTGGCAGATCACTGTATTGCCCTCGCAGGTCTGCACGCTGCCGTCGGACAGGAAGCGCTTCCCCACATAGGGTGGAAAGGGTGTCGGGTGACAGGTCTGGACGGTCATCATGGAACCTCGCTAAGAAAGTAGGGGAGAGTCAGAGCTTGCCCATGCCGGACGCCATCACGTCGTCCTTCATGATTCGCCCGGCGATCAGAAAGACCACCAGAACAGGCAGCAGCAGCAGCAGGCACACGGCGGCGGCGGTAGGAAAGGTGACCCCCGCACCGTTGAGATAGAAGAACAGCTTGGTCGGTAGGGTTTCGATCAGCGGGGCACCGACGATGAAGGTCTTGTCGAATTCCTCGAAACTGCTCACGAAGGACAGCAGCCCGCCCGCCATGAAGCCTGGTGCGGCCAGCGGTACGACCACCCGTAGGGCTACTTGTACCGGGCCGGCCCCCAGTGAGCGCGCGGCGTGCAGCAACTCGTCGGGAATGCCTTCCAGACTGGCGGTGAGCAGACGGATCATCAGGGGGAGGACCCCCACGAGCTGCACCAGAATGACCCCGGCAACGGTGTAGTTCAGGTGCAACCCGAAAAACAGCCGCCCCAGCCCGGTCGCCATCACCACACCGGGGACAATCAGCGGCGCGAGAATGAACAGTTCCAGCGCGCGCTTGAGGCGGAAGGGAAAGCGGGCCATCGCCCAGGCAGTCGGTAGGGCGATTATTCCAGCCAGCACGGTCACGGTCACGGCGATTCCGAGGCTACGGAAGGTGGCGGCGACCAGTGAAGCGTCGCCCAGCAACTCCTGCCAGTGACTCAGGGTGTAACCCTGTGGCAACAGACCCGGCGGAAACCATCCATCCGAGAAGGACCACAGCGCCATGATCAGCAGAGGCAGGCCCAGTGTGAGAACCAAGGCCACATACAGACCGGCCGACACCCAGACGCGGTCCTCGGCCTGAAAGACGCGGCGACGGACCTGGGCGGCGGGCCCGGGGCGCGCGGTCACCGGCCCCCCCCAGCGCGCCGGCCCAGCAGCGCGTAATACAGGCCCAGGACCAACATGGCAAAGGCGGTCAGGATCATGCCTATCGCGTAGACTCTGGCCCACTCGCCCCGCTGGAAGGCGTCATACATCAGCACCGTCAGGGCAGGCGGGTAAGCCGGACCCAACAGGTTGGGCAGGGCGAAGGAACCCAAGGACAGAATGAAGTCCAACAACAGGGCCGCCGTGATGCCCGGCATCGCCAGCGGGATCTGCACCCGGAAAAACGTCTTCAGGCGGCTGGCCCCCAGGCTGCGGGCCGCATTCGTGATCTCCTCCGGAATGGCGGCGAAGGCCCCGGTGATGATCAGGGTCATGAATGGCACGTTTTTCCAGACCGCCGACAGGATAACGCCGATTCCCGCTGGATCACGCACCAGGCGCGGCAGGTTCAGGCCCAGGGGGGCCAGCAAGCGGTCGATGAAGCCGCCGCGCTCCAGCAGGGTCAGGGCCATGAAGGCCACCACGATGGACGGTACGGCCAGCGGAATCTTATAGAGGCCGCTGAAAAGTTTCTGACCCAGGAAGCGCTTCTGGATCAGGGCTGCGAGCGGCACACTGATCAACAACGTGAGGACCACGGGGACCGCGCCGTAATACACCGAGCGGAAAAAGGCCGCGCGCGACAATGGGTCGGTGAAGAGGCTGGCATAGTTCGCCGCCGTGAAGTGACCGCCGTCCTGGAGCCCGAAGCTGCCCAACAGGGCCCAGACGAGGGGCAGCCCGAACAATACCCCCAGCACCCCGACCCCCGGCAGCAGCAGCAGGGGCAGGGTCCAATCCGAAGTAGGCGAGCGGCGCCAGATCATGCGGATACCTCCAGCGTAGGGAGTGCGGTCTCCGCGACCGGCGCGGCGGCCGTATCCTCGTCCAGAACGTGTGGCGGGCGTGGGAACGACAGCCGCACCCGCTCGCCGCGAGCATGGACCTGCCCGGTCCCTGCCTCGCTGACGTGGAGGATCAGCCCCCCCACCTGAACGGCGTACAGGACGCTTGGTCCCTGGAACAAGACCTGTTGTACCGTCCCTTCGCCCTGGGGGTCGCGGCACAGCGCAATCTCCTCTGGGCGGGCTGAGAGTGTCACCCTGCCGCGCGCAGGGCGGCCGGTCTGGACGACCCCGCCCCAGGGCAGTTGTGCGCTTTCGCCACTGGCCTCGACGTCCAGTAAGTTGGTCTGTCCCAGGAACGTGGCCGTGAAGCGGCGGCGCGGCCGATGGTAGAGCGCCTCGGGTGTGCCGACCTCCACCACCTGACCGAAGTTCATGACCACGACCCGGTCGCTCATTGCCATCGCCTCGGTCTGGTCGTGGGTGACATAGAGGCTGGTGGCCCCGGTCTGGCGGTGCAACTCCAGCAGGTCCTCGCGCAGGCTCTCACGCAGTTTGGCGTCAAGGTTGCTCAGGGGTTCGTCATAGAGCATCAGGGCGGGTTGCATCACGACGGCACGTGCCAGGGCCACCCGCTGCTGCTGGCCTCCTGAGAGGTCGCGCGGCATCCGGTTCACGTAGGGTTCCAGATTGCTGATCCGTATGGCGTGCCCGATGCGGCGGTCCTGCTCGGCCTTCGGCACGCCCCTCATCTTCAGGCCGAAGGCGAGGTTCGCACGGACATTCATGTGTGGAAACAGGGCGTAGCTCTGGAACACCATCGCGATATCGCGTCTTTCCGGGGGCAGGCCATCGATACGCGCCCCGGCCAGATGGATTTCGCCGCTGCTGGGCTGGGAAATTCCCATCAGCATCCGGAGGAGCGTGCTCTTGCCGCATCCGGAGGGTCCCAGCACCGTCACGAATTCACCACGCTGGACACAGAGGTCCGTGTCATGGAGGGCCGTCACGCCACCGTAGTGTTTGCTCAGGGCGCGCAGCTCGAGTTGGGGTTCCGTCATGGCTGTTCTCCAGACCAAAGGGGAGGGGCCAGTTCCACCTGCAGCACTCACCGCCCGCCCAGCACCTGGGCGGCGTAAGCGTCACGGAAGGCGACCTGCATCGCGTCGGCGGGCCAGGACAGCGAGAATTTGGGGTAGAGGTTGCCGGGCAGCAGGTTCTGAGCATTCTTGCCGGTAATCTTGTCCGATCCGATGCCCAGGCGTACCGAGCGGGAAGCCATGTTTTCCAGCTTCCAGGTCTGGATATCGGCGCTCAGGGCGAAGTCGATGAACAGCATGGCCGCGGCGGGGTGTGGCGCGTCGGCCGTTACGAACAGGCCGTCGCCGCCGCCCACCTCGCCGGGGCTCAGCAGGGTCAGGCGCACGCTGTCGGGCAACTGCCGGCGTTGCACGTAGGTGTACACGCCGTCCTCCCAGACAGTGCCCATCGAGGCGGCATTGTTGGCGATCAGGTTATAGGTGTCGTTGTTGCCGTTGGTGACTTCCGATAGGCCGTTGATGGCTTTCAGATACGTCCAGGTGCTGTTCAGGCATCCGCTGGTCTTGACCCACTGCGCGGCGGCGTCGGCCGTTACGCTCTGGTCCATGAACTGGGCCTTGCAGCTTGCCCCCATCAGGGCGCTTGCGGCCGACATCGCAAAGCCCCCACCCGAGCCGCCCTTGAGGGCGGAGGTGATCGCCAGCTTGCCGGGATTCTTCTTGGCCCAGGCCAGCAGGGCCGGGAAGGTCCGGGGCACGTCGGCCGCCTTGACAAGGGCGCTGTTGTAGGCGATGGCCGTCTGGTTGCGGTGAAAGGGCATGAACGAGCCGCCGTGCTGCACGCCGACGGCCGAGGTCGCCGCCGCTTTCTGGTACAGCCGGGCCTCGGGCAGCAGGGCGTAGAGGGGCAGATTCGCCAGCACGCCGCTTGCCTTGTAGAACCCGGCCTTGCCGCCAGGAGCGAAGTACACGTCGGTGGGAGCGCTCTGCCCAGCCCTATGGGCGGCCACGAGTTGCTGGTCGGCCACATCGGAGGTGGTGTCGTAAAAGTTGACTTTGATGCCGTATTTCTGCTGGAACCGGGGAATCACGACTTCCTTCCACAGCGGCGGGAAGGATGCGGCGAAGTTGTAGAGGGTCAGGCTGCCTTCTTTCCTGGCGAGGGGCACGATCACCTTGTAAAAAGTGTCGCGGTTCAGATCACGGACGTTCAGGGGCGTTTTCAGGTTCAGGGTGTCACCAAACGCAGGGGCCAGCGTACCCGTCTGGGCGGCGGCGAACGGCAGGCTGAGGGCGGCGGTCAGAATAAGGAGGGTTTGTTTCATAAGCAGGCTCCAGAACGATGGTGAATATCCGAAACGTTCTAAAATTTGACGAGAGGGTGTGGGCGGAACTTTCCGAACAAAGCGAAAGATTATTTCCCAAGCCTTGCCGTTAAAAATCCGAAACGTTCCAAAAAGTAAACGAGAAGAGGACTGGACTGACGAGGGATCAGAAGGCGTACGGGGGCGGCGCGAAGCTCGGCCCGACTTACTCTGGCCACTGCACTGGAGCGGCGCGGACACTGTCCCTGAAGATCAGCTCGGTGCCGAACACCTTCTGAATCAATTTAGGAGCGGTATGTTTGCTGATTGTCAGGTCGAGTAGGGTCTTGAAGGCGAATTCAGCCATCTCCATCGTCGGCCCCTCGACGCTGCTGAGGGTGGGAATGGTATAGCGGTCGTACTCGAAATTGTCGAAGCCCACGACGCTCACATCCTGCGGAATCCGCACCCCCAACTCGTACAGGCCGCGTAGGGCTCCAATAGCCATGCGGTCGTTGGCGATGATCAGTGCGTCCGGAAAGTCCCCGGCGTGCTGCGGCGAAAAGTCTCCGAAGAGGTCGTGCGCTGCGCGGTGGCCGCTGACCAGACTCATGTTGCCGGTGGCGGTCCAGCGGTCCTGATGGGCCAGACCGTGCTCGCGCAGCCCCTCCAGGTAGCCTAGGTACCGCTCGCGCCCGGCCGAGTAGATCAGCGTCTCCCCGACGCCTCGCACGAAGCCGAGGCGACGGCACCCGCGCGCCAGAAGCTGGCGCACCACGTTCCGGGCCGCGCCCCGGTCATCCTGGGTCACGTAATGCAGCCGTGACGCGATGTTGCCGAATATCACCAGCGGAATACCCTGCTCGTGTAGCCGCAGCAGAACGTCTTCATCGTCAATGGGGGTGGGCAGGATGATCCCGTCCACCCGCCCCTCCTGATAGATGCGCTGGATGGTCTCCACGACCTCCTCAGGTGACGCGCTCTGCTGAAGCATGCCGAAGCCGTGCCGGTCGGCGATGTACGCGAAGGCGGTAAGGACCGAATGCTGCCAAGTGTCCTGGAGCATGACCCGGCCGTGCTCCAGCGGCCGCCCCGAGGAGGTCAGGATCACGCAGGCGACAGTGTTGCTCGGCATCTTCTTGAGTTGCCGTGCGGCCAGGTTGGGCACGAACCCCAGTTCCTGCATGGAGGCCGTGACCCTGGACCGGGTCTTCTCGTTGACCCGCTCCGGATGGTTCAGGACCAGAGACACCGTCTGGAAGGAAATCCCTGCGTGGGAGGCCACGTCCTTAATGGTGACTGCTTTTCTCTTCAACACAAGACCTCACTGCCTGCGCCGCTCACGCGGCGGGCATGGGCCGCGCGAGGCGGTCTGGATAATGCCACGCCGAACAGACGAGTGACGGTCCGGCGCCTAAAGACTGCCAAGAATCCAGGCAAAAAGAGCCTTGAGGTGGCGGCGGCTCTGATCGGCACGGCCTTCCTGGTGCTGGCCCTGGGGAGAGCCCTACGGCGTGGCTCTTGGGTTGCTTCGCAGGCGTAGGGGACTGTGGCGCTGTGGAAGGCAGATGGAGCGAAGACTGGCGAAGGGGAGAGCGGATGAGCGACCTCCCCGGCACGGCGTCGAGGACTGACCTCATCGTGTCGTTCACTCGGGCGCCCCTGCTCAATGCGCCCGGCGTTGAACACCAGCACACGGTCGGCGATGGAAATCGTGTCTTCCTGATCATGGGTCACGAAGACACTGGTGAGATGGATCTCGTCGTGGAGTTGGCGCAGCCAGTCGCGAAGTTCCTGGCGCACCGCCGTGTCTAGTGCCCCGAAGGGCTCCATTGAGCAGCAGTACGTGTGGCTCGACCGCCAGGGTACAGCCCAGAAGCTCCAGCGCGCTGAGACGCCCGCCGCCTACGAGTAAGGCCCACGCCTACAACCTCCGGGTCAGCGGCTGGAGCCGGGCCGTGAACGCCGCCTGAACTGCTTCCGGGGCCAGGCCTGCCTCACTCGACGCTGCCCCGGACCAGAATCAGACTGAGCGTGTACTTGGTCGCGCCACCCGTCTCCCAGGACGCGGCCTCCGTGAACAAGTCCAACAGTCGCCGTTTCAACATCCGTGCCTGCGGCTCCGCCAGCTGCATGGTCCCAACGGTGAGCATCAGGGGCTCGTCTCCCTCCAGAAGGTCTCGGGCCGGTCCCCGCCGGTCCCCCACCTCCAGATTGCTGTAGACCTCCCCTTGAGAGAGCCAGAATCCCCAGACGGGGTGACGCTCCTGCAACTGACGGGCCGCGAATCCGGCGATCTCGTTCATGCGCGGTCCCAACTGCGCCGACCAGAAACTCTCGAGCGTTTCCGCCGCGGTCAACCTCGACCAGAAAGGCGGCCGCCTCGAATTCACGATCGGCGAGGACGCACACCCGGTTCCGGGTGCGAATGGTATCCGGCATGATGCGCAGGAGGTCACGGGCCAGTGTGACGGGTGTGGGTGTCCCTTTGCCGCGGTAGACCCGGTACCCCACTGGAAACTTTAAGGTCCCGTAGTGCACGAAGAGGTTCACGAGCTGGATACCGTGGACTCCGTTGTAGACACGAACGAACGGCAGCTGGCGTCCCGTTTTCGGGACGCTGGTGAGATCGACACTCAGCTGCCAGCAGGGACGATGTTTACGTTTGGCTGCCTGGAAGAGGAGAGCCCACTGGGCGTCCCCCAAGAGGGTTCAGCACGCGGTGATATCCCAGTTGTATTCGTTGAAGAAGCGACTGAGGGCACTGGCACTGATGGACTCCACTTGGTGGAGGACCGTCCTGATGTCTGGATTGAGAAACAGACAGAACGCAGCCCCAAGGCTACGTTGCTGATAGAGCGTAGCAGGAACGGCGAGCAGGCGGTCCGTCAGAATGCGGGCGCGCTCCCAGAGAGGCTGAGACGTTGACACTCCCAGACTCTTGCGTCTGAGAGTGCTTTTTTCGTCCTGTGCAGGTGCAACTTCTGAGTCCAAGGTACCAACTCTACGCAGGCCTGTATGAATCTGATGACCTGGATTTACTTACGGACGATCTGGTCCACCTCGGCACTGCCCATGTAGGTTGTAGCCGGGTTGAGGAAACCCTTGAGAACCACACGCCACTGGCCGGTCACCGGGTTGGGAATGCTGACTGCCTCACCGGTGCTCGTCCCTTGCGTACTCGATCCGACCAAGCGGCCGGCAGGATCATAGATCTCTAAGTCAAGGTCATAAGCGGGATTGCCCCACTCGGTAGCGACACGCAGAACGCTGGCTCCGCCGGGTACATTCAGTGTGTGGCTATCCTGGGCGGTGGTCACGCAGTTGGCGACAGGCGCGCAGGCGCTTGTGGCGACCGTGCCGGTCCAGCCCGGCAGCGTGGACGTCTGTACTGAGAAGCGGGTAGGGTTCAAGCGTACCGCCTCGCGCACGGCGGCATTGGCGTCCACATAACCGAAGCCGACCTCCCACAGCTCGCGGCGCTTGACCGTCACCTGGTCAGGGTCCAAGCCGTTGTCGGCTGTCTGGGTGTAATACATGGCGCGGCTGGTCTTCTTGAAGATGGACAGTACGCTGTCGAGGTTCAATTTGGGGTTGGCCTCCAGCATGAGCGCCACCACGCCACTGATGTGCGGGGTCGCCATGCTGGTGCCACTGATTGAGGAGTAACGGGGGTTGTCGGTATCGGGCACGGTCGTGGCGGCCGCGCCGGTCAGGGCGCGCGCAGCGCTGATGGCTACGCCCGGGGCTGTCACGTCGGGGTGCACGAGCGCGTCGCCCACGCGGCCCCGGCTGCTAAAGCTCGCCAGGTATCCCTTCTTATCGCCCGCCGCCACGCTGATGACGCAGGGGCTGGCCGAGTAGGGATTGAGGGTGTTGGCCCCCGGCCCCTCGTTGCCTGCGGCGAAGGCCACGACGATACCCGCGTCGTAGGCGCGCTTGGCGGCGAGGCTGATGGGGTTGTAGGGCGCGAATTCGCCACTTGATCCCCAGGAGTTGCTGATGACACGGACGTTGTAGGTCTCGCGCACTTCGGGCTTCATGACGTAATCGAAGCCTTGGAGGGCGTACAGGATGCTCAGGCCGTCGCCTGCCCCCACGCCGACCAGCGTCGCGCCGGGAGCCACGCCGCGCCTCATACGGCTGCCCGCTGAGGCTGCGCCACTGCCGCCGATGGTGCTGGCGACATGGGTGCCGTGACCACTGCTGGTGTCGGTGTTAGGCAGATCCAGGTACAGGTAGCCGCCTGCAGGTGAGTCGGTCAGCGGTCCCACCAGCTTCACGTTCTTGGCGACGTGAGTCAGGTCGGGGTGGGTGCCGTCAATGCCCGAGTCGATCACTGCCACGCCTACGCCCTTGCCGCTCACACCATAGGTATTGCGCGCCGTATCGGCCCCGATGAACTTCACGCTCTCTGCCAGCAGGTAGTGCAGCGGGGCGTCCTGGTACACCGACTCCAAGCCTGGCAGATGGGTTTCCAGGGTTGCGATCAGTTCGGGGGTGATCAGGGTACGCAGCGCAACCATCGGCAGGTTCTCGAAGGCTCCGAGTCCCTGGCCCAGGTCTACCGGCAGCGCCGAGTCCATCCACGTCACAGCGCGGCCCTTGCTGGCGTCGTCGGCAAAGGACAGGATCAGGGTACCTACCTGTCCGTAGCGCATGGAACTGTCCACTTGCACGCTGCTGGGTGCGGTGGCGTACAGTGCGTTGCACTCGGAGGCGCCGGTGCTCGCACTCAGGGCCATGAAACCTCCGCGGGGATCGCTGGCGGCCTGGACAGGCACGGGGCCCTGGCCGCAGCCGGCGAGAAGGGCAGAGAGAAGCGTCAGGGCAGGCAGTGTCTTTTTCATGGGGGGAACCCTCCGGAGCGTGAACTTTGGCGTGGACTCATTCCACCAGAGTCTTCTCAAAAAAACCGCAAAACCGCAGACCTTCCGTGCAGGCTCATGTGTCCGCCGCTCAGCTTCCTATACTGCCCACCATGTCCGAGGTGTCCCAGCGGTTACGGCAACGTCTGGAAGGATCAGGCAACGGGCCGTGGGCCGGAATCGTGGCCCCCGTCGAGGTCGGTGCGGGGCAGCCAGAGCTCCTGGCCTGGGCACAGGCGCGTGGCTGGCGCCCCACACGCGCGGCTCCGGTACATGGCACGCGCGGCTGGGTCTGGTGGCCCCGGTACCGCAGCGAGGTGCAGGCCTGGGCCGCCGGAGCAGGGCATGCCGCCAAGGTCTTGATCCTCTCAGGCGACGAGCTGCTGCTGGACGCGGGCGAATGGGCCGCCGCCCTGGGCGACTCCGACTGGGGGCGTGTCACCTTCGCCCAGTCGAGCGGCTGGCCGGCGGCGCTGGACCCGGTGCGCGGTCTGGCGGGCCGTGCAGCCGGGGACTGGGCCGCGCACCCGCAGCTCCAGGCCGCTCTGGCCCCCCTGCTGCCGGATGTAGAACAGGACAACTACGCTCAGCTGGCCCGGACTCCCCTCGTGACGCCCCCAGTGCAGGCCCTTCTGGGGGTAGATGGCGCGGCTTTGGCGACCCTGGCAGATGGCGGCTGGTTGTGGCCCGCACCGGGGGGCTGGCGGGTGCCTGCCCTGCTGCGCCGCCTGCTCGTGCCCGCGCTTGACGTGACCCTCTCGGCGCAGGTGGCGGCAGCGCTCTCAAGCGCAGGTCATGTGGGAGAGGCCCTGGACGCCCTGCGTGAAGCCCAGCTCTGGGAAGCGTATCTGGACCTGCTCGCGCAGGAAAGCCGTGTGGGGACGGGCGCAGACGCCCTGCGTGAGGCCTTGCACCCAGTGCCGCCCCATTGGCGCGAACAGCCGGCCGGGCTGTACCTCGCCGGTCTGCTGGCGCGGGCCTCGCGGGATCCGGAGCGGGCCGGGGCACTCTACACCCGTGCGCTGCCAGGGTTGTCGTCCGCCACGCGGCCGCTGGCCCTGAATGCGCGTGGGGTAGTGCGTGCCCTCCAGGGTCAGCCGGACAGCGCACTGGAGGATTTTGCGGAGGCGGCACAGACGGGCGGCCTCATCGGCGGTGAGGCCGAACACAACCGCGCCACCTTACTCATCCAGCTTGGCCGCCACGCCGAGGCGGAGGTCGCCCTCGCCCACGCGGTCGCCGCTTTCCGGGGAGCCGGGGATCTGCGACGCGAGGTCCGCAGCCTCGAAACGCTGGGCAACCTCCAGTTCGGGCGCGGCCTGCTTCAGGAGGCTCAGGGCCCATACATTCAGGTGCTGCATCTTCTGGCGCAGGCCCCTCCGCAGGACACGGCGCTGACCCACATCAATCTCGCAGAGACGTATGCGCTGCTGGGCGAGACAGCCCAGGCCCGCGCCGAACTCCAACGCGCGCAGGTGGACATCCTGGCGGCGGACGACCTGAGCGGCTGGGCTACACGGATCCATGCCCTGCTGTTCCTCCAGGCCGGGCAGCCTACCGAGGCCCGTCGCCTGCTCGAAGGTATTGGGGAGGCCAACCCCACCCTACACGCCGAAGCCGCACTGCTGTTGGCGCGCGCCTGCCGTGAACTCGGGGATGTGGAGGCGGCCGGGCGGGCCCTGAATGCGGCGCGGAGCCTGGGACTGCGGGCTGCACTGGAAGAGGCGCTCCAGGGTATGGCGCCGCTCGACGAGGTCGTGGAAGCTTCCCGCCGCGAGGACGCACGGCTGGAGTTGGCGACGGCGCTGCTGTACCGCGCGGCTCCGACGGATCTGACGGCAGCCCTGGACCTTATCCATACCCATGGCTACCGGCCCTTGCTGGATAGTCCGGCAGCCCATCACCTGCTGGGCGTGCTGCGCGACGACGCTGATCGGGCACTGCTCCCATTGCGGCTCCAGGTGCTGGGACCGCTCCGCCTGTCGCATGCTGGGCGTACCTGGGGGGCAGGCGATCTGCCCGCTCGCAAGAGTGCGGCCCTGCTGGTGGCGCTCGCGCTCTCAGGACGCTCGCTGCCAAGGGAGCAACTCGCCGAGCGGTTCTGGCCTGATGCCAAGAATCCTCTGGCGAGCCTTCAGACGGCCATCTATCACCTGCGCAGCACCTTCGGGGTGAACCTGGTGAGCAGTGCACGCGGCCGCCTGACGTTGGCCTTCGCGGTTCACAGCGATCTGAGGGAATTGCAAGTTGCACTTAAAACGCGCGACCCTGAGCGCCTCGCGGAGCTGCTGGGGCGCGCCGGGGTGCCTGCTGTGTTGACAGACCTCGCTGCTGAACTTGGAGAGGAGGCCGAATATGCCAGTCGCCTGATCCATGACGCCCTACAGGTCCACGCCGAGGTGCAGCCCCCACAGAGCTTGGCGCGGCGTGATGCCCTGCGTGCCCTCATCTCGGCCGATCCCCTGCACTTGGAAGCCCGCGCGCAACTGGCCGACTGGCATATGCATCAGGGCGATCCCGAAAGCGCCCAACAGGAGCGGTGGCGGCTTGAGTCACTGCAAGCCGAGCTGGAACCGCTCACCCGTGAAGGAGGTGAGACCTAATGGCTTGTCAGCTTTGGCCTGTCACTTTGCGACTAAAGTGCGTCTGAAAAGGCTCAGGGAGGGGACTTTGCCAACCGACGTACCATCAACCGGATCATGACTTCGTACACGAGGTTCTCAGCGGTTTCGACCAGGGCTTCGTCGTCCCTTGCCATACGTCTGGATTTCCCCAGCCAGGCGAACGTCCGCTCCACCACCCAACGGCGCTTCAGGACGACAAATCCTTTTGGTACCTCCACGTGCCGTGGAGGTGCATCTTTTGGTGCCCAGGTGCCCTGCCAACCCGACCAGGGATGTTTGACGATCTCCATGGTCCAGCCCAGATGCGTCTTGATCTCTCCAGCGAGCTTCCCGGTGTACCCCGCATCCGCCCACAGGTGCCCCATCCGAGGAAAGACATTGGGGAGATCCCGCAGGAGAAGAATTGCACCAGTGCGATCCTGGATGTCCGCCTCGTGGACCTTGATCGCCATGACGAGCCCCAAAGTGTCGACGAGTAGGTGACGTTTCCGGCCACTGACTTTCTTGCCCCCATCGTATCCGCGAGGCCCACCAGCTTCCGTGGTCCTGACGGATTGGCTGTCGATGATCGCGGCGCTGGGGGTCGCTGCGCGACCCTCTCGCTGACGGACCATCTCCCGAAGGATCGTGTGGAGTGCCTCCCAGACGCCCTGGAGTCGCCAAAGACGGTGATAGTGATAGACCGTCTGCCACGGAGGCAAATCATGAGGCATCGCTCGCCAAGCAATGCCGCCGCGCAGGACGTAGAAAATACCGTCTAGGATCTCTCGAAACGACCATTTTCGTGGGCGACCTACTGGGGTTTCTGGAGGAAGGAGCGGGAAAAGAACGTGCCACTCGGCGTCCGTCAGATCGTTGGGATAAGCACACCGGGACATGGGCGCATCACCTCAACCCAATCGTCCACCTTTGTGGATGCAGGGTAAACCTGCGCCAGCACGTTTTTCAGACGCACTTTAAAGCCGCTCGGTCGGCTGCTCCGAGAAGTCGAGCGCCCCGCTGAGCATCTCGCCGAAGCTCCGCTGCGCGGCCTGGGGGTCGTGACGCTCGATGCCGTCCACGATGCGCTCATGGCGGACGAGATTCTCGCCGAGTTGTCCGGTGGCGTGCAGGTGGGCGATGCTGCGGCGCAACTGCTCCATCAGTGGGCGCTGGATGACCCGCATCAGGCGTGTGACCACACGGTTGCCCGCCGTCTCGGCCAGCAGCAGATGGAACTGCATGTCCGCCTCGGCATAGCTTTCGGGGGCCTGCAACTCGGCGCGCATGGTCTGGAGGGCGTCTCGCAGCCGGGCAACCTGCTCGGGCGTCGCGCGCGCAGCGGACTCGGCGATGGTGAAGGCCTCGAGCATCTGCCGGGCCTGCATCAGTTCACCGAATTCCTGCTCGTCGCCTACCGCGCCCAGCCAGCCGTCGAAGGTGGGATTCGCCCCACCCACGCTGCTCACGACCGTGCCGCGTCCGGGGCGGGCATCGACCAGCCCTGCCGCCGTCAGCACACTGATCGCCTCGCGGACTCCGGCGAGGCTCGCGCCAAACTGTTGGGCCAGTTCCCGCTGCCCCGGGAGCCGGTCGCCGGGTTTGAAAGTGCCGTCGTTGATGAGGCCCTGAAGCTGTGCGGCGATATCAGCACCGACCGACAGACGTTTCTGGAGGGGCCGGATGGTGGGGGTAGGGCGAGCGGACATGACTGCCCAGGGTAGCCCCTTCTGCGCCACCACGTTTGGATCCTCTTACACTCAGTTCAACAGTTGTTCTGAACAATTGACTTTCTGAACTACTGAATTATAGAGTGAGAGGACAACGACAATCTGGATGGAACCGCGGCACTGGCCGCAGAGGAGAGGCCGTGGAACAAGTTGCGTCAGTGTGGACCCAGAATTACGCGCCGGTTGGAGGCAGCATTTGGCTGTCGACCCTGGTCGCGCTCATTCCGGTCGTGTTCTTTTTCGTCGCTCTGGTGGGCCTGCGACTGAAAGGCTACGTAGCCGGGGCGGTGACTGTATTGCTGGCCTTTCTCGTGGCGGTATTCGCCTACGGCATGCCCCTGGCCAAAGCGGTGTGGGCCACCCTCTACGGCTTCGGCTACGGGCTGTGGCCCATCGCTTGGATCATCATCGCCGCCGTCTTTCTCTACAAGGTCACGGTGAAGACCGGGCAGTTCGAGGTCATCCGCCAGTCGGTGCTGAATATCACCGAGGACCAGCGGCTTCTGGTCGTACTGATCGGCTTTTGCTTCGGCGCATTTCTGGAAGGGGCGGCGGGCTTCGGTGCGCCCGTGGCAATCACAGCGGCGCTGCTGGTCGGGCTGGGCCTCAACCCCCTCTACGCGGCTGGCCTGTGCCTGATCGCCAACACCGCGCCCGTCGCCTTCGGCGCCTTGGGCATTCCGATCACGGTGGCCGGCAGCCTCACCGGCATTCCGGCGCATACCATCGGGCAGATCGCCGGTCGGCAGTTGCCGCTGCTGGCCATGTTCGTGCCGTTCTTCATGGTGTTCCTGATGGATTCGGGCAAGGGCGGTGCAAAGGCCGGGCTGCGCGGGGTGCGTGAGCTGTGGCCTGCCCTGCTCGTCGCCGGCCTCAGCTTCGCCGTCACGCAGTTCTTCACTTCCAACTTCCTCGGGCCGGAGCTGCCCGATATCACCTCGGCGCTCGTCAGCCTGGTCGCCACCGCCGCCTTCCTGAAGGTCTGGAAGCCCAGCGTCATCCAGCCCATCCCGGTACCGCAGACGGTAGGCGCGGCGTACCGCCCGGTGGCCCCGGCCCTGAGCGCGGGCAGCGTCTTCAAGGCGTGGTCACCCTTCCTGCTGCTGACCCTGTTCGTCGTGATCTGGAGCCTGCCCGCCTTCAAGGGCCTGTTCGACCTCAAGGCCCCCGGCCCCCTCGCCTGGACGGTCACGCACTGGGACGTGCCCAACCTGCACAACCAGGTCGTGAAGGTCGCGCCCATCGTCGCCGAGCCCACACCCTACGCGGCCAGCTACAAGCTCGATTGGCTTTCGGCCACAGGCACGGGCATCTTCCTCGCGGCGCTGGTCAGCATGGCCGTGCTGGGCATGAAGGTCAGGGAGGGCGCACGGACCTTCGTGGAGACCCTGCGCGAACTGTTCTACCCGGTGCTGACCATCATGTTCGTCCTGGGCTTCGCCTACATCGCCAACTACTCGGGCCAGAGCGCCACGATGGCCCTGGCCCTCGCGCAGACGGGCCACCTGTTTCCACTGTTCTCGCCGGTGCTGGGCTGGCTGGGCGTCTTCCTGACCGGCTCGGACACCTCATCGAACGCGCTGTTCAGCAACCTCCAGCAGGTGACCGCGCAGCAGGTGGGCGTAAACCCGGCGCTGATGGTCGCAGCCAACACCACCGGGGGCGTCACCGGCAAGATGATCTCGCCTCAGAGCATCGCCGTCGCCTGCGCCGCCGTAGGCCTGGTCGGGCGCGAGAGCGAGCTGCTGCGGTTCACCGTCAAGAAGAGCCTGGGCTTCCTGGCGGTCATCATGGTGATCACCTACCTCCAGGCCTACGCCGTGCCCGGCATGCTGCCCCAGCCCTGAAGCCCTCTTCGCGCGCAGGGAAGGTCCTCCGTGGCCTTCCGCACGCCTTCCCGAAAGGACCGCCATGCATATCGACCTGTTCCTGACCTGCGTGAACGACGCCCTCTTTCCCCAGACCGGCCAGGCCACCGTCCGGCTGCTCGAGCGCCTGGGCCATACCGTCGGCTTCAACCCCCGCCAGACCTGCTGTGGGCAGATGCACCTGAACACCGGCTACCGTGACGATGCCCTCGACCTGGCGCGCAAGTTCGTGGGCGATTTCCGCGACGCGGAGGTCGTGGTGATGCCCAGCGGCTCGTGCGCCGCGATGGTGCGCGAACTGTACCCGCAGGCTGCCCAGTGGGCCGGCGACGAGGCGCTGCTGCGCGAGATGGAGGCCCTCGCCCCGCGCGTCTTCGAACTCTCCGAATTTCTGGTGAACAGGCTCGGCGTCACCGATGTGGGCGCGTACTACCCGCACCGCGTCACTTACCACCCCACCTGCCACGCCATGCGCGGCCTGCGGGTCGGGGACGCGCCGCTGCGGCTGCTGCGCCAGGTCCGGGGCATGACCCTGCTGGAACTGGCCGGCGCCGAGGAATGCTGCGGCTTCGGCGGCACCTTCGCCGTCAAGAATCCCGACGTGAGCGCGGCCATGCTCACCGACAAGACCCGGCATATCCTCGACACCGGGGCGGAGGCCTGCACCGCCGGGGACAACTCCTGCCTGCTGCACATCGGCGGCGGCCTGAGCCGCCTGCGCAGCGGCACCCGTACCGTCCACCTCGCCGAGATCCTGGCGAGCACCGAGCAGGAGGTGTACGCGTGAGCGGCCACGGAGGCCTGCATCCCGCCGAGCCGTTTCCGGTCGCGGCGCACGAGCAGGTGGGCCGGGCACAGATGCGGGCCAACCTGCGCAACGTCACCGGGGCCATCCGTGCCAAGCGGGCGAACGTGGTGGGGGAGATGCCGCACTGGGAGCAGCTGCGCGACCTCGGGGCCGCCCTTAAGGACGACACGCTCGCCGACCTCCCGGACCGCCTGCTGCAACTGGAGCGCAGCGTACAGGCGCGCGGCGGTCAGGTCCACTGGGCGCGTGACGCCCGCGAGGCCCGCGACCTCGTCGCCCTGATCGCCGAGCAGCACGCCGTGACCGAGCTGATCAAGGTCAAGTCCATCACCTCCGACGAGATCGAACTCAATCTGGCGCTCGAAGAGCGCGGCATCCACGCGGTCGAAACCGACCTCGCGGAACTGATCGTGCAGCTCTCCAAGGACAGCCCCAGCCACATTCTCGTCCCGGCGATCCACCGCAACCGGGCAGAAATCCAGGAGCTGTTCAATACCGAGCTCCCCGGCGAGGGCCAGCTGTCCGACGACCCGGCGGCGCTCGCGGGCGCGGCGCGGCGTTACCTGCGTCAGAAATTCCTGACGACGAAGATGGCCGTGTCGGGCGTGAACTTTGCGGTCGCCGAGACCGGGACGGTCTGCGTGGTGGAATCCGAGGGCAACGGGCGCATGTGCGTGACACTGCCGGAGGTGCTGGTCAGCATCATGGGCATCGAGAAGGTGCTGGAGAAGGTCGAGGACCTCTCGGTGTTCATGGAGCTGCTGCCCCGGTCGAGCACTGCCGAGCGCATGAATCCCTACAACTCCTTCTGGACGGGGGTGACGCCCGGAGACGGTCCGCAGGAGTTCCATCTCATCCTGCTCGACAATGGGCGCACGAATGTCCTGGCCGACGAGTTTGGGCGGCAGACCCTGCGCTGTATCCGCTGCTCGGCCTGCCTGAACGTCTGTCCGGTCTATGAGCGCGCGGGCGGTCACGCCTACGGCTCGGTGTATCCCGGTCCCATCGGGGCGATCCTGACGCCGCAACTGCTCGGCATGTACGACAAGAACGCGAACACGCTGCCCGGCGCGTCTAGCCTGTGTGGGGCGTGCTACGACGTGTGCCCGGTCAAGATCAACATTCCGCAGGTACTCATCTACCTGCGCTCCGAAGCCAACGTGCAAAAGGGCCTGACCGCCGAGGCGCTCGCCATGAAGGGCATGAAGTTCGTGATGGCCGAGGGCTGGCGCTTCGAGGGCGCGCTGAAACTCGCGCGGGTCGGCCAGGGGCCTCTCGTGCGCGGCGACGCGATCACGTCGCTGCCCGGCCTGTTGGGCGGCTGGACCCAGTCCCGTGACCTCCAACCCCTGCCGAAGGAGGGCTTCCGGGAGTGGTGGAAGCGGCGCGGTCAGGAACCTGCGGCGGCCAGTGGCGAAGCCGACACCTCTTCCGAGTCCAAGGAGCGCGTATGACGACCGGAACTCTCCCCACGCCTTCCAGCACGCCGGTATCGACTGCGCAGGCCCGGCTGGAGATGCTCACCCTCATCAACCGCGCGGTGGCTGGCGCGGAGCGTCCACCCCTGCCCCCCTACCCGGTGTCGGCCCCGCAATCGCAGGCCGAGGTGCTGCATCAGTTCGAGGACCGGATTCTGGACTACAAGGCGGCGCTGACGCGGGTGCCCGCGAGCGGGGCCGCGCAGGCGGTGGCGGCAGCCCTGGGCGCTGTGCGCCGGGTCGTGGTGCCTTCTGGCCTCCCGGCGGCCTGGCTGGAAGGCGGAAGTGCCGAGGTCGTGCGCGACGGGCCGGCGCTGACGCACGCCGAACTCGACAGTATTGAGGCGGTCCTGACGGGCTGCGCGGTCGCCGTGAGCGAGACGGGCACCCTCATTCTCGACCATGGTCCCGACCAGGGCCGCCGGGCCCTTTCCCTGATTCCCGACCTGCATGTCTGTGTGGTGCGTGAGGATCAGCTCGTACAGACGGTCCCTCAAGCGCTGGCGCGCGTGGCCGCCAGTGTGCGGGAAGGGCGGCCACTGACCTGGATCAGTGGTGGGAGCGCGACCAGCGACATTGAACTCGTTCGCGTCGAAGGCGTTCACGGCCCACGCCGGCTGCACGTCGTGCTGGTCGGCGACTAGCGCAGGCAGACACGCCGGGAAAAGGGCGGGACAGCGAGCATCAGGACGAACACGCGGCCAAGTGAGGCCGGATCACGGGAGGGGATACGGAGATGGAGATGATCCGCTGGTTTCAGACACTCAGGATGACGGACGTGGAAGTGGTGGGCGGCAAGAACGCCTCGATCGGCGAGATGATCCAGGGGCTGACGGGCGCGGGGGTACGGGTGCCGGGAGGCTTCGCGACCACCGCCGACGCTTTCCGGCTGTTCCTGGCCCACAACCACATCGAGGAACAGATCAATGCCCGTCTCGCGGCCCTCGACGTCGCCGACGTGGTGGCCCTCGCCGCCGCCGGGCGGGAGATCCGCGGCTGGGTCGAGGCGGGCACGCTCCCGGCCGAACTGGAGACCGCCATCGGTGACGCCTACGCGCAGATGACCGCCGACGCTGCGGGTCTGGAGCCGGACGTCGCCGTGCGGTCGAGCGCCACCGCCGAAGACCTCCCCGAAGCTTCCTTTGCCGGGCAGCAGGAGACCTTCCTCAATGTTCGGGGGCTGGCAGACGTGCTCCGGCATGTCCGCCTGGTGTTCGCCTCGCTGTACAACGACCGCGCCATCTCCTACCGCGTCCACCACCAGTTCGACCACGCCCAGGTGGCCCTGTCGGCGGGCGTCCAGCGAATGGTCCGCACCGACCTCGGGGTCAGCGGGGTGGCCTTCACGCTCGACACCGAGAGCGGCTACCGCGACGCCGTGCTGGTCACGGCGGCCTATGGCCTGGGCGAACTGGTCGTGCAGGGTGCGGTCAACCCTGACGAGTTCCTGGTCTACAAGCCTGCCCTGGTGGCCGGGCGGCGCACCGTGCTGCGGCGCACGCTGGGCAGCAAGGCCCGCAAGATGATCTACGCCCCGGGCGGCGGCGTCGAGACGGTGGACGTGCCCGAGGCGCAACGCCGGGCGTTCTGCCTGCCGGACACGCAGCTCAACGAACTCGCGCGCCAGTGCGTCGTGATTGAGCGGCACTATGGTCGCCCGATGGACATCGAATGGGGCCAGGACGGGCGCGACGGTCAGATCTACATCCTGCAGGCCCGGCCCGAGACGGTGCAGAGCCGCAGTGGGCGCGTCCTCGAACGCTTCGAGCTGCGCGGGCGCAGTGAGGTCCTCGTCGAGGGCCGGGCCGTGGGCAGCCGCGTCGGGGTGGGCACCGTGCGCGTGGTCCACGACCTGACGCAGATGGCCCAGGTGCAGGACGGCGACGTATTGGTGGCCGATATGACCGATCCCGACTGGGAACCGGTCATGAAACGGGCCTCGGCCATCGTGACCAATCGGGGGGGACGCACCTGTCACGCGGCGATCATCGCCCGCGAGCTGGGTATTCCGGCGGTGGTCGGCAGCGGCGACGCCACGCGGGTCCTGACGACCGGGCAGGCGGTCACCGTATCCTGCGCCGAGGGCGACACGGGTTTCGTGTATGCGGGTCACCTGCCGGTCGAGGTCAGCCGCGTCGAACTGGACGCGATGCCGGACGTGCCCCTGAAGATCATGATGAACGTCGCGTCGCCAGACCGCGCCTTTTCCTTTGCCGCGTTGCCCAATGAGGGGGTGGGACTGGCCCGCGTGGAGTTCATCTGCTCGAACAAGATCGGGATTCATCCGCGCGCACTGCTGGACTTTCCCGAATTGCCGGAGGACGTGCGTACGCAGATCGCGGAGGCGACCGCGGGCTACGCGACACCCCAGGCGTTTTTCACGGAGAAGCTGATCGAGGGGGTGGCGAACATCGCGGCGGCCTTCGCGCCCAAGCCGGTGATCGTGCGCCTGAGCGATTTCAAGAGCAACGAGTACGCACACCTGATCGGTGGACGGCTCTACGAGCCGCACGAGGAGAACCCGATGATCGGGTTCCGGGGGGCGTCACGCTACCGCTCGCCTGAGTTCGCGGCGGCGTTCGCGCTGGAATGCGCGGCCATCCGGGCAGTGCGTGAGGAGTTGGGACTCACGAATGTTCAGGTGATGGTGCCGTTCGTGCGGACAGTGGAGGAGGCGCGCGCAGTGATGACCCTGCTGGAGCGCAACGGTCTAAGGCGGGGAGACAACGGGCTGAAGATCATCATGATGTGCGAGGTGCCGAGCAACGCGATCCTGGCCGAGCAGTTCCTCGAACATTTTGACGGGTTTTCGATCGGGTCGAACGATCTGACGCAGCTGACGCTGGCGCTGGACCGGGATTCGGGACTGGTGGCGGAGTTGTTCGACGAGCAGAACGAGGCGGTGCTGACACTGATGCGTCAGGCGATCGGGGCGGCCAAGGCGGCCGGGAAGTACGTGGGAATCTGCGGCCAGGGACCGTCGGATCACCCGGCGCTGGCCCGGTGGCTGATGGACCAGGGCATCGACTCGGTCAGTCTCAATCCCGATTCCGTCGTCTCGACCTGGCTGCACCTGGCTCAGGACACGCTCCCGGCAGGCTGATCGGCTCGGGGGGGCGGGGAGGGCACATACCCGGCCCCCCCATCCCCACCAGGATAAGGAGACCCCCGTGCGTGACAAAGCCCCCCTTTGCTCAGAGCGTCCCGTGCTGATCGTGTCGGACCATACCGGCCTGACCGCCGAGAACGCCGCCCGCGCCCTGCTGGCGCACTTTCCCGCCCAATCTCCGAGGTATCTCCAGCGACCCTTCATCGGCACGGTCGGGGCCGCCCGCGAGGTGGTGGGGGAGATCGCTGCACTGGTGGCCAGCGGCCCGCGCCCAGTCGTATTTACGACGGTCACGGACCCGTCCGTGCTGAGCGAGTTGCAGACCGCCCCCGCCCTGCTGTTCGACCTGCTGGGGTCCGGGCTGGCCGCGCTGGAACAGGAGTTCGGCGAGCAGGCGGCGCGCAGCGTGGGTCGCCACCACGACATGCACGACCAGACCTCCTACCTGGCCCGTATGGACGCGCTCGACTTCGCCCTCGCCACCGACGACGGCCTGGGCAGCCGTCAGTATGGCCTGGCCGACGTGATCCTTCTCGGGGTCAGCCGCGCCGGAAAGACCCCCACCAGCCTGTTTCTGGCCCTACAACACGGCGTGCGCGCCAGCAACTATCCACTGGCGGAGGACGACTTCGAACAGGAGGCCTTTCCCCTGCCACTGGTGGGCCATCAGGCCAAGGCCTACGGCCTGACCATTGATCCTCGGCGGCTGCATATGATCCGCACCCAGCGGAAGGCGGGCAGCCGCTACGCCAGCCTGGAACAGTGCGAGTACGAAGTGTCGCGTGCCGAGCGTCTCTTCCGGCGACTCGGGCTCCCCGTACGTGACACGACCAGTGCAAGTGTCGAGGAGATCGCGGCGGGCATCCTGTCCCAGATCCGCCGGGTCTGAGGGTGGTTGCGTCCGTGCCGGACCAGCGGTTGAGGCGCTGAGACTGCTTTTGGCGTGGATTGTCTACCGTCGGCAGACATGCTCTTGATCGTCGCCCCACTTAGAGCAGAGCGAAGGATTCCTCTATACGTACAGTTCCCGGTCTATCTTGAGCCGTTTCCGGCATTTCATCTCTCTGATGCTCGCCGGATAGGGCTTCGTCAGATGACTGTCGTCCCCCACGAGTAGATCGTCATCATGCGTGGAGTGCGCTGTCTGGCTACAGTTGCCCCAGAGCACTAAAGTCCTGCCGAGGGCCGCTGGAGAGATCTTATGCGCGCCCTACACGTAGTGCTTCGATCAAGAGATGCGAACACGCATAACGGATCCCATTCCATCCGACTGGTTCCGAAACCAGGGGTAAAATCACTGCGCTGCGCCCCCAGGGCGATACCAATGGGCCTTCAGGAGGACGACAGGGCCTCTTGCATGGACCGCGCTTGGGCTTCGAATCCTGCCTGCACCCACTCCACGGGGACGAACGCAGCAGCCGGGCCGTGAAAGATCTCCTCGGTGGTGTAGGCCGTGTGGCCGTTCGGCAGGTACCTCAGGGTCTGCACCCGCTCTGAGCGTAGGAGTCCCCAGCGAGCCAACGGACTGTCGTACCGCCAGGCGACCAGCGCCTCGCCCTCGGCAGGCGCTTGCACGCGCGTGACCTGTTCGTCGGAATGGATATACCGGCCCTCGCGCCAGCGCAGCCTGAAGCGCATCTGCACGCCCTCGGCTGCGCGACTGGCTCCCGTGACGTCCACCACGAAGGGATTCCAGCGCCCATAGGCGCTGAAGTCCACCAGCAGTTCGAAGACCCGTTCCAGAGGAGCCTGAAGCGTGATCTCGGCGCGGGCGGCGCGGGGCATGCAGGGCAGTATAGCGGGGAGGAGCGGGCTCTCAGAACCTCCGCGAACTCCCTTGGGTATTGGCCTTGACCCGAAGCTCGCTCGGTCGGCGCAAGCAGTGGACACAGGCCCCCGAAGAAGCCCTGGCCGCCGCTCAAGTCGGGCACTTCAACGAGGCCCGCCGCCTACGAGCAAGGCCCAGGCCTACAACCTCCGGGTCAGCGGCTGGAGCCGGGCCGTGAACGCCGCCTGAACCGCTTCCGGGGCCAGGCCTGCCTCACTCGACGCTGCCCCGGACCAGAATCAGACTGAGCGTGTACTCGGTCGCGCCACCCGTCTCCCAGGACGCGGCCTCCGTGAACAAGTCCAACAGTCGCCGTTTCAACATCCGTGCCTGCGGCTCCGCCAGCTGCATGGCCCCAACGGTGAGCATCAGGGGCTCGTCTCCCTCCAGAAGGTCTCGGGCCGGTCCCCGCCGGTCCCCCACCTCCAGATTGCTGTAGACCTCCCCTTGAGAGAGCCAGAATCCCCAGACGGGGTGACGCTCCTGCAACTGACGGGCCGCGAATCCGGCGATCTCGTTCATGCGCGGTCCCAACTGCGCCGCCCAGAAACTCTCGAGCGTTTCCGCCGCGGTCACCTCGTACGGGATGAACCATGTCGGGAAGACCCGGTACCGTTTGACGGGCCGCCCCGAGCGGGCCTCCACCCGTTCGACGACCGCGATCTCCTCCCGCTGGAGTTTTCCCAGAAGATACGACGCCCGGGCCAGCGGTACCCCCAGCTCACGGGCCACTTCCCCCGCACTCCGCGCTTCCTGCATGAGGTACTGAAGGAGCGGTCGGAGTTCGGGCTGGAGCAGCAGGATCGCCTGCCCCGCGGAAGCCACCTGGTGCACGGTCATGCCCACAGTCTAGAAACGCGCAACCTGAAAAAGCGGCTGGTTCTTCCGGGAGCTCCCTTCCCACACTGACACCATGACCTCACCGCTCTGGAACCGCAGCTTCATCATCTGGCTCGTCGGCGCGGCGCAGTCTCAGTTCGGCACAGCCCTGGCGGGCCTCGCCCTGAGCTTCCTCGTGCTCCACCAGACGGGCTCTGCCCAGCAGATGGCCCTGACCCTGGCCTGCACGCTGATCCCCAACCTGCTCATGCCTTTGGCCGGTGTCCTCGTCGACCGTTTTCCTCTGAAGTGGCCCCTGATCGGTGCCGATCTCCTGCGCGGCGCGCTGCAGTTGGCCGTGGGCGGTCTGGGGCTGGCCTGGGGAGACGTACCCCTCTGGGTGGTCAATGGGGCGGCCCTGTTGACGGGACTGGCTGGAACCTTCGCGAGTCCGGCGAGCGGCGCAGCCGTCCCCACCCTGGTGGCCCCCGAAGCCCTGGCCCGCGCCAATGGACTGCTGGGCAGTGCCAGTCGGGGGGCCTGGCTCCTGGGGACGCTCTCCGGGGGTTGGATCGTGGCCCAGTGGTCGCCTGCAGTGGCCATCATCGGCGACGGACTGAGTTTCCTCCTCATGGCGGCCTTGATGGGCTGGGTGCGACTGCCCCGGCAAATCGAGTCTCGGGAAGCGCCCCTCGATTTCTGGGGTGACCTGCGCGGCGGGATACAGCTGATGAGCCGCTCCCGCATGCTCATCCTGACGCCGGTCGTCGCTCTGTTGCTCAATGCCAGTCTGGCACCCGTCACCGCCATCCTCCCCAAGCTCTTCGACCATCTGGGAGCCCAGGCCACCGGATATGCCACCTTTCTGGCCCTGGAGAGTCTGGGCATGCTGTTTGCGGGGATGCTGCTGGCGACCGTAGGCAACCGTTTCGCTCCGCAGAAGATCATCGCAGTCGGACTGCTGCTGACGGCCGGAACCTACGCAGTGATGTGGTCATCTCCTGTGACTGGCGTGCTCTGGCCGAGCGCGGTCGGGCTGGGCGTCGGATTCGGGCTGGGCAACATTCCTTTCCAGACGCTGTTACAGCAGCTGGTGCCTCGGCACTTCCTGGGCCGGGTCTTCAGCGTGCTGGGGATGGTCTCGAGTGTGGGGATGCCGCTGAGTCTCCTGCTGGTTTCCCCATGGCTGGATCGCCTGCCTCTGGCGCTGTGGTTTGGGGGAGCGGCTCTGGCGCAAGGCCTTGGGGGGTTGGTCTGGCTGTGGGCCATGCGGACGGGAGGGAGCGTGCAGGAGCGGGGCGCTCTGGTTTGAACGTCTTAAACCGGCCGATCTGTCCAAGTGCGTCCTGACAGCGCCACCCGCCCAGCCCTCCGGGGCATGGGCGGTTCTATCCGTTCGGAACATATGAAAAGCACGTCTTAGACACATCAGATCGGCGAAGAACAGAGCAGACATCAGCCCGTGACGCTCCCCACGACCTTCAGCAGCTGCTCGCCCTGATCGACATCGATACCTCGGCCGCGCTCGACAGGGTGGACCGCCGTTGCGGCGCCGCGGACTGGTCGGCCCTGACCTCCAGGCGGGCCTTTGGGGAGATTCATATCGCCGAGAACAGCGACCGCCACACCTCCTGACAGACCGCGTCTTCGCCATCCCTCCCGCCATCTCCCAGCAGCACAGCCTCGGGGCTGCGTTCTCTCTTTTTCTCAATCCAGACGTGAAAACGGTGCTTCACCAAGCCGAGCTCGTCAGCGCCAGTGTCCTCAGTCGCTTCTTCAACGAAGATGACTGGGATACCGCGACGTGCTGGACCCTCTTGGCGGACGCCCAGTGGGGCCTCCTGCTTCAGGCGACCAGGCGGAAACATTATCCATGCCCGCGGTTGAGTGACGTTGGTCTTACCCGGCCCTAAGTGGGGTCTGATTGATGGATCGAGCTGGCATGAGTTCCAAGCATAGGGGGCCAGCGCTCCTGCTCCCAGGAGGGCGTTCCTGACAGCGGTTAGAGGTCTGTACGCTGATTCAGGTTCCTGTATCCTCCGTCGCAAGATGATGCGCCGGGCCAACTCTCTGTTCACCCCAGACGCCAATGACTGGTTCTGGGTGCGTGACGCGGCTGCCACTCGCTTCCTGCTGAATCCAACGACTCGGCCTTATTACATGATCTTCTTGCAGGAACCCCTCGACCTGCACGAAGCTGCCACACGCCTCGACCTGAAGCGGACCACCTTGCGATACCACGTGCAACGATTGGTGCAGTGGGAGTTGCTCACCCCGCTCACCATTTCCACTGGACGAGGCCGTCTGCGCTTTAAGGCTGTGCACCCACGCCTTTTCCTCCCCTTCGAGACGAGCGGGTACGCCACTCTGGACGACCTTCTGCTTCAGATGCACGGGCCCTTATTGGAGACGTTCATGCGGCAGGTGGTACTCGCCGGTCATCGGGGTGCCCCCCACGCCCTGCACAGAGGCGGCGTGACCCTTAGTCGGGAAAGCGTCGACTTCAGCCTTACCCCCCCACCAGATGTGACCACCCAGGAGACCGTCGACCTGAGTGTGTGGAGTTCCTGGACAACCCTGGCGCTCACACCCCTGCAGGCGCAGGTACTCAAAGGTGAACTGGCCGCGGTCTGGCAACGATTCCATCAGCAGGCAGCGCCAGGACCTGGAACGAGCGACTATACGCTTCTGCTGGGTCTGGCCCCTGAACTGAAATAAGGCTGGCTTCTACGGGCCAGGTACACAGGGATGAAAGATCCCCAGACCTCAATCCAGCCCCCTCTGAACCTCAGGCGACGGTGCTGATCTCATGTTCTGCTACTCCCGGTAGGTCCCAGTCAAGATCGGCGCCCTTTTTGCCCGTTGACGTTGCTAAGACTGATCTGTGGATCGTCTCGGAACAGGGGCGTCTACCGAAGGGGGTTGTATGGAACTGTCTCCTATTCTGCTCTTATGCCGTCGTTTACACCGGGCTGAGAGTCTTCGACTTGACCTGCTGACGCACAATCAGGAGCCTACTGATCTCCGGGACGTGCAGCAATGAGGACCTGCTAGTGTCTCGGCATTCGACGACAACTCAAGATACGCCAGACCCCTTCGACGTATTGCCATACGATACCGTCATGGCCGACCTGGAACAGATCCTGGCGGCCTTGCCCCGGGCCATGGTGTACACCCCTGCGGCCCGGATCACTGCGCTGGAAGAAGTGCAGCGGCTTCATGCACAGGCGGGATCGTTGACCAAGGCACAGCTGTTGGTAGGTCTGGCCCGGATCGCCGCAGCAGCTCAAGATGGGCATACCAATATGGATTTCGGGCAGCTGGGAGACGCCCTCCCCCAGTTGCCTATGCGGTTCACATGGTTTGCCGATGGTCTGTACATTACCGCGGTCAGTCCAGCACATGCGGACTGGCTCGGCTGTCAGGTCATGCATCTGGAAGATCGCCCCGCTGAGGACTGGCTCCCACTTTTATCAGCCATAATTGGCGGCACTGTGGACCGGGTTCGCAGTCTGTGTGCGCCTGTGCTGATCACGCCCGCTTTTCTGCACGCCCTGGGCTGGGCCGCTTCAGCTCATCAGTTGCGCCTGCTGCTCCGGTCGCCTGCTGGTTCACTCATGCCCGTCCAAGTCGATGTGGGAGACGAAATGCCTACATTGACCCTGATGCCTCAGATCGGTCTTTTAGAAGCGCCGGAGACGGCCGCCAGTGTCCACGTGCAGGCGCTGCCAGGTAAAGCGTTATACGTCGGTCTGCGCCAGATCGGCTCTGGTACGGATGGCCCCCTGCCACAGGTCTTGGAACAGGTTCTCAGATGCATTCGGGACACCCGGCCAGAACGCCTGATCGTTGATCTGCGCGGCAATGGCGGCGGAAACTACATCTTGAGCTGGCCATTCACACAGCAACTGCGAGAGGCCGCTGGGAATGCCCGTATATACGCCCTGATCGATGAGGGAACCTTCTCGGCGGCCATCGTGATGCTGGCTTGGCTACGCTATGACGCTGGGGCACGCGTCATCGGGCACGGTCCCGGCGACACCGAGCAGTTTTTCGCCGAGCCGTTGAGCCTTGAGCTGAAGACCGTGAAGGCGAGAGTATTTCTGGCGACGCAATCGCATGACTGGGCTACAGGATGTCATGATTTCAGGACCTGTTTCTGGCTGAATCTGCTCTATGCCGTGCCAGCGGGATCATTGCGTCCAGAGGTGGATGTACAGGGAACGTGGGCGGAGGTCATGCGTGGGGACGACGCGGCGCTGCAGGTAGCTCTTATGGACGACATGCCGCTGCGCCAGTTATATAACCGGCCGCAGCAGCCGACGCCTTCGAGGATGCCGGAGGCTCAGCAGGTGGCCCTATGCGGGTTGCTGCTGATCACGCTGGGCCACCGGCATGGTCGTGAGGACTGGTTACAGCTAGGAAACCTCATCGAACGGCTATCTGGAATGCCGTTCGACGAGTTGACAACATTGCGCCTTCAGCACGAAGAGATCTTGTGCAGGTCAGACAATAGTCTGGTACGCATTCTAAGGAAATACCGCGCGTCGCTGACCCCTCACGTGATCGCCTACTCACTGGCCCACCCTGGGTAAGCCTCAAGAATCGCATCTGCATAGGACAGAGAAAGCGCTCCCGGCCTCTCGCATCTGGGAGTGTCTACGTCACAGCCTCTCTGGGAGCGCACCCGCATTCTGACAGACCACCTCCTCGCTGTCTCTCCCACGGCTTACCAGCAACGCCGCCTCGGGGCTGCGTTCTGTCCGTTCCTCAATCCAGACATCAAGACGGTCCTCCACCAAGCGGAGTCCGTCAGCGCCAGTGCCCTCAGTCGCTTCTTCAACGAAGATGACTGGGATACCGCGACGTGCTGGACGCTCTTGGCGGACGCCCAGTGGGACCTCTTGCTCCAGGCGGCCAAGCGGAAACATCATCCGTGCCTGCGGCTGAGTGTCGATCTCACCGGCGTCCCGAAAACGGGACGCCAGCTGCCGTTCGTTCGCGTCTATAACGAGGTCCACAGCATCCATCTCATGATCCTCTTTGCGCAGTACGGGACCCTGAAGTTCCCAGTGGGGTACCGGGTGTATCGCGGCAGGGGGACCCCCACACCCGTCATACTGGCCCGTGACCTGCTGCGCAGCGTGCCGGACACTATTTGCACCCGGTTCTGGGTGCGCGTCCACGCCGATAGTGAATTCGAGGCAGCCGCCTTTCTGGACGAGATCCGGAGATTAGGCGTTGAGTTTGTGGTCGGTATCCGGCCGACTAGGCGGACCGAGCATCCTGACGTCATCACCGTTGCGGATGGCCTGTATGGGGGTACGTCAAGCTCCAGAACTGGCCGCATGACACGCTGACGCTTAGCCGCGTTCCGCGCGGCATCCTCCGAGCTGATGGATGGCGATGAGGTGACCTCAGAAGGGCGAAACGCTGGCCTACCTCATCCTTCTTTAAGGAGAGCAAGCATCAGTTTGGGCTGAACCTCTTCTCCTTGCGGACCGCCCGAGGATTGGACCGGTGACTGCTGTTGATCTTCGTGGCCTGGACGCTGACCTTGCTGGACGCACAGCCAGACCAAACGCTGGCGAGCAGAGCACGACGTGTGCTGCTCGCCCTTCAGCCGAAGCTCTACCTTGGCCACCTACTGAACCTCTTCACAAAAAACGTGGAATTTCTCGTCCAGCACGGCTATTCATTGTCCTATACGAGGTGCAACTCCTGAGTCGGATGTTTCTGGCAGGGTCGGGCCAGCCTGAATGTCTCAGGCGTCGGTCCTGATCAGGGCAGCATAACTCACTTCATCTCGACTGCCGGACTTTCCTCGTAGGTGGGCGGGACATCACGGCCTTCTTTAAGGGCCTGGACGAAGGCATCGAATTGGATCTTGAGTTGATCGCGGACGGTCCGCCAGCGGTCGAGGCTGCCGCCACTCGGATCGACGAAGGGATAGTGCCGCCGGAGGGTGTGACCGGGATAGATGGGGCAGGCTTCGGCAGCGCTGTCGCAGACCGTGACGACGTAGTCGAAGTTCCGCGCCTCGGGGACATCGTGGAGGGTTTTGCTGGTGTGGGTGGAGAGATCTAGGCCTAGTTCATTCATGACGGCGATGGCGTCGGGCTTGACTCGGGTGGCTTCTGTGCCGGCGGAGTGCACGTCCAGGTCGACGCCCAGGCGACGGGCGGCGTCACGCGTGAGGGCTTCGGCCATCTGGGAGCGGGCAGAGTTGTGGGTACAGAGAATCAGGACACGCGGCATGCGCGCAAGCTAACACACCGATTTAGATTGATGTGTCAGAGGTGGGAGCTCGGAGAAAAGATCAAGCAGCAATTGACCCCCGAGGCGGAAGAAGGGCTCCCGGCTCAGGGCGTAGTACATGTTCTTGCCGCGCTGCTCGGACGTTACCAGCCCTGCCTCTTTGAGGATGTTGAGATGGTAGGAAACCTTCGACTGGGGGAGGCTCAGGAGCGCTTCCAGGTCGCAGACGCAGTGCTCGCCCTGGGCGAGATGGCGGACGAGGTCATAGCGGGTGTCTTGCGCGAGCGCCTTGAGCTGGTCGAGGACGGAGGGCACAGTCAACGCGGTCATCCATCCATCCTAATTGTTCCTTACCCCCTTGGATGCCGTCTCCGTGCCGTATGAGATGCGGCCCTGAGAACCACAGGACAAACCTCTTCGTATCTCCCTACAAGAAGCCATCACCGTGACACCATCTACCCCACGGTAGTTGCCCCCGAAAATCTCAGCCATTACATGTGACCGAAAGGGGCCTGGCTTGGGATGCGCGTCTCCACCGGGCTGGGCCTGGCTCAACGGGCGAGCTTGAGCAACCGCACCAAATCAGCCGGCTTCTCCTCACGTGCCTGACACATCTCGACATATGTCTCAAGAATGACGTCCCCGGTGGACTCCAGGGCACTCCGGACACTGGCATAGACGGTCATCACTTCCACGCAATTCTTCTCCTCCTCGACCATCTTCTGCAGTCCCCGGATCTGTCCCTCCAGACGACGTAGGCGGTTGAGGATCTTTGTCTTTTCGGCTTGATGGTCACTGACTGGCAGGGTCGTCATGTGTGTACTATACCCCCCTGGGTTATTTGACAGAATAGGGGGAGGGGGTATACGCTCCTGCCATGTACTTCCAACGCTTCTACGACGCGGATCTCGCCCAGGCGTCCTACATGCTTGGCTGCCAGAAGACCGGCGAATGCCTCGTGGTCGACCCAGTCCGCGATATTGCCCAGTACCTCGACGAGGCGAAACGTCAAAAGCTGCGGGTCACCCACGTCACCGAAACGCACATTCACGCCGATTACCTCTCCGGCAGTCGCGAACTCGCGAAAGCGACGGGCGCGAAGCTGCTGCTCTCCGACGAGGGCGGTGAAGACTGGCACTACACCTATGACGACGGCAACAGGATCAGCCTCCACGATGGGGAGACCTTCATGGTGGGCAACGTCCGTCTCCAGGCGCTCCACACTCCGGGCCACACGCCGGAGCACATGAGCTTCCTCGTCACCGATCTCCCCCGAGGTGACACCCCGAGCATGATCCTGACCGGCGACTTCGTCTTTGTCGGGGATCTGGGGCGACCTGACCTGCTCGACGAAGCCGCCGGCGGCCAGGACACCCGCTCTACCGGTGCCCGGCAGATGTTCGCCTCCCTGCGCGATAAGTTTCTGACCCTGCCCGACCATGTGCAGGTCTGGCCAGGGCACGGCTCGGGGAGCGCCTGCGGTAAAACCCTCGGTGCCGTACCCACGACGACGGTCGGCTACGAACGCGCCCTCAGTTGGTGGAGCAAGCAGGTGGAACAGGGGGACGAGGAGGGCTTTACGCAGGAACTGCTTTCCGGTCAACCTGATGCCCCGCTCTACTACGGACGCATGAAGACCGAGAACCGCGACGGCCCCACCCTGCTGGGTGAGACGAAGCCGCTGGAAGAGCTGACTATAGAGAATATCCAGGCGAGGCTCGCTGCCGGTGCCCGATTGCTCGACACCCGCAGGAAAGAAGAGCACCACGCCGCCGCCCCTGTGGGGAGCATTCACATCCCTGACGGTGGGACCCTGGAAACCTGGTCGGGTTGGCTCATGACTCCGGAGCGTGAGGTGATCCTGCTGGCACCTAGGGACCGTGCCGAAGGCGTGCGTCGCCGGCTGTGGATGGTGGGATTGGACCACGTGATCGGCTTCATCTCCACTGCCGAAGAGCTGGAGACCGTCTCCGCTCAGCCCATCTCCGTGCGTGAGTTGAGCTCGCATCCGGACGCGCTGATCCTCGATGTGCGGACGAAGACCGAATACGAGGGCGGTCATCTCCCCGGTGCGCGGCAACTGCACGCTGGACGTTTGCCATGGGCACTGGACACCCTGCCGCGTGACCGCGAGATCATCGTGCACTGCCAAGGGGGGGCGCGGAGTGCCGCCGCTGCCAGCCTGCTGCGTACCGAAGGCTTCGATGTGCTGGAACTCGCTGGTGGCTACGACGCCTGGGCGAAAACTCTCAACACCTGATTCCCACTCCGTGGAGGCGGCGTCCGTTGGGCCGCCTCCACTTCTGCCGAAAGGAGCTGCTGATGACCTATCAGGACATCTTGACGACCGAACTCGAAGAGAAGAAGCGTGGGGGCGCCCGGCTGGTCGACGTACGCGAGCGAGCAGAGTACGTTGCTGGACACATCCCGAGCGCGGTGAACCTCCCCCTGAGTACACTCGTTGGCCGGGAGGACGATATTGGACCAAATACCGTCCTGATCTGCGCAGGGGGCAGCCGGTCCTCACAGGCAGCCACCTATCTGGCAGGTCTGGGCAAACCCGGACTGCTGAACCTTGCGGGTGGCACGGCGGGCTGGATGCGTGAAGGCCGTGAGGTGACGAGGGGCGAGCAGCCATGATCTTCGCGTGGATCGGCGCCGCCCTGATCGGCCTCTCGCTGGGGCTTCTGGGGTCGGGCGGTTCGATCCTGACCGTACCGGTGCTGGTTTACCTCGTCGGCGAGCCGGAGAAACTGGCGATTGCCGAGTCGCTGGCCATCGTGGGCGGAATCAGCCTGATCGGGGCAATCCCGTACGCCCTCAAGCGGCGCGTCGACTGGCGTTCCGTGTTGTGGTTCGGCTTGCCCGGCATCGTCGGAACCACCCTGGGATCCGCTCTGAGCGTCCATCTGTCAGGAGCGGTGCAACTGTTGCTGTTCGCCATGGTGATGCTTCTCGCTGCGGGGATGATGCTCCGGCCAGCCCAGAAGACGGAACCCCATGCGGTGTCCCGCTCGCGATTCCAGACCAGCCTGGATGGCCTGGGTGTCGGTATCCTGACCGGCCTGGTGGGCGTAGGCGGGGGCTTCCTCATCATTCCCGCGCTGGTCCTGTTGGGAGGGCTCCCGATGAGTCCCGCGGTAGGGACCAGCCTGACGATTATTACCCTGAACAGTGCAGCCGGCTTCTTCAAACATTTGAGCACCCTTGAGGGCTCAGGCCTGCACTGGAACCTCATGCTGATCTTCACCCTCATCGGTATCCTGGGCAGCTTCCTGGGAAGCCGGCTCGGCAGGAATGTGTCCAACAAGAGTTTGAGACGCAGCTTGGCGGGCTTTCTGGTCGTGGTAGGGATCTATGTGTTGGCCACCAATGTACCTAAAGTGCTGAGCCCTACGCCCTCGTCCACCGTCCAGAAGCAGCGCTGAGCCTGCCCCGCAGGCCACACTGCTCTCCATGACGGAGTCTTTCCCGAGGTCTGTATCCCATGACTGAACTGCTTGACCTGCTGCGTTCGCCCTGGCCCTGGTATGTGGGCGGCCCCCTGATCGGCCTCACCGTCTCCCTGCTCCTCTGGCTGGGCAACAAGTCCTTCGGCATCTCCTCCAACCTGCGGCATGCCTGCGCCATCCTCCTGCCCGATGCAGCCAAGCCTGACTTCTTCCGCTATGACTGGCGCAAGGAGCGCTGGAACTTGATGTTCGCTGGCGGATTGATCCTGGGGGGGATCGCGGCGGGCGTCCTGTTCGCCAACCCGGAATCTACCCGCTTGAGTGCCGCCGGTGCCCAGGCGATCCAGGCGCTGGGCATCCAGGTCCGGCCTGGTCTGGTGCCTGTAGAATTGACTGATCTGACCCATTTCGGCGTATGGGTGCTGCTGGCCTTCTCCGGCCTGCTCGTCGGCTTCGGGACCCGGTATGGGGGCGGGTGCACTTCTGGGCACGCGATCACGGGCCTGTCCACCCTGCAGGGTCCCTCGTTGATCGCCACCGTCTCGTTCTTCGTCGGTGGCATTCTCAGTGCCAACTTCCTCCTGCCCCTCTTTTTGGCGGTCATTCGATGACGAACTCCCATAACATGACCGGGATACACGACGCCCCAGCCTCCACCACACGTACGGCGACGGGACTCCTCGCCTACCTGTTCGCTGGATTGTATTTCGGTGTTGTTCTGGTCAAGAGCGAGGCGACGAGCTGGTACCGCATTCAGGAGATGTTCCGCTTCGAATCCTTCCATATGTTCGGGTTGATCGGCTCGGCTGTCGTCACGGGAATGATCTCTACGACCTTGTTGCGCCGTTTTGGGACGAGAAGTCGCGACGGACAGATCATCGCCGTGACCCCCAAGGCGAAGGGGTGGTGGCGGTACATCCTTGGGGGGTTGACCTTTGGGGTGGGATGGGGGTTGGCCGGGGTATGTCCGGGACCGATCTTCGTGCTTCTGGGAGCGGGGGTGTGGCCGATGCTGATCGTGCTGGCCTTTGCTCTCCTGGGCACCTACTTGTACGGTGTGCTCAAGGACAGACTCCCACACTGAACAGGTGACATTCGCTGCTCAGCACCTGACACTTCGGGAAACGGATGTGCTGGCGGTTGGAAATGGCATCCCGAGAAGCCGCAGGCAGTCCCAGAAGTCATCGCCGCCCCACCGCGCCGCCTGAGTGAGAATCTGCCATCCGATCCGCGTCACACTGACGACTGCTTGCCCGCGTTTATCCCGCCGAGGGGCATGGGTCGCTGTCCGCTGCGCCCCCACCCGGGTCATCCAGGCCAGTGCGAGACACAGCCGCCCAAAGAGCCGAGAGATTCGCGCTGGGGCCGTCATGTGCGTCGCCTCCAGATTCAGGCCACGAGATTTGAGCGAAGAAAACGCAGATTCAATCGCCCACCTAAGCCGATAGGTGTTCAGCACGTCCAGCACGGGCAAATCCGACACAACGATCACCCTGTCCCCTGTGGGGGACAGGGTGATCACCACATGCATCCAGCCCCCATACACCCCTGTCCGCTCGAACAGCGTGCGCACCTCTCCTGGTTGAAGCGTCATGAACAGGTCTCGCACCAGTTCGTCCTGGGTCCTCGTGTTGTCCCGGAGGCGGATACATTGCCGAATGCGTTTCCAGCGCAGGAAGGCGCACCACGCGCGCCCCACGAACTCCCGATCGGCGATCACGACGGCCCACCGTCGAGCGGGCAGGACCTTGAGCAATCGCGCAACCAGCAGGATTCGCGCGGCGGTACAGCGGTTGCCTTGATGGGGCAGCATCGACCAGACGAGTGGGATCACTGCACCCCCGAGGCGTGCGCCCAGCACGAGGATGTTCAGCGGGGTCTGACCGTAGTGCCACGTGGTGCGCTCCATGATCAGGGTGAGCCTGCCGTCGGGGAGCAAGGGAAGCAGGACGTCACAGACGTCCTGCGGCGTGAGTTGAGCGTCGTGGAAGACCCAGGCGACCGTCCGGGTCTTGGATTCCAGGGTTGCCGCTCTGGGGAGATGGAGTGCGATCTTGCGGTGGAGCGTGGATTCGGCCTGGAGCACCGTCAGGAGCACGTCTGCCAGCCGCTTCAGGGCGTCAACGCGGCGATGAGGGAGGTAGGTTTTCAGGTGGTCGGCCAGTGTGTCAGCATGCAGGCGGGCAGGATCGGAGCTCGTCACAGACGCAGATCCTGCCCCTTGTTATACCAAACTGCGTTCAGGACGCGACTTTTGGCGAAGTGTCAGGTACGGAGAGCGGTTGATCGGGGATAAGGCCTATGACAGCGATGGGCTCGACGCTGAGCTCGAGGTGCTGGGCATTAAGATGATCGCCGCCAATCGCAAAAACCGAAAGAAGGCCCAGGATGGGCGTCCTCTGCGTCGCTATCGTCGACGGTGGAAGGTAGAACGGACGATCGCTTGGCTCCAGAGTTGCCGACGGATCAGAACCCGAGACGAAGCGAAGGCCGAGAACTTCCTGAGCTTCGTTCAACTTGCTTGCATTCTCCTGCTGCTGCGCCAGCTCACCTAAAAGTCCATATGCTGACAGGGAATGATTCAATTGGTCTCTGAGGACGCAACATTTACCGTCGACATCCTGGCTCAGAATCTCGAATGGCATGCGCACCATCTGTCGCCTGTCGACTTTTATGTCTCCACTGGCACGGCAAAATATTGTGGGACAGCATTCACCCTTGGCTGACATCTTGCAGTTTTGGGAAAAGCCGTCTGGAACGCACTTTTGGCCCCATAGTGGAGTATGAACCCAAAAGAATCGCGTTCCAGACGGCTCTATTCTGACATCCTGCCCTGCTTTTCCCGCAAGCAACATCGGGAATCCTTCGAGGTCTTCCTCGACCTGCTGTTAGAGTGCGTTTCGAAAGGTCATGAAGATGATTTTGCACGCCCTGGTACAGACGTAGGCTGATGAATGACGCGCCGAGCCTATAGCAGCGACCTGACCGATGAGGAATGGACTGTCCTGGAGCCTTTTCTCCCACGTCCGGAGCACCCGGGACGACCTCGCATCTGGTCCTTACGAGACATCCTTGACGGTATTTTCTACATCCTGCGTGGCGGCAACGCCTGGCGGTTGATGCCGCACGACCTCCCACCTTGGCAGACCGTATACGGGTATCACCGTAACTGGCGCATCAGCGGCTTCTGGGAGCGGTTGCATACCCTCCTGCGCGAGCAGGTTCGGACCCAAGCGGGCCGCGATCCGACGCCTAGTGCCGCGATTATTGACAGTCAATCGGTACGGACCACCGAGGCCGGTGGTCCACGCGGCTACGACGGAGGGAAGAAAATTAGCGGGCGTAAGCGGCATCTGTTGGTCGACACGCTTGGTTTGGTGATGGGAGTGGTGGTACACGAAGCGGATATCCAGGACCGCGCGGGCGCGGTCCACCTGTTTGAGAAGGTGCGCAACGTGTTTCCTCGCATGCAGCACGTCTGGGCCGACGCCGGGTATTCTGGAAAACTGATTCCAGCAGTCAAGCAGGTAGTGGGCTGGACGCTGGAGGTCGTCAAGCATCCCTGGGCAGGCAACGGCTGGACCTGGGCGCGGAAGGATCGCCCCCTCCCGCCCAGTGAGATCCCGGAGGGCTTTGTGGTCCTGAAGCGACGTTGGGTGGTGGAGCGGACCTTCGCTTGGCTGGGCAAGTCAAGGCGGATGAGCCGGGATTTCGAAGCCTTGCCAGAAACCTCCGAGAACCTCGTCTACGAAGTCATGATCCGCTTGATGGTCCGTCGGCTGGCTGCCGCCTGATGGCTCAGCCCTACCCTTTCAAAACGCTCTTTAACACGGCTCCTAACGGTTCATCTTGCCAAGGACTGACCGTCACGAAATGATGGAGTTGCGCATACTGGCCGGGCGCCACGTATTCCGCCAACGGTTGCAGACTCTTGCGTTCGAGGGGGGCCATCAAGCCCCGCAGATACAGCGGACACCACTTGCGCCGCCGAGCATGGCCCAGGACGCGCTGGAAGGGACGTAGGAAGCGCCGAAGGGGCAGAGTGTTGTCCTGAGCGACGGGCATACTCCAGCCTGCCAGATACGCACAGACAACGTCCACAAGGCCAAAATCCGTGTTTAAGTAGTGCTAGGAGGTCATCCAGGGCGGGCGCGTAATGCACCCAGGCATCCCAGGGAGCAATCCGAATCGTGTAGGCCCCTTCTTCCGAGCCCTGACTTGAGTCATCGAAGAGCAGCGAAGAAAATTAGATATTTCGTCCCACTTCGGTTGACTTTCTTCCCCAAGAAGAATGGTATTTGCAGAGAATATCTGGCATCTCTATAATCCACTTTTTCGTGAGATCTGGATTTTTCGCCTGGTTATCCAGTGTATCTAAATGCTCGACAAAAACAGAGTGTGATGGCATTTTTACCTTACTGTCTCCACTTAGAATTAGGCCATCTAATACACTATGGAGTTTATTAAATTCAAAGTTTATATCAGATTCGGACAAACTCCATATATACTCAGCAAAGTGATACATTTCCACACAAAGTAGTACTTCTTCTTGGTCATAGAAATGATCAGTAAGCTCTTCAAAATCTGGGTAGTTTTCGATCAATACTTGTATAGCATGGTTGGAATCAAACATATACCAATTATAGAAGATAATCTGGATATCATCTCGTCAACTAACTCCTCTGAAAAATTCGCGCCGCGAAAGATTTGAACGACCTCAACCGTAAGTACGGGGAATGGCAGTAAACGATTTTATAGATTCAGCGCATCACATAGGGTCAAGCTGCTCCTGCCTCAGTGGCAGCATTACGTTCGTACTGCCATCGTCGTTGACAAATTCGACTTCGTACGCATAGTCAGGAGACGTGTAGACCTCGACAATGACGCCTACAGCACCCGCCCGAAGTCCCTTATTTGGGAGGTCCTGATTCAGACGTACGGTGTCAAGCAGTTCCATTCCAGCAGCGTAGCTCGTCCATTCAGTCATCCTGCCACCTGAGTGGTAAGAAGTAATTCAGAGCCTGGCGGGGCGTTAGCTTCGGTTCGTCAGGGGCAAGCTCTCTCCAGTTGGAAGCCTGATACGCTCCAAGACCCGTTGCGCAGTTGAGGTGACTGGGGCAGAGTGACGGCATGTTTCAGGTCCAGCGCCTCATGCAGCGTTCTTGGTCCTTCGAGTCGCTCTGCGGCCTGAATCCCACGGAGTTCACCCACTTGGCGCAGCGTCTCGCGCCCCTCTGGGTTAGAGCTCATCGTCTCTCCCTCCTGCGGGTCGGGCGTCAACGTCAGATCGGGGCGGGTCGTCCGTTCAAACTCGATGTTCCCCACCGCCTCTTCTTGACGTTGCTGTACCTGCGTCATGACCTCCCAATGCATCTCCTGGGTGTGCTGTTCGAGATGGACGCCGCCAACGTCTGCCGCAACATTCATGCGCTGCTCCCTCTCTTGGAGCAGGCACTGCCTGCTCCGCTCCGGGCCCGGACCCTGGATAGCCGCAAGGTCATCCCTGACGACGCGGGACCGCGTCGTCGCCTGCGCACCCTTGAAGACGTGCTGGACACCTTCCCGGAGATCGCTGACCTCATCATCGACGGTACCGAACAACCCCGAGGGCAGCCCAAGAAGAACAAAGGCAGTCGGCCTAGCAAGAAGGCCGTGGGCCGCCCCAAGGACCAGAAGAAGTTCTTCAGCGTCAAGAAGGGCACGCACACGCTGAAAACCCAGGTCGCCGTCACTCCGGAGGGGCTTGTCGTCCATCTCAGTGCGCCCGCGGGCGGGCGCACCCACGATATGAAGGTGCTCACAACAGTCGAGGCTCCTGCTCCACCTTCCCTGGGGAACCCGGCTCTGGGGCGACCGAGGGTATACAGGCCTGGATCAACTCTGTCCCCAGCACGAAGTGATCGTCCCCCGGATGCGCCCCAAGGGTGGCCGGCTCAGTCCGGACGACCCCGAACTGAACCATCAGATCTCCAAAGTACGGATCACGGTGGAGAACGTCGTGTGCAAGATCAAAAAATTCCGTGTCTGTCGGGAGTTTTACCGCAATGATCCCCGATACCATGGACAGTTCTGGGGCTGTGCGGCTGGCCTAGTGAATCTGCGCACGGTGAATCGAACTCCACAGTTCGCCTGACCCACCAGAACGCGGATGGGGAGCGGCTGGGCCGCTCCCCATTGCCTTACCTTACAACTGCGCAATCGGTCTTCAAAGCATAGATCAGAAGTAGCGACTACGACCTTGTTTCAAAGGAACCTCGCCGAGTTCATCATCCCCCTCGGTTGAATTTTGTCAGAATCTCTTAGATAAGCTCAATCTTGACACATCATATCCTCACCCTAGTGGTTGAATCACGACGTTTCGTCGTGAGGGCATTACTGTTTTGCCGCACCAGGACGACGAAAAAGGTCACTTCTCGCCTGCTTTGCAGTTAACGCTCAATTAACGGAGGCCGGAATAGGGTGATCCATAGAAGTAGGGAGCAGGGAAATTTTTCCCGAAATTTCCTGCTTAAGGAGATGTCATGAAGAAGATTGCCTTGACCGTTGCCCTCGCCGCCCTGTGCTCCACCGCCTTCGCCGCCGGCAGCGTCTCCACCCCCATCACCGTCAACGCCACCGTCCTGTCCTCCTGCACCTTCGACACCAGTGCCACCGGCGCCGCCAGCTTCACCTACGACGCCCTCGCCGGCACCACCGTCCCCGTCAGCGGCGGCGCCACCCTGTACTGCAACTCGGGCACCGCCATCACCACCACCACCGCCGCGACCGGCGCCCTCATCCTCAAGAGCGCGAGCAAGACCGGCACCCTCAACGCCACCTACACCCTGAGCAAGGTCGACGCTGCCGGTGCCGGCACCGGCACCTACGCCGGGGCCGACAAGCACACCTACACCCTCGCGGCCACCGCCGCCAGCGGCCAGTGGGGCGCCCCCACTGCCGCCGACTACACCACCACCCTCGACGTCAACGTCACCTTCTGATCCCGGCAGTGTTGCAGGGGCCGGTCCCGGCCCCTGTCCGGCTTCGCCCTTTCGCCCTGATCAAGGAGTGTCCCATGCACCGTCCCCTGCTGCTTTCTCTCGCTGCCGGCCTGCTCGGCAGCGCCCTGGCCGCCAGCCCCGCCACCACGCCTGTGACCGTCAACGCGACGGTCAACGACCTCTGTGAATTCACCAGTGCGACGAACATCAGCTTCGACTATCAGGCCGCCACCCTGAACGCGACCGGGGGCGGCGCCCTGGTCGCGGTGCGCTGTAACCAGGACACCGCGCCCTTTATCGCGTACTGGGACGACACGACCTGGAAGGCGGACGGGAGCCTGGACCTGAAGAATGGCAGCCAGGTGCTGAACGTCGTGCTGACGACGGACGACGATCCGACGCCCGTGACGGGGCCGGCGGGGTCGGGGAGCTACTACACCTACGGCGTGAAGGCGACCGCGAAGGCGGGCCAGTGGGCCGCCGGGAACGGGACGTACACGGCGGTCGTCGACTACTACATCGGCTGGTAAGCCCCCTCTGCCCTGCACGCTTTCCGGAGTCCTGACATGAAGATCACTGCCCCCCTCTTGCTTCTCCCCCTCCTTCTCGCCGCCTGCGGCACGCAGAGCGTCACACCTGTAGCCAGCACCCCGAGCACGGCAACCACCAGCGTGACGGACATCGCGGCTTTCGAAGCGGGCGTTCAGCGTGATCTGGCCGCGTTGGGCCTGACCAGCACTCTGTCGGGCCAGGCGGTGACGCCCAAGTCGTACCTGAACGTGCTGAAGGTCAGCGATACGACGGCGCGCGCCTACATGAAGACGACGTACCCGGCGGCGACCGGCTGCGCGCTCGACTGGGGCGACGGTACGGCCATGAGTACGATCACGACGCCCAGCGTAGTGGCGACCGACAAGGCGGAGCACACTTACAATCGGAGTGGAACATACACAGTTAAACTTACCTGTGGTACTGATGTTAAGTTGATGAGCTTCACAGCCTTAATTACGCAGACCGATCTAAATTTGATGGAAGATTACACTGGATTTGCCAACAATACTAACTCCACCGCTGCCAACCGGCTTGAAGACTCTTACGTTACCAAAGGCTTTAAGTTTACTTCAACAATTACATATGCTTCTAAAGGACTAGGAAATCCTCCGGGACATATCGGGATCTTGCTTAATACTATGGAAGATGAATTCGCCAGAATTGAGACTTCCAATGGTACTCTTTTTAATATCTATTCAATGACCGCAAATGCTATTTTTAAAGATAGGGGTGATATTAAAATTGTTGCATACGATAAAAATGGAGGGGAGATAGGAAACTATACCTACTATTATGGTAATGCTACAAAATACACTCTGAATTGGGAAAACGTAAAATATATCGAAGCGCATCTTAAAAACTATGCGGGTGGCAATAATTACCTAAACATTGATGATATGTCAGTAGCAACACTGAAACCCTAAGTAACTATAAATTACCTTAATTCGCCAATATGGAAAGAATTATAGTAAGCATTTATAGGTGTTCGCATAAAATACATGGTAAGATTGTTACTACCATGCCCACCACCTCCCCGCTGTTCAGACGTGCTGCGCTGCGCCGGGCTCTGCTGGTCCTGTCGCTGACCGGCTCGGCCCAGGCGGCCTGCACCTTCGGTACGCCGGTGGTCAGTGCCCTGGGCAGCTACGCCTACGCGCAGGACTGGACCCAGACGGTTCAGGTGCTTGTCCGGTGCGACGCAGGAAGCCAGGTGGGCACCGTTCGCCTGAGCAGTCCCGGCGGCGTTCTCGAAGCCGGGACCGGGCAGTATCAGGGCTGGTTACAGCGCGGCGCCGATACCCTGCGCTACGTCATTCCTGACGCCGGGCAACTGCGTGTCGTGGCCGACCAACTGACTCTGCCGGTGACGGTGCCCGCCGGGCAATGGGGCGCCCCGACCGGCGCCTATGCCGACACCCTGAGCATCGAGATCGAGTTTTAAGAGTCCCGTCAGGCCCGGGCGGGCACACTGCGCTCTATCCCCCTCTGCCCGAGACTGTTGTCTCGGGTCACCATCCATAACATCAGACCTCTTTTTTCTGCCCGTCTCCTTGCCCTCCCCAGAGGTTGCCCATGCCCATGCGTTCCCGTACAGTCCTGCTCGCGGCCCTGCTGGCCACCGCCGGTTCGGTCCATGCCGCCCGGTTCGTCCTCAGCCCCGTGCTGCTGTCTCTCGATCCAGCCCAGGCCCTGACCACGTCCACCACCGTCACCAATACCGACAGCGCGCCCGCCGAGTTCACGGCCGAGGTACTCGCCTGGACCCAGCAGGGCGGGCAGGACGTGCTGGAACCGACGCGGGACGCCCTCGTCAGTCCCGCCCGCTTCACCGTCGCGCCCGGACGCAGCCAGGTCGTGCGGGTCGCCCTGCGCCGCGCCCCGACGAACGCCTCGGCCACTTATCGCCTGGTGCTGCGCCAGAACGTGCAGCCGGCTCCTTCGGCGGGCGGCGCGGTGACCATCACCCCCCGGTACGTGTTCAGCCTGCCGGTCTTTGCCGAACGCGCTGCCGCGCGGCCCAATATCGCCGTGAGGGCTGTACGGCAGGACGGGGGAACAGCCCTGGTGTTCCGCAATACGGGCGACGGCTACGGGGTCTTCCGCAAGTTGCAGGTCCGTGCGGGCAGCCGCACGGTCGAGGCCGGCAACCAGTACGTCCTGAGCGGCGCCGTGATGACCCTCAAGCTTCCGTCGGAGTTGGGCAGCGCGGTGACCTTCGACCTCAGTGCCGAGGACGCCGACCAGCGACCGGTGCGGCTGACCGTCGATGTCCAACCCTGAGCGCGCCTGCCTCCCAGCCCTGCGGAAGTGGGGGCTGCTTGGTGCCCTGCTTCTGGGGACCGCGCAGGGGCAGAGCGCCGCGCCCGTGCCAGCCCAGGAGTCGGCCATCTGTGCCGTGTCCGAGGATCTTCCGGACGTTCGCATCGGCGGCGTAAGTCGCGGGGCTTTTTCCCTGCGCCAGTCAGGCGGGGACTTCTGGTTGCAACAGGACGCGCTGCGGCCCGGTGAGGAGCGTTACGGCCTGGAAACGGTGCGCTGCGACGACCTTCCCTTTACCCGCCTCAATCCATCGCTCGATGCCCAGTACGACCCGGAAGCTCAGGTCGTGACGTTCGCGCCGCGCCTGGAGCTGCTGCCGACGAGAACGTTGAGTGTATCCCTGACCCCCGTCACGCCCGAGGGGGTCACCTCTCTGCCCCTGTACGCCCTGGACTACAGCCTGAGTGCTGCCCGCTTCTCGGGAGGCGGCCTCGCGCAGCGGGGCTCCGCGCGGGCCTCGTACACGAACGGCCCCTGGAGCGCGCAGCTCGGGGTCGCCGAGGCTGGAACCTCCGGCCAGCCGGTCGAAGTCGGGGTGAGCGCGTCCGCGCGTTACCAGCTGGACCCGGACTTGTCGGTCGAGGCGGGATTCAACATTCCGTCCCTGCTCACGGGCAGCCTGGCCGGGTTCAGCGGTGTCCAGGGCCAATTTTCCGGACAGATCGGGCGGACCCTGGACACCTTCACGGTCGACGTGCCCCTGGGCGGCCGGATTCAGCTCAGCAGTGGGGGGCGCCCGCTCGGCTCATGGACGGTCGATGCGGGCCGGGTCGTGTTTCGGAATGTCCCCCTTGTCGGAACGAGCGGTGCCGTCCTGGCTGTCATTGAAGACCCGGCAGGCCGCCGGGAGCAGGCCCAGGTCTACACCTTTCCCACCGCGGTGCTCGCCCCCGGCAACTACGGTGTGGTGGCCGAGGCGGGCGCGCTCGGAGGGGCCGCCTACGCCCGGGGACTCGTGCGCTACGGCCTGACGCCGGGCCTGACCCTGGACGCGCAGGTCGGCGTCCGGGCCGGTGAGGTCGGCGGGCGCGTGGCGGTGACGGCCGCCTCGCTGGACCAGGTGATCAGTGTGGGCATCACGCATCACCTCGACGGGCTGACCACGGCCGCCACCGTGGATTATGGAGGCCGGCTGGGCCGCTTTGGCCTCGGTCTCGGGGCGCAGATTCCGCTGGGTGACCTGCGGGCCACACGCGCCGCTGCGAGCGTCGCCACCGAACTGGGCGGCTTCTCGACAGGCCTGAGCGTCGGTTACGATCCGAGTCGGCTCGGCTGGTACGGGGGCGCGCAGGTCGCGGGCAGCCTGACGCGCGACGTACGTCTGAGCGTGGCCGGACGGGTCGGCACCCAGTCGAGCACCTTCAGCGTCACGCTGGGGTACCAGCCCAACGACCACTGGCGGGCGGCGATCAACACCGTGGCGACGGCGAACGGCCCGGCCATCCGCGCGTCCGCGACCTACCAGCCGACGCTGGACCAGCAGTGGAATCTGGCCTACGGGGCGGGGACGGGGTACGCCGAATACCGCCGGCGCGGCGCCGCAGAACTGGCCGTCGGCGCGGGGACCAGCGGCGAGGTGAACGCCACGCTGCGGGGCACGCTGGTCTCCGCTGCGGGGCGAGTGTATGCCACGGCGTCCCGGACGGACGACATCTCGGTGGTCCTGGAAACGGGCGTCCCAGGTCTGGCGATCTATACCGGCGGTCTGTTCCAGGGCCGGACCGATGCGGCCGGTACCCTGGTCTTCTCCGTGTCCAGTGCGGGTGCGGCAGACGTGCGCGTGGATGTGGCCTCGCTGCCGATCGAGATCGCGGTGAAGGAGGCCTCCCTACCCCTGACGGGGCTGACGGCCCGCGCCGTGAAGGTGGACTGGCGGGCGAATTTCGGCCGGTCCCGGGTGGTGGATTTTCAGGGACCGGATGGACAGGAGGCAGCCTACGGCACAGTCGTGGTGGATGGAGAACGCTATGACCTTGACGCCTTTGGGACAGCGCTCCTCCCGGTGTCCGTCTCAGTTCTTCGTGGACAGCTGAGTCTGGAGGATGGACGCCAATGTGCGATTACCCTTGGGCCCGCTCAGGAGGCGGTGCAGTGTGACTGAATCTCGTCATGTGCACTTGACGTCCCTCGTGGGAACACCGCGAGACCACTGTGAGGCGCTGGGGTTCACGCCAGCACAGAGGGACCTCCTCAATTGGCGTTCCAGCTCCCCAAGTGTGGACACCATAGGAATGGCATCCACAGCCTGCAGGCTTTTGGAACGATGTTTACGGGGACGCTGGCTGCCCTTCAGTACCGTCCTGTGAGCTGTTCGACGCCAATGGAGAACGCGTGATGGTGCTGTGTCGTGTCCAGATGCTTCGCCATTCACCCCTGTACCCCTGCTTGACCTTGACCTGGTCCGCGCTGCCGGCACTGCCCGACTTGATAGGAAGGCTCACATCGCTCAGGGAAATCCTGGCGAGCGTGGCCGCGACGCAGAGCACTGGACTGGGACGGTAGTCGGTCCAGGCTTCGCAGAATCCATGGCGATCCAGTTGGGCCTGGAACTGCTGTGCCAAAGCCGTTTCGAACCGGACGGCCTCCTCAGGAGTGTGCCGGTCATGAACGGCGAGGATCAACATCAGGGTCGTGGTGAGCTCGCCGACGTCACTGTCGTCGCCATGATCTTGAGGGACGGTCCGGGTGAGGAACCCCGCCCACCACGCGGCCAGGATGAGCGCAGGAGCCGTGGGGGCCGTGGGGGTCAAGAGTGCTCCAGATCAAGAATGTCTGCATCGGCACGGGGCCGATGCAGGCAAAGAAGGAACAGGGGCCCAAGCCCCTGCGCGGTACGCTTCAGAACTCGACCGTGAAGTCCACGCTGCCGGTATAAAACCCGGTCGGGGCACGGTACTGCGGCGTGGTGGGCCAGCCGGCGTGAATCACGGTGACGTAACGCTGCGCGCCCTTGAACACCCCACTCGCCACGGCGTTGGTGGGCCCGGCGACGTACCAGACCCGGGTGTCGAAGGTGGAGCTGCCCGCTGTGCCGTCCAGGTTCAGGGTGAGGGTCACGGCCGTGGCGGCCGAGTTGGCCAGGGCGTTGCCGTCCAGCTTGCGGGCGCTGATGGGCGTGCCCTTGTTGCAGTACACGCTGACGGAGACCTGGGCCTGATCGGGGGCATAGGTAGCCGCGAGGGCGGCCTCGTAGTCCGGCAGGTCGATGGTGGCGTTGGCGTTGGCGGTATCGAACTGGCACGCCGACTGGGTGGTGGCATTCAGGGGCACGGCCGTCGTCGTGGTCTGAGCGGCTAGGGCCGAAACAGTGAGGAAGAAAAGCCCAGGAACAAGTCTTCTCATAGGTTTTTCCCCTATTTTAGATTGATTGAGAAGTCCATATCATCAATCACCAAGCTAGAGCCGTCGCCTGTAATTTCTATGCGGGCAACATTCTTCCAGTTCACTACCCGTTTTTCTACCGGTCCCTTGTTCACATAGTTGGTGAATAATTCCGTACCTACAGTGTTGCCGTTGGCATCAAATGCCTTGAGCGTGATAGGATAATAGTATGCCCAGACTCCAGCAGTAATACTATTTAAATTGAATGTATCACCAGTAGTTGTACTAATTTTGGTAGTTTCATTATCATATGCAAATAGGTCTAGTCCAAAATTTCCGCCAGGATAGATTTTATCAGCCGTGATATTCCTAGTCATATAGAGGTAGGGGCTTTCGAATTTAAGATTGTTCTCAATGTAAGAAGTTCCTATATCCTGATATTGTAATACATTGAATGTATAAGTTTTATTATTATCAAAATTGAACTTATCAAACAATCCAAATGCTTTCGGCACAAGTGCCGTAAAAGTGCTGGTCTTGATATCCGTTCCACAGGTAAGCTTAATGGTGTACGAGCCGCTCTGCGTGTAGGTGTGGTCAGCCTTATCGGTCGCCACCACGCTGGGCGTCGTGATCGTACTCAGGGCTGTGCCGTCGCCCCAGTCAAGGGCGCAGCCGATCGCTGCCGGATACGTCGTCTTCATGTACGCGCGGGCCGTCGTGTCGTTGACCTTCAGCACGTTCAGGTACGACTTGGGGGCCGTCGCCTGCGCACTGAGCGAGCCCGACAGCCCTAGGGCCGTCAGGTCACGCTGCACACCGGCCTCAAAGGCTTCGATGTAGCTTGGGCCCATCGGTCCTGCACTGTTGCCGAGGAAAGAGGACTGGGGGGCAGGCGTCGCGCTCTGCGTGCCACAGGCGGCGAGGAGGAGGGGGAGGAGCAGGAGAGGGGCAGTAATCTTCATGTCAGGACTCCGGGAAGCGCGCAGGGCAGAGGGGGCTTACCAGCCGATGTAATAGTCGACGACTGCCGTGTACGTTCCGTTCGACGCCGCCCACTGTCCAGCCTTCGCCGTCGCCTTCACCCCGTAGGTGTAGTGGCTCCCCGACCCCGCCGCGCCCATTACGGGCGTCGGATCGTCGTCCGTCGTCAGCACGACGTTCAGTACCTGGCTGCCGTTCTTCAGATCCAGGCTCCCGTCCGCCTTCCAGGTCGTGTCGTCCCAGTACGCGATGAAGGGCGCAGTGTCCTGGTTACAGCGCACCGCGACCAGGGCGGCGCCCCCGGTCGCGCTCAGGGTGGCGGCCTGATAGTCGAAGCTGATGTTCGTCGCACTGGTGAATTCACAAAGGTCGTTGACCGTCGCGTTGACGGTCACGGGCGTGGTGGCGGGACTGGCGGCCAGGGCGCTGCCGAGCAGGCCGGCAGCGAGAGAAAGCAGCAGGGGACGGTGCATGGGACACTCCTTGATCAGGGCGAAAGGGTGAAGCCGGACAGGGGCCGGGACCGGCCCCTGCAACACTGCCGGGATCAGAAGGTGACGTTGACGTCGAGGGTGGTGGTGTAGTCGGCGGCGGTGGGGGCGCCCCACTGGCCACTGGCGGCGGTGGCCGCGAGGGTGTAGGTGTGCTTGTCGGCCCCGACGTAGGTGCCGGTGCCGGCACCGGCAGCGTCGACCTTGCTCAGGGTGTAGGTGGCGTTGAGGGTGCCGGTCTTGCTCGCGCTCTTGAGGATGAGGGCGCCGGTCGCGGCGGTGGTGGTGGTGATGGCGGTGCCCGAGTTGCAGTACAGGGTGGCGCCGCCGTTGACGGGGACGGTGGTGCCAGCGAGGGCGTCGTAGGTGAAGCTGGCGGCGCCGGTGGCACTGGTGTCGAAGGTGCAGGAGGACAGGACGGTGGCGTTGACGGTGATGGGGGTGGAGACGCTGCCGGCGGCGAAGGCGGTCGAGCAGAGGGCGGCGAGGGCAACGGTCAGGGCAATCTTCTTCATGACATCTCCTTAAGCACAGCGGGGAACTCTTTCCCCGCTGATCGCTTCTGTAATGACTCTATGAGTCCGGGCGTTATCTGAGCGTTAACTGTAAAATGGGTTTTTTATCGTCCCATACGATAAAAACGGGAAAATGACCCTGATGAGTGGTGATCATCGGATCAGGAAGGTGAGACTTGAATGTGACAATCTAAAGTGTAAGGAGCGTGCTCTGACAAGACTCAGACGGCGACAAAAGACAAGCGGTGTGCTGAGACCACAAAAGCGTGTCTGAGTCACAGGCTCAGCAACTGAGGAAAAAGGGCCTCCCGAAGAGGAGCGCGTCGTATGACCCCCTTCTGGGGGGGGTTATCCCTTCTGCTTGACGGTGCAGTTCAGCATGGACGTTGCTTGTACACGAACGCTTGAAGACCGATTGCGCAGTCATGAAGCGGGTGAATGCGGGGAGGCGACGCCTCCCCGCATCTATGTTGCGGTGGTTCAGGCGAACTGTGGCGCGCGGTTGACGGTGCGGAGGTTGACCACGCCCGCCACACAATCCCAGAACAGGCCGTGTCGCCGGGTGTCGTTCCGGTAGAACTCCCTGCAAATGCGGAACTTCTTCAGCTTGCAGACCACGTTCTCCACCGTGATCCGCACCTTGGCGATCTGATGGTTGAGCTCCCGGTCCTCCGGGCTCAGCATGCCGCCCTTGGGGCGCATGTGGAGAACGATCACCTCGTGCTGTGGGCAGAGCTTGTCTACTCCCGTGTAGCCCCGGTCGACCCACACCCGGCTTCCCCGCGGAAGTCTCGGCAAGAGTCGTGATTGTTTGAGGACCTTCATGTCATGGGTGCGCCCGCCCGCGGGCGCACTGAGGTGCACGACTAGCCCATCCGGGGTCACCGCCACCTGTGTTTTCAGCGTGTGGGTGCCCTTCTTGACGCTGAAGAACTTCTTCTGGTCCTTGGGCCGCCCAACGGCTTTCTTCCCTGGACCGCTGCCCTTCTTCTTCTTTGGCTGCCCTCGTGGCTGCTCCGTACCGTCGACGATGATGTCGGCGATCTCTGGGAACGCTGCAAGCACGTCCTCCAGGGTGCGCAGCCGACGACGTGGGGCGTCGTCGGGCGTGACCTTGCGGCTGCTCCAAGAGCGGCAGGAGCCCATGGATGTTCCGGCAGACGTTGGCGGCGTCCATCTCGAACAGCACACCCAACAGATGCATTGGGAGGTAGTGGCGCAGATAGATCAGCGTCAGCAGGAGACGGTGGGGGACGTCGAGTTTGAACTACCGGCCCGCCCCGATGCGGCGCTTTCGTCCCTCCCGCAGGAGGGACGTGCGGTGCGCCCGGGTCCACAAGGGCTCAAGGTGTTCAGCGAGGAGCGTGAATTCGGTGGGGTTCAGGCCGCAGAGTAACTCGAAGGACCGGGAAAGCTGCATGAGGCGAACGACCTGAAGTATGCCCCCACTTTTCTCAATTCACATCAACTGCGCAACGGGTCTTGAGTTTAGGGAACGAGGCCACCCATCACGGGTCTGGAGAAGCGTCTCGCGGCCTGCTTGACCTGCGCCCAGCGGCGCCGACCCCAGCCTCCAATATCGTCGTCCGACCAATCCAGTGTCGCCAGCAGCTGGCACATGTCGAACGTCACCGTCAGCAGATCGCTCGCTGAGCCCCGCAGGAACACCATCCCCGGAAACAGCAGCACGGGGACGAAGCGGTAGACCAGCCGCGCCCCGCACTTCCCGATCCGCCGGCACAGCACCCCATACCCCAGCTGCCCGAGGACCGCGATCAGCAGCAGGGCCAGCAAAGCCCGTGCACTTCCCACGCTCGTCACCAGGAAGCCTATCGCCGCCACGGTCAGGATCAGCCAGAAGCCCACCATGACCCACGGATGCCTCTGGGGCGTCATGCGGACGCCGCCTGGCTCACGAGCGGTTCCGCCTGATCGAGCCCGAAGACGCCCGTCGTGTGCTCGCTGTGGGCCCCGCAGACCTTGAGCAGGGCGCAGGGCAACTCGCCCGTCATCAACCGCAGTCCCAGCGCCTGGAGTTGCTCGCGGGTGTACAGGCCTACCGGGGCCTGCTGCCGGTACACCGGGATTCGGCTCCGTGTCATGTTCACCTCAGTCTGCAGCATGGCGCTCCTGTCCCCAGCTCCGGCGGCCCGAGCGGACGTCCCGGTACCCCCCCAGCATGGCCGCCAGCGTCACGCGCGACCTTCCCAGACCAGATGCACGAACGCTTGATCCGGGTGTTCTGCAGCGGCCCCAACTTCCGCTTCCAGGCCGACCTCTGCGAGCTGGGCCCGGATGACTGCGAGTTCATCATGCTGGAACGCGTGCGTGATCTGGACCAGTTGCGTAAGGGTGAGGCGTTCTGGATGCGCGAGTTGGGCGCACTGAACCAGGAGACGGGGTACGACATCAACCGCGTCCTCGCCCCCACCCCGGCCTGAAATTGATGGCCCCGCGCCTCCTGGCTGCCCGCCAGAGCGCCCGCGCTTACCGCAAGAACGCCCAAGTTATGGCCCACGTCCACTGGGCAGACATGGACTTTGAGGCGTCGTTTGAGGAGGAATCGCCGTGAATCTCTTGGTACCTCGCTGGCCCGGCGCACGCCACGGCGACCGGCGGGGGGTACTGGATTGTCCATCATCCCCCGCCGGTCGCCGACCACCACAGGCGACCGCGCTCCAACCCATAAGCCCGCAACCACGCTTCTTTGCCTTGAGGACTGCGCAGGTCGGCGGCCACCTCGGGGGTGAGGCGACCATCTTCGACCAAGCGTTCCAGCAGCGCTTCGTGAGCAGACCAGGCTGCGACAGCGTCAGCATCCATCCCTCTGTCATATCAAAAGCAAGGGGAACAAGGTGCATGCCTCGTGCAGGCGCAGAGACCATCGATGACCGCAGCACGGATCAAGGCGCTGTCCGCGTTCTCCCAGCCCCTCAAGATCCACCTTCCGTCTGGAGAAATGCCTCCAGCCATCGGCGCTTTGCGCGTTCGCTCAGGAGCAGTGCCACACTCTCCGCCGTAAGCTCTCCCTCATCCGCGAGGCGGTGAAGGAACGTGACATGCGCTTCCCAGGCCAGTGCGGCCCGCTCTTCCAGTGGCGTCTTAACTGACTTCGGTTCCATGCTCTGCCTACGGGTATCAAATCCGTGGTTGCCCGTTTGGCTGCTTTCCGACCAGGTGAACGGCTCAGCCTCGCCGCCCCAGACCATAGGCCACGTGCAGCAGCACGCGCATCCGCTCGGGGCCATCCAAAGCCTGCGTGACATACTCCGCCGTTATCATCGCCAGACGCCGCGCCTCCGCAGGTGTGCATCCCCGCCGAATCTCCATGTCATACCGGAGGTTGACCGCCTCGTTGATCTGCGTCATGATCGCTGGGTTCGTCTCAGGCATAGACCACACCCCTGAAAAAAGCTTATATACGGCGGCATCTGAGTCCCCGTACTCCAGTGCTCTGCTGGTTCTCATCTAGAGGCCGCCAGTCGCATTCCCATCGCTCGAGTCTATGGTTCTGGAGATTTACCGACTCAGTGCAGAATTTCTGTAGACGACACTTGAAAGCTGCGGGAAGAATCAGGCCCATTCTCCTCGTCCGCTAAGGCAGGCACAAAAAATCCCATGTCGTGACTGGCCGTCGCGAAGCCCCAGAATACCTGTATGCTCAGCTGTTGGACCTTGGGTTGGTTCAGATGGAAGACAAAGTTGTATACGACACCACTTACTCCAAAGCCACGTCGACCCTGCTGGCGCGCTCGCGAGACCATCCCGTTCAAACTGCGCTCGTCTAGTACCGTCAAGGATTGGTGCGGCTCTATGGCCTCTCTCTGAAGACAGGGAAGCAGACAACTCACCTCGACAGTTTCAAGATGCAGGGGCGTCTGGCCAGTATTCGTCAGAGACAGTCGGGTGACTGCAGTCCGCCCGTAGCGTTGCCGATCAGCGAGGTGGGTCATAGCCCACAACGCGCAGCCGTCACCAGTCAAGACTTGGCGACGCAGCTCTAGCGGGTTTGAGGACAACATGAGATTCCGTATACCACTGGTATTTGCAGAATTTGCGCAGATGTGACCAGTTCCAGCACACACGGTGGGGAAGGGTCCGAGCGGAATGCACTTCCGTTCCCTGGCTTTGCCCGCGCCAGTGGGGAAACGGCCGCCACCCCCAGGCCGTTTCCCTTCCCCCTTGACCGGGCTAACCCCATGAGGAACAGGCCCTGGAGGACCATGACTTCACCAGCATCCCCTGGGGGAGTTGCGCGGCATCAAGCATGTGCCTGACTACTCTTTTGCGTTCAGGAGGGTCTCCCTTGCGTCGGCGTTGGTGAGAGGTGGCCAAACACGACCTGCCCGAATGCACTGAAGTCATCGCGCCGCACCGCGCTTCGTCCCCGCTCGTGGCGGGCACAGGTCTCGTCGGTCCACGAATCCACCACCCTGTGACCCGGCGCGGTCGCCAGCGCGTTTTTGATGTGCCGGATTGCCTCCAGGTGGCCTTGGTGATATGGCGTCCTCGGATCGCTCTGCCCACGGCGGACCAGGGCGATCCGCCCAAGCTCCTGCGCGACGATGCCCTTCACGCTTTGCGCCACGTCCTGGCTGCTAGGGAAACTACTCACCCAGTCCCAGACCCGCATCCGTCCCGTCTGGATTCGCGTCGCTCGCTCCAGTTCTCCGTGGGGCGACATCATGCTCCAGCCCCTGCGGAGAATAAGGTGTAGACCGCACACCCGGATTCGTGATCCACATCCTCCGGGGTGCCGGCATGCGCATCGCACCCCGGCAACGCCAGTACGGCACACCTCCCCACACACTCCGGGGGTCCACATGGTCGTAGAGCAGCCCGGTCAGCGCCTCGCGGAGAGTCGCGCCGACCGCGACCGGTCCTCCGCCCTGTCCCCCGCTCATGCAGTGACCTCGGCACGTGAGACGACATCCGTCTGTTCCCTCTTCCACTGGCCGTCCGATCCAGTACACCGCACACCTCGTCTTCGGATGATCATCATGCCTCGCCATGGCCCCAACCTTGGGGGCCAGACCTCGCTCGCGCGAGCGGGGCACTCGCACGTCGACCGGCCGCCACCCCCAGGCCCGGTGTCTTCCCACTGAACCGGGCCAGCCCCACGAAGAACAAGCCCCGAAGGGCCAGACCTTCAACGGTCCATCTCCCAACTGGTGAGGGGACCCGTCACGGGCAGTAACTCCGTCAGCACCTCCTGCGCTGAGCGCAGACCCGTCAGGACCGTCGCCAAGCGCGCGCGGGTCAGGGGGCTCAAGGCCTGAAGTACAGGTGCGTGCGGCCAGAGCATCGCCTCCCCCAACAGCTCCAGCTCGATGGGCATGACGAGTTCCCGCAGGTGCATCAGCGCGTCTTCTGCCGGGCCGGACAGTCGGATCGTGCCGCACGCGGCCGTCATCCCCGTCAGTGTGGGAGCTTGCTGCATGGCCGTGTACGCGCGGAGGGTCGAGCGCGGCCAGGAGAAGCACCGACCATCGACACGAAAGGCATAGGTGGGGCGTGGACGATCCTGAGTTTCGTAGACCTCGACCTTGTGCCCTTCGTCGAGGGCCCGCAAGAAGGACTGGAAGTGCGCCAGACCTTGAAGCATGAGGGGCGTGACGGACCGCTCCTGCTGATAGAGCGCGGCTGCGCCTTCCAGTTCCGTACGGCCGTCATGGTGCACGATCAGGGTGCGCACCTGGTCGTGCGTGATGATCGGCAGGCGCAGGGGCGGCGTGGCATCAGCATCGGCCCTCAGCTCGATGCCGAACACCGTGACCACAGGCCGGCTTCCGCCCTTCTTCCGCAGTTGCTGCAGGAAGTGCCGCGGTGGCGCCTTCAGGTGAACCCGGACGCCCAGAGAGCGCGCGGCCCCGACCCTCCCCTCGTCGAGGATGTAGGCCTCGACCGTTCCTGGCCCCAGACCGTTCATGCTGACGTGCACCGTGGCCCCGATCTCCGGAACGAGACTGGCCCCCGACCAGATGAAGGGCTCACGCAGTTGATCGAGGGCGGTGAAGGGCTCGTGGTTCTCGGGCTGCTGTGGCGTCATACGTGCGACGTGGCCCCCAGTCTTCAGGGGGCCAGACCTCAGCTCGCCGTGGGGAAGAGCCGGGCCAGATAGTGCTCTGCCTGGGTGACGAGGTGACGCCACAGGTCGGGGTCCGTGCGCAGGGGACCGGCACCCAGGGCCAGCTCCGCATCGTGCGCTTCTTCACCCGTCCAGCCGGAGGTGAGGGCCGTGCGCAGGAGGTCGGTATCAGTCGAGGCGGATCGTCCTAGAGGCATGCCTCCCCTCTGGCCTGCCCTGGGCAGGCCAGACCTCCCCCGCGGGGAGCGCGGCTCTCGCACGTGGGCGAGCCGCCACCCCCAGGCCCCGTGTCTCGGAGCTGGAACCTGCTTGCAGGTTCCAAGCGGACCGGAGGCCGACCCACCCACGACCGTGAGGGACACGTTGCTCAGCCCCACCCGAGCACGTGATCGGTCTGGCGACCTGGGCGGCCCCCGGAAGGGCCGCGCCCACCGCCAGGTGGGCCCCGCCTCTACCCGGCTGCGCGTTCGGAGAGGCGGCGCGCGAACCCGAGGATGGCCTTGCGGATGACCTCGGCGTGGCAGGCCTTCGCCGGCGCACACCAGCAAGCCAGGGCCAGTGCTTCCCCGGCCGCCACTCGCTGGGCGAGCCTCATCACCTCCCGGAACTGTGGAGTATCGGTGACACACTGGTGGCGCAACACCTCCCGGTAGAGCGCGGCCGCGTCTCCCTGCACGTACCCACGCGCACGCGCCGCCTGCTTGGCCGCCGCCCGCGTTGCCGGATTCCGACTCTGCTCTAAGAAGGCCGTCCACCGGGTCGCCTCGTCTGTCCAGCGAGCACCGATGACGGGTAGAGGATTCCCCAGCGGACTGCCCCCTTGTCCGGGCATGGCGCGGCCCACGTAGATCTGGGTGTAGCCCTCGGGCACGGGGCGGCGGATGTGGGTGACGATGATCTCCATACGGACCTCATGGCCTGGCGCTGCCCAGGCCAGACCTGCGCGGAGGCATGAAGTGAGCGCCCCCGACTGGGGGCCAGGCTTCAGGGAACCAGGGCGAGATGACGGTCTTCCGTGAACGTCATCAGCAGCAGCACCGCGCGACTGATCTGGCGACGCTGCACGGAAGTCAGTCGGGAGTCGGAGTGGTACACGACGCCGGCGCGGGTCGTGATCGCGAAGCGGGCGTCGGCATCCAGATCGCCGTCGCCGAAGGTGACCAGCGTGGCGTCCGGGAAGGCCGCGCGCGTGAGGTCACCGAGAAGCATGGAGGCCAGGTGGAGTGGGGAGAGATTCACACGTGCCCCTTGGCCTCGCGCCCTGCGCGGGCCAGCACTGGAGGCTTGGACCGCATCACCCCGGCGTGGCCCAGGGAGGGGAGAGCAGCGTCACGTCGCATCCCTCCACCCTCCCCGGACCCTAGCTGGCGTACACCTTCATCTGGGCCAGGACCTGGAGAATCAGGAGCTTGATGCGGGCGCGGAGCCGGGCGTCGCGCGCTTCCGTGAGCTGCGCCGCGAGCGCCCGGCACTCGGCGTTCGCCGTGACGACGATGACCGTGTCCACCAGCAGTTCCAGCTCGCCGGAGTGGTCCGTGTCCGGCGTGACCTGCACCCGACCCTGGACGATCAGGGCCGCCTGCCCTTGACCCAGATGCCGGGAGAGAGCTGCCGAATCGCCGGACAGCTCGGCCTCGCCCTCGGTGGGGATGAGGAGCGCGGCGTGCAGGGTCCCGCCCTCCTGCGGGGTGAACTGCACGGGGGTCTGGAGGATGGTGGCGGTCTCCTCGGGGGAGAGGAACTGAGGGCCGTAGCTCATCGAGACGTTCATGACCGCGACGTGGCCCGGAGCTGTGCCCGGGCCAGGACTGTGGTCTTCAGGAGGAGAAGGGCTGACCGGTCAGGGCCAGCCAATGCCCCTGCCGGACCGCCTCGAGGCGACGCAGTTCGAGGCGCAGGTCCGCCTCCAGGGTGGGGAGTTGGCCGAGGGCTTCGAAGCGTTGGTCGGGGGTGAGGGGGGCGCTGCTTGTCCGCTCCACTTGCGCGGCGAACCAGGCCGCCTCCATCTCGGCGTACATCGCATGGTAGGTATCCGAGGCGCGCATGCGTTCGTCCTCCTCCTGGGCCACCATGCACGCGACACACAGGGGGGCAGCCTCACTCTGGAGGATGCCGCATTGCGCGCACGGAAATTCGCCCAGGCCAGAGGCGGGGGCCAGTGGCGCGTGAGCTGGCAGGGTATGCGCGGCCGGATGGCGGGGGTGCCCGAGCAGCTGGGCCAGGAGGCGGGTCAGGGGAGCAGCGACGGTCATCAAGTTCAGCATGATGGGGACTTGGCCCGGAGCTGTGCCCGGGCCACGCCTCTCAAACGTTGAAGACCGTATACGTGTCTTCGACAGGAATGCCGTACGCGTGCCGGACGCACCGGTAGTCCTCGTCGACCGCACCACGCCACCACCTGCGGACGTGGAGGATGCGGTGGACGGCCGGGGTGCCGTACCGCTCGTGCAACCAAGCGACTGCGGCCTCCCGCGTCGGGAAGAGGTCGATGACTTTCTCCTGGGTGTCCGATGGCCGGGTGAGGCGCTCGCAGGAGATTCGCACGAGGAGGACCTCTTGGCCGGGGTGCTGGAACTGGAGCGCGTGGGGAATGCTGGAGGTGTAGGTGCTCATGCCTCCCCCTGGCTCCGCGCCTTGCGCGGGCCACGCCTGAGAGACTGGGCGGGCACCAGGAGAAAGATGCCCCCGGCATGGGGGCCAGGGGTCAGAGGTGGGGGAGCTGTCGTTGCAAGTTCAGGAGCAGTCGGTCTGTGTCCGCTTCGGCGAGAGCTTGGGCGTACCCGGCCTCGTCGAGCAGCCGATCGTTGTACGTCGCGGCGTCCGCATCCGGCGTGATGCGGGCGAGGCTGGTGAAGTCCCAGGGGTCCACCTCACGCTCCTGGCTCAGCTTCACCAGCCAGACCGTCCACCCCCGAGCGAGGGCCCCACGCACATCCGACCGGGTGACGTGCTTGCCTGCTCGGACGTGGAGTTCTCCCGTCCGATGCTGGAGCACGATGACCTCCGTCCACGGCCGGGCCGTGATCTCGCCCAGGGCGATGCCCGTCGCAGGGATCGCTTCCTCGACCGTGAAGGCGGTGAGCTCGGGAACCTCGGACATGATGATCGACATGCCTCCCCCCGGCACCGCGCCCTGCGCGGGCCACGTCTGAGCGGCCGGGTGGCGACCAAGAGGAAGGTGCCCCCGTCCGGGGGCCAGGGGATCAGGCGGGCAAGGCGCGTTCCACGAGATGCTGCAGCTGGGTCAGGTCCACGAGGGGCGGCAGCAGCGTCGTGTCCTCGCGAGTGAGGAAAGCGAGGTCGCTGACCTGCACTGGAGCCAGGGAAGGACCAGGCTGAAGGCAAAGCAACCAGAGGTGCCAGCGGAGATCGAGGACCTGCTGGACTTCCCGGAGGAAAAGACGGCGACCAGGGAACAGCTGGAGGGGATGCGGTGGTCGGTGGATGGCCAGGAGATAAGTGCGGCCGTCCACGCCAGGATCATGGAGGGCGAGACCTTCCATGGGGATGAGGGCTTCGGCCGTGCTGGTGTGGGGAGAGGGCAGGAAGGTCATGGGCGCACGTGGCCTCGCGCATTGCGCGGGCCAGGACTGGAGACCCAGTCTCGGTGGGACGGGGCATGAGGACAAGCCCCCGAAGGGGCCAGGGGTGAGAGAGGTTCAGTCGGCGGCGTTGGCCAAGGGCTGGGGCTGAACGGACTGGAGGGCTTGCACCTCCATGACGTCGAAGGCGCGCTCACCCGCCTTGTCCCGGCGCAAGATGCACGTGAAGATCAACTCGCCTCCTCGGCGGGTCTGACCCAGGCGCGCGCCGAGTTCTCGCCAGGCCTCGCACTTGAAGTAGTGCACGTGCTGTGTCCTATCGCGGACACCGACGCGCGCTTCCGTCACGGGATGCGTCGTCTTGATGACGGGCGCGTCCACCAGGTGACCGGAGAAGGTGAACTGATTGACCGCGTTCTTGAGGCAGAGCACTTGTCCCCGCTGTTCGGTCTGGCCTCGGATCACGCGAACACTCTTGCCCAGCACCTCTACGCGGGAAGCCTGCTGACCTCGGACGGTGAAGACATGATGGATCGCCATGCACTCCACCTCCACCTGTTGACCGACCTGTAGGGCCATGCTCGGACGACGGGAGCCAGTGAACTTGACGGCATGAATCCAGGTGACGCCTCGCTGTCCGTTGTCGGTGTGCCCGGCCAGGTGGAGGGTGACGCTGGTGTCGTCAGAGTTGATGCCGATGATCTGTCCGGTGAGTCGACCTTGCATACACGAACATGGCTCCGCGCTTTGCGCGGGCCACGCCTGCTTTACCACGGGGTGCGGTCGTTGCCGCGGTTGAGTCGCTGATCTTCTCGCAGGTGTTCGAGGAGACCATCGGGCAGAGGGATGTCGAAGGCTTCCAACTTCCGCTGCAATTCGTCGAGCGTCAGGCCGGCCATGAACGGACCCCGGGCGCGGTCATAGAGGGTGTTGTCGTACAGGCTGATGTAGACCTGATCTTCGTCCTCGGGCTGAGTCGGGTCAGTGATGTTGAGGTAGAAGTGACCGCAGGGGCGGTCCCATCCCAGGTCGACGGCGCGGTTCGGGGCAGGACGGAAGAGGTGCTTGGTCATGCCATGCCCATGGCGCCGCGCCTTGCGCGGGCCAGGACTGAGGGTCAGGTGGGCGGGGTGAGGGTGTAGCCTCGCTCTTCCAGTTCGGCGAGGGGGATGATGCGGCGGAGGGGCGCTTGACGGGGACGAGAGCGAATGAGGGTGACCTCGGTGGAGGTGATCGCTTCGACAGACCAGGCGAGGCCGTCACGCCAGACCTGATCGGAGGGACGTAGATCGGCGGGCTGCTGGGGAGGTGGCATGCCGACGACTGGGCTCCGCGCCTTGCGCGGGCCAGGACTGGAGAGGGGAAGTGAAGAACGTCAGTGACTTTTGAATCTGATCGAGGAGGTTGAGAGGCTGGTTCCGAATCTGATCAGAGGGGTGGAGGTTGCCGTCTGCGGAAGCGGGTGCTCAAGCTCAGGAAAGACTCATGTTTGGGGGATGTGGGGGATTTTTGGGTGTGACGCTTTGAGAAGTAAATCAGGTGAGAATCTGAGGTATCAAAACGGGCGGATGTAAGCCTTCCGCGTGCGCTGGGAGTAAAAAAACTCCGGGTTCAACCCCACCCTCCAGCTCCCTTATCTATATTGTTGGATCTAACCAAATTTCCCGCGAAAAGTAACCCAGGCACATCTGGCAGGCGCTCTCATCAAAGCGGGCACAATCAGGCCAAAATGCCCCCAGAAAAGCCTCCCCGAACGTCCTCCTTGACTATTCGGAACAAGAAACCGCCAGCTATGCCGATAATACGGAAGTAATTTACGCCAGCTACGCCAACTAGTGGGAACAAAAAACCGCCAGCTCCGCCGATAATACGGAATAAAAAACCGCCAGCTATGCCGACTGATCAAGCCAAGAAATCACGCGCTCCCGAGTGACCTCACCTTTGCCCTCCACTCTCCTTTTCCTTCAAGGACATCCATGACTTCTCCCACTTCCCCTGAGTCCTACACCATCCAAGACCTGGCCACTGCCCTGGACTGCTCTCCTCGATACGCACGTGACCTCCTCAACTCCGTGCCTTCCCCACACACTGGGGATGTCTCAAAAGGGCGGTACCGCGCCGCGATCATCCCCGCGGCGCTCTACCACAGCCTCCTCGAAGCCAAGGCCCTTGCCCAGCAATTCGATATCCCCGTGACCGCCGTCCTCAAGCTCCGCTACACCTCCATGCCCGAGCTCTGGGCTTACCTCGACCGCACCTCCCCGACTTCATCGCCTCAACCTCTCCCCACACTCCTCGCTCCTGCACCAGGGCCCGCCCTTCCCCCGAACGTCGCCGGCCAGCTTACCCAGATCCAACAGACGCTCGCCGTCATCCAGAAGGGACAGGAACACGTCGTCCGCAGTGTCACGCAACTTCAGGCCAGTGACGTTTTCAAGTCAGGGTCCTGATGCGTCCGCCCCCCCGGCCTCGCTTCACGTTCCCGGTCCTCTCTCCTTCGCGGGGCTTCCTCATTACCTGTGCCCTCGTCGCCCTCCCGTTCCTGGCAGCCCTCGGATGGCGCCTCTCCCTGAACAGCCAGGAGCGCGCCCACCTCCACGAGGCCTGTCAGGCCTTCGTGCGTGGTAGCCCAGGTTGGCAGACGCGTGCGCAGATCGACACCCAACTCAACCAACTCGATCTCGAGATCCGGGCGGCCGCCGCCACCTCCTACGAACAAGTGAAGGCGGACTTCGCCCGCACCTTGACCCCAGATACCCGCCAGACCTACCGCCTGCACGCCCTACCGATCTACCAGAACCTCAACTGGCGGCAGGGCGTGCAACAGTTCATCGGCCAGCAGATCCGGCTCTCGTCCGACACCCTGCCGCACAGTGCCGAAGGAAGTCCCGCCCTCTTCGTCCAGTTGCCTTTCGATCCAGGCTCGACGAATGTGCTCCAGCTGGAGACGCCCTGTGGCCGTTACCGTCAGACGTTCTTCCTCAGCCTGTCACCGGAGCAGCGCGCCCAACTGGTCATCCGGACCACTGGCCCTGGCCTCGCCATCCCCGAGCAGTCCCTACTGATCGACGCACCCTGAGCGAAGGTCGGTCGCTGCATGGACGTACATCAGGACCACGGCTGCCCGTCGGACCCTCGCGCCCTCCTTCTCCTCTGTGCGAGAGAGGAGGGAAGCGCGGCGGCTCCCCTCAGTCCTCTTCGCGATTCCACCAGAAGTCCTGCGCCTCCGCTCGTGACGCTGCCCGGTGGGGAAGGGCACTCCGGAGCGAGGTCGGCGTGGCGGTGGCCGCCGATCCGTGCCAGGCATGACCGTGATACATCCGCCGCTCGCCTGCCGGCACAGGCCCTGACCAATCACAAGCTGGGCACACCGGCTGCCAGGGATGAATGCCCGAGGGGCGCCGGGCGAGATGCGGTGCCCAGGTCGGCATCATGTTCACCCCACCCGGATCGAAGAACACCTGACGCTTCTGGCACCCCGGACAATCGGCGACCACGCAAGAGAAGACCATCAGGCGGTCGAACACTTCCGGAACCTGCGTGCGCAGAAACGTCTTGATGAATTGATCCCGGCTCCCTTGCTGCTTGTGCCGCTCCTGCTCCGCATGACGTGCTTCTCTCTCGCGCTGCTGTGCCCAGGCCCGGCGTTCCTCCTCCGCGCGCGCAGCCTGCCGGTTCAACTCCTCCATGCGCCGCCGCTCCTGCTCCACACGTTCAGCCTGAACACGGCGGGCCTCCGCCTCGCGAGCGGCCTTCCGCTCCAAAGCCAGGAGATTCGTCGGTGCGTTGTTGCCACAGGTGCAGGGATGGAACCAGAACAGATTCGTGTTCACGGCCGACAGCTCCAGTGCCCCGCCTTCCCCCTTCAGAAGTGCAGGAACATCCGCATCCACTTCTGCCCAGCGACAGCTCAGGCCTCGGGCCTTCTCCTCGCCGACCTCGTGCGTGACCCGGATCTCAAAGGCGAAGGCCGGGCGACCCTCGGGGTCCTGGATCACCACGTCGCCCCTGAAGATCCCGAGGGAAACCTCCAGATTGACCTGCCACCCTGGACGCAGCTGGTAATCCAGCACTTCCTCACGGCCGCAGTCCAGACACAGGAGGTGCAGGCCGAAGGCACGACGCTGCAGCAGCTGCTGGCGGAGGAGATGCTTGGCTGCCCGATGAAGGATGCCCTCCCCGGTGGCCGTACAGGTGGAGTGCGGGGCGTGGCTGAAGTGCGCGCGCCAGGTCTGACCCGTCCGACGCCGGTAGGCCCGAACAGGATGCACCCGGTCGTGGCACCACAGGCAGGTGTAGGGTTGCGTAGCGCTGGCCTTCGCCGGATCAGTGACTCGCCCTTGGGCATCCAGGGCGAACGGTACACCCCGACACCCGCGCGTCGAATCCCCACCTCGCGTCATGGGTCAGTGTGACCGCCGTGCTCTGACGCTGGCCTCACGACCGCCCAAAGAAAAGAGGAGGCCCGGTACTCCGGACCTCCCCAACCATCCCGCTGGAACACTCAGCCGCTCAAGGCCTGCTCGCGGTTCTCCCACGGTGTGTCCTGTGCGACGCTCACCTGAACACCCAACGGCAGGTTCCCGGCGGCGACACTGGCGAAGGCCTCCGTCAAGTTCTCGAAGACCACGTACTCTCCCCGGCCTCGGACCAGGATGCCCAACTGCGCCACGCATGGTCCCGTGATGCCCTCCTCATTGCGCTTGATGAGCGACCATAGGGTCCGCTCCTCGGACTCCTGGTATGCGCTCGCCAGACTCCCGGCGTGCCACGTCATCACGACCCGGACCCCACGTGACCTCGCGTACCCGATGGCCCGTGCGTCATCGGGGCTGCTGACCTCATCCACCACCATCCACCGCGGCTGGAAGTTTTTCACCACCATGTTCAGCTTGGAGAGCTGGAGTTTCGGGTCACCGATGGGCACGCGGGAGAGCCAGTCGGTGATCGAGTGCGGTTGGATGCCGTCCCCCAGGATCTCGTTCGACGAGTCGCAAACGAACAGCCGACCGGCCAGGCGCTCACCGAGGATGCGGTTCACATCTCGCAGGAGAGCCGTCTTGCCCGCACCGGGTAGGCCGATGATGATCACGCCGTCCTGAGCTTTCTCCAGCCAGGGCCGCAGCGGCTCGGCGAGACCCACGAAGGCCTTCGCCACTCGGACCGTCACCAGGCTCGTCTGCTGGGCGGTGTCCATCCGGCCGAAGCGGTGCAACGTACCTTCCATGCCCAGGCGTCCGTCATCTCGCCAGGCCCCTAGCGAGTCCAGCACCTTCATGTCCTCCATGGTGGGCTCGAAGGGGTAGAAGATGTGCGCGTGCCGGTAGAGGACCTCGATGGGGCTGAACGCTTGAATGCGAATCTCCTCGACGTCGCGGATGCGGTCACGGACCAGGGGCTGCACGCTCATCGGCAGCTTCTCCAGGAGGGCCTCGAACTCCGCGTCCGTACTCAGGTCGAAGATGGGTTGCGGAGGCAACTTCAGGTGCCGCGTCACCTGGGCGACACCCGAAAGCTCGCTGACGATGGGGGGCACGTCACTCCACCTCGACATAGGTCGTGGCCGTGCCACGCTTGAGCTGCGAGCTGCTGCGCGCACGGAGGGCCAGCATGAAAATCCCCACGCCGAACATGAAGCCGGTCGTCCCCGCCGTGAGCCACCACAGGCCCCACAGCACGGCTGCCAGGCCGCACAGGATTTCGTAACGGAAAGGGATGGCGCTCAGGTATCGGTCCACAGTGGTCAGGTCCTCCGTCCCGCGCTTGAACTGGCTGGCACTCCGCGCGTCGAGCAGCACCAGAAAGATGACGACCCCCATCACGAACCCCTGGAAACCCGTGAACAGCGGCCACGCCAGGATGACCACGAACACCAGCAGCAGCAGGACTTCGTAGCGATAGGGGAAACGGAAAACCATGTGGTCCAGAGTGCGTTCAAGCATGGCTCACCTTGGTGGTACTTGGGGTGACCTGTGCGTTCACTTGCTGTACCGCAACTTGAGCAGGTCCGGCCGCGCGATGGGGCCAGCCTTCGTGACCTGTCTTGCCCAGGTATTCAACCGCTGGAGGGTCGCGCCGTCTCGAAAGATCTGGAGGTCGCCACCTGCACTCCGGTCTAGGCCCGGCCCGGCCAGGCCCCAGGCGCCGTCGACGATCACCCAGGGTTGAGAGATCTGGCCGGCGTAGAGATAGGTGCGGATGCTGGACGGCCCGTGGCTGACCGTGAGGAGGTACCCCCCACCCTTGACCGTGCGGCGCTCGGTGATCAGGAAGACGCGGGTGCCTTTCCCAGCGGCGGTCTTGAGGGCTTGGGCCATCGCCTCGCTCCCGACCTGTGGGAGCACGGCGATGATCTCGCGGCGGGCCTGGGTGATGGCCTGGATGGAGGGCGGCAAGGTGTCGGCGGCCCCCGCACTCCCGAGAAGGGAGAGGGCGAGGACCGCCGCGTATCGTCTGAGGAAAGTCACGCCAGAAGTGTGCGTGTACTTGGGGTGACCTCGTTACCCGGTGGCCCCCTCGGCATCACTTGCCTGTCTCACGATATGACTGACCTGGTCCCCGCTCTGCCGTGTGCGCTCCCGGCGGCTGAGGCCAGTCGGCGCTTTCTCCTTGTCCTCTTTGATCTTCCCCTGCCGAATGGCTTCCGCGGTGGCCGCCCAGGACATCATCGGAATCAGGTCGTAGTTTCTGGACTCGATCCGGCGAGTCGGGAAGTCCACCGCACCGCCTGACCTGAAGATTTCCCGAGTGGTCAACTTGGGGGACAGCAAGGTCTGATCCGCCTCCAGAATCGCGCAGGCCTCCCGAGGTTCTTCCCCCTTGGCCTGGCAGGCAGCCAGATAGGTGAGGCGCGCTTCCGTCCCCTCGATGAAGGCTGCGTTCTCCCGGAACCAGTAGTAGACCTTCCGCGCCTCGTAGTAGTCCCTCAACGTCTGCAACATTGCTGGGTCCAGGGCCTCAAGAACAGAGGTGAGCAGTTTGGCATCCTGATGGGTCCGGCTCCACTCGATCAGGTTCCCGATGAACAGTCGGCGCAGCGTCTGCTCCCCATTGAGGGCGGTGGCCTCCTGCTTGTTCACCCGGACGCTGACCTGTACGACGCCCTCCTCAAAATCCAGCACGTAAATTTCGAGAAGCTCCGCCATGCAGGCGTGTAACCACGTCACCACTTCGGACACGGGAAGATTGATCTCCGAACTGCGGTCCATCACGACGATGGGGGTGGACGCCTCACTCGGTGCGGCCGCATTGCTCTTGACGCTCAGTGGGGCAGGCTGCGGTAGCTTTTGCCCCTGTGGGACACCAGCACCTTGAGGTGCGATCTGACGGCGCGGCTGCAGCGTCCGTACGGGACTGCTCCCCACCAGGAGGCCTTCCTCAATAATCCTGTTCGTATACGCGATGAGACCCCCGGGACAACGCGACACCGTATCCGCGTAGAGCTCGTACAACATGTTGGCGGGCTCCTTCTTGATCCCGGTGCCCCTGACAGTCTTCATACCCATCGGGACCAGCTGCGTCCGGATGGGCTGCTGTCCGTTCATGCGCACGACGGCCTCGCCCAGACTGAAGTCACTGAACTCCTCGAACGACAGCAGGTAGCGCTCCACCAGCTTGCTACTCGCGGAGTGGCTGCCCTCGTGCTCGAACGGGTTGATGGTCCGGCTGCCCCCGATGGTCGTCTCGACGGCCGTGGTCATGCCGATGGTCTCGGACACCTTCCGGGCATCGTCACCGTTGATCCCGCGGGGGAACATGACGACTCTCGCCACGACGTTCGTACTGATGGCCTTCCAGTATGTATCCCCGTAGACCAGTTGGCCCTGCGCATCGTTCTGGATGCCCAGGTGGTGGCTGATGTTGTACGACCGCAGGGTGCCCAGTGACCGCATCAGGTAGTTGATCCGACCGATAGACGGCAGCTCGTCGAGCCAGTAGGCCGCGTGCATCCGGAGCTTGCCGCCCTGCTCGACTACGACCCGCATGGAGGCGGCGTCGAGCATCCGCTTGTACAACCGGAAGAGGACCTCTCCGGAGCCGTCCATCTGGTTCTTCTGGTTGATCCCCACAACGACGAGGGTGCTCGTGCGGTAGCACTCGTCGAGGTCAGTCGTCTCGCCCGGCATCCCACTCGTCGCCCGAACGACGTTCTCGTTGAAGAAGACTTTCAGGGCACTGACGATGCCGTTCTTCGTCTCCGCAAAGTTGCCGTCGCCAGCCGCCTTGTAGTTCAGGAGAATGGCTTTTGCCTCCAGGTCAGTGGCCTGCTCCACCCACTCCATCAGCCGATCATCATCCATCAGCGCCAGCCTCAGGACATCGCGCATGGTGGCCTTGTCGCCCTCCAGTGTGCGGAGCATCCAGATCAGGGCCGCGATCATGAACCGCTTCTTGTCGTTGTAGTGCTTCCCTCGCTCCTCCATAAATTCGGGGGGAGGGAACACGGCGTCGGCGGCTTCCAGGGCATCACTGAAACTGTTCACGCCGGCCAGGAAGTTCACCCGTGCGCCGTACTCTTCAAATGGACTGAGGAGTACGACCCGCCGCTTACGCGCGTGCCAGTACCCGATGGTCTCGAAGAAGCCCGAATCCTTCTGCGGCCATTTGATGTCGAACACGATGCACGTCATGTTCAGGTGAGCCGCGAGGAAGATGTTGGGCTGAAAGAAGGACGTCGTCTTGCCACTGCGGATGCCGCCCCAGACCAGGGTGTTCTGGCACCAGTCCTCCCGGGGAATGAAGAGCGGTGGGAGGTCTTTCGTATCGAAGCCGTTGCCCGCAGTGCCCTCCTTCAGGTACCCCATGAACCCCGTGAAGCGGTCATCGGGCGTGTCGTTCCCTCGCAGGAAGCGCGTCATCTTTTCCTTGCGCTCCCAGCTTGCCAGGCCAGGGTCCTTGGCCTCGACGACCTTCGGCTTGGGAAACACCTTCGCCGCGATGATGGGGGCGATCACCGGCAGCACCAGAATCCACCAGTACCCGGCCATGCCCGCACTCAGGCGGGCCGTCAGCCAGGGTGAGCACTTCACGTCATTCCCACAGGCCATGAGTACAGCGGCCCACTCGTCGGCCGTCAGGCTGTTCGCCCGGCCCAGCCCCGTGTACTTCAGGATCAGCCTGGAGAGTTGCTCGCCCACGTCCATGAACTGCACCAGGAGGACGGACAGGGCAATGATCAGGGCCAAGAGGAAGGTGATCGTCACCGGGTTGAGGGGAGCCGCCTGGGGCCGGGTGGGCATGCTGGCTTTGCTTTGCGTCATCGGGAGCCTCTCAGGGTGCGCCAGGGGAGGGGCGCGTCATTCGGGATGGTCGAGACCGAGCGTGCCGGGAGGGGCAGGACAGAGCGGGCACACCCAGGGATGGGCAGGCCCGCTCGCTCCTGCCACCACACCCAGGCGCAGGTGTGATGGGAGGGCATCATGGCTTCGGGTTCTCCTCGTCCGGCGGGGTCGGTGCCGGCTTCATCAGGTGGGACAGCGGGATATCCAGGGGCGGCGGTGTCACCCGAGGAGGTGGTGGGGGCAGTGGCTTCTGGGGCGGCTGCCAGTCCGCAACTGGACGATGGCTGGCCTGCCACTGCTCATCCGGAGCCCGTTCCGTCCGGCGCGCGGGTGGTGGCGGAAGAGGGGGCGTCGGTGCCGGGGCTGCCGGCCGGGGCTCGAGCGGTCCAGGGAAGACACCGGGGATCGCCTTCCCCTGCGGCCCACCGAGGGCCAACGTGTTGCGCCGGGTCGCATCCATGTCCGCGAGGGTCGGTCCCGTGCCCTGCGCCATCCGGGTCTTGTGACTCTGGGCTTCCTGCTCGGTCGGACTGACCGGGCGGGGCGGTGGGGGACCCAGCTTCGGCGGGCGAACGGGCGCAGGGGCCGCCGTCCAGTCCTGCAGGCTGCCGCCCTGGTTCCGGGCGGAGAGCTCCGTACGAGACGCCGGCCGCGCGCCTTGCTCACCGGCACGCTGCTCCGGCGTGACCGTGAAGTGGGATTGGGCCTGGGCGGCGTTCTGCGCAGCAGCCACAGGATCACGGCGGCTACGCGTCTCGAACTCATCCGGGTTGACCGAGCGGTTCTGGGTGGTGTCCTGCGCGCGCACCTGGGCGTTGGTGTCCCGGAAGTCCTGCACGGCCGCGCTCACGGCTGCACGCCCACGCTCCGCATTCGCCGAGCCGAAGGCCAGGTTCGAGGCCGTCCGGGTCAGGTGCTCCCGCCCGCGCTGCGCGGCGGCCCCATAGTCCTGGCGGATCGTCTGGCCATGTGCCCGCACGCCAGCGGCAGCCCCGGCCAACATCGGCTGTACCCCGGCCTGGACCGCCTGGCCGAACGGCATCCCAGCGCCCCGGCTCCCCTGGAAAGCGGCATAGCTAGCCCCAACCACCGTTCGAGGATTGCCAGCCGTCACCGATTCGGGGGGAATGTTGCCACTTGTCGATGTCGTGCTCGATCCGCTACCTGCCGTGACCGACTCCGGCGGCGTGTACTGCCCGCCGCCACCCCCTGGAGGGAGGGCCGGCCCTGGTGACGGTGCTGGAGATCCATCCGTCTTCGGGCCAGCGCTCGACGCATTGGCTCCTGGGGTCCGGGTGAGCTGCTGCAGCATCTTCATGCCGCCTGTCATCGCCAACAGCTTGCCGATCCCACCGGTTTCCACACCACTGGACTCCCCGCCGCCGCTGGCGCCAAAGACACCAGCAATGGCCGCGGGCACGCGGCGGATGAATGTCGCGCCGATGCTCAGCCCCACAATGCCCGAGAGCACCACGACGACCAACGTGATGAACAGTTCCTTGATCGTCGTCAGATCCGAGAGGATCGGGTTGAACACCTGGGCCTCGAAGTTACAGGACACCTCGTACCACTGGCACCCATTACGGAGCAGCTCCTGGTACCGCGTGAGCTGGGCGGACAGATCGCCGTTCATCTGGGTGACCACCGGCAGCATCTTGGCCGCCGGGATGCCCAGCGTGATCGACGCGATGGTCGCCACGATGACCGGAAGCACGCCGATCGTCAGCAGGGCACTCAGGTAAGACGCCCCAATCGCGGTGACGGGCTTGAACTGCCCGAGGACCAGGAAGGCCAGGGCCACCGGCAACAGGAGCAGCATCAGCTGCATCGTGCCTCCGACCACGACGATGATGCCCGCGAAAATGCTGAACAGGCCGAACAGCAGCCAGTACCCCACGTTGAAAATCCACCCACGATTGGAGATCAGCGAGTCGGCCCCGGCCTGTTCATTCCGAATCTGGTCGGCATACAGCGTGTTCGCCAGATTCGGATCGGCCAGGTCGCCAGTGATCTTCCCGGCCTTGATCTGGGCCATCTGCGCACGGATGGTCGAGGCATGCTGCGCGCGCGCCACCAGCAGGGCCAGATTCCTGCCCAGCGCCGCCGTCTGCGCCTGAACACTGTTCTCACCCCTGGACATCGCGGCGTAGCCCACGTCCGCTGAGGTGCGGTAGAGCGCATTGAACCACTCCACCCCTGTGGACTGCACCATGGGAATGACGCCCTCCCCCTTCGTCGCGGGGGAAATGAACCCGACAAGCACGAGCGCCGTCAGGAAAGGAATGAGCGCCTTCTCCGGCGTCTTGGACAGCACTGCCCGGAAGAGCGACCAGAAGAAGAACGCGGTCGTCAATCCCATTCCCACGAAGGCGATCCCTTTCCACAGCCCCCAGTAGCCCCAGAGGTACATGATCTGCGCCATGTTGCATGGTGCATTGGGAAGAAAGGCCGTCAGCGTGAGGTTGCTGCCGTCCGGCGTGGCCGCAGTGGTGCCCGGAGTGAGGATGCACTCCGGGAGCTTGCTGGCGTCCTGGGCGGCAGCTACGCCCAGCCCCAGCAAGAGGAGCAGGGGCAGGAGGCGCCGGAGAAGGACGATCACTTGATCACGCCCCGCATCAGGTCCGCCATGCTGCTGCGCTGCTCCGAACTCGGCTTGAGGGTCTGCCCGATGCCCGCCGACAGCGTGTCGCTCCGGCGGACCATGCTCTTGTATTCCTCCACCTGCCGCTCGTTCTCCGCTTCGATGGCCTGACGCGCCTGACTCACATCCTTACGCCGCTGCTCCTGGAAGTAGGAGAGGAGTTGGTCCCCCTGCTCATTGCCGATGGTCTGCTGCTTACTGATCAGGGCCAATTGCTGGCTCAGGGTGTCGAAGCCCGCGGCGCTCGCGTTGAGCTGATCGAGGGCGATGCTCCCCATCACCTTCATCGCCCCCTCGGCGCTGGACACCGTAATGAGGTTGTTCGCGTACCCGGCGGTCTTCTGCCCGACCGAGCCCACGACCTGACTGGACCGGTTGGCGAGGTCCAGGGCGTCCTTCTGCGCGGCCGCGATTTCCCCCGCCTGGCGGATGCGGGCGCGCAGCTGCCGGGCTTCCTCCTCCCGCTGGAGCAGACTGCGGTACTCGGCTGCATCCCCATTCTGCCGGGCGGTTTGTTGGTCCTGGCGGAGTTGGTTGATCTGCTGATCGGCTGCCTTGAGGATGTTGGCGACGTCCTTCTGCGGATCGTTCGCGCTGATCTTGCGCAAACCGGCCGGCAGGTTGGCGAGGCCACCGAACTGGTTGACCAGGGTGTTGACGTTGTTCACGGCGTCGCCGAAACTGCCGCTCTGGAACATCCGGGTCATGGTCTGCTTGGCCTGGAGCATCTGCCCCACGTACTCGCGGCCCCGGTTGACCGTGTCCAGGATGGGCTGGACGGTCGTTTTGATGTCCATGTAGGTGTTGACGATGGGCTTGAGCATCATGGCAATCGGCCCGATGACCGGCACGGCCGACAGGATGTCGATGGCGCGCGCGAGCATGGCGATCGTCGAGTCGACCGACAGGAAGGTATTGCTGGCCCCCTCGAACCCCGGGATCGGCTGTCCGTTGGCGAAGGCCGAGAGTACATCCTCCGGCGAGAGGTTCCCCGTGCCCGGATCAGTCGGGGCTGGGGCTGGGGCTGGGGTCGGGGCCGGCGCACCCGCGAAGGCCTGAGAGATGACGAGGGGCCCCGGGGGGACCGGGGCCAGGCCCCCCAACGCCAGGAGCGCCAGGAGGGAGAGAGTCTTACGCCGAATGGGCGAAGGACGGGTGCTGTGGCGTGGCATTCAGGTCGCCTCCTTGAGCGATATACAGGGCGGCGGCCGCCTGGTCGCCCCTGAAATAGGCCTCGGCCACCTGCGCGCGCAGATCGGCCTCCTCCTTCTTGCTGGTGGTCATCCAATACGCTTCAGGGGAGAGCCAGAGCTGTCCGACATCCCCGTTCAGCCCACCGCCCGAGCTGGTGTTCTGGAGGATCAGGGCTTCCTGGAAGCGCCCTGGCTCACCCCCGAGACTGGCGTGCAGCGCGCGCATGGCGTCGTTCAGTTCGAAGATGCGGGCGACTTCCGCGCGCTCGCTGGGATTGCTTTCCAGCAGGATGCGGGTGTCCGCGTTGTTGATGACGCCGGCATAAGCCTGCGCGTCTTCGATGTTCTGGACGCTGAGAATGGGGATGATGCCCAGGCTCCGGCCGGTTTTGAACAGACGGTTGGTGATGTTCACCAGCTCGGGGAGTTCCCGGGCCACGCCTCCTTCTTCCTGCACCACGACCTTGACGCCCTTCAGTCGGAGGGCCCGCTGCAGCACCAGTTCGTTCGTCAGCAGCGCGCCGATGGCTTTCATCGCGTCGTACTGCATCATGCCGCTGATATCGAGGTAGAGGTACCGTGAGTCGAGATCCACCGTCGTCAGTCCGTCGAGGATCGTGCCCAGAGGGGTCGTGCCGGTGTACGCCCGGAGATCGTTCGCCATGTTGCTGACTTCCTGCTTGAGCAGCGGATGGCTCTGGACACTTTGGTCCCCCACGGTATTCAGGAAGCGCAGGACGTCGACGAAACCGGTGAGCGTTCCGCCCCCGGTATACACGAGGACCTCTTCGCCGTTGACCATCTGTGGGGCAGAGAACTTCCGGTAGAAGACGGTGATGGCTTCGATCAGGATGCTGATTCGGCGCCCAGACCCGTCATTGATCCGAAGCGCCCGCATCAGCTCCAGCAGATACGCCACTTTCTCCGCACCGGCAGTCGTTTCCCCGAGGGGAAGATCGAAGGGATTGATGCAGACGCGCTTGCCATTCGGCAAGCGGGCATTGGGAGCCACGGTAATGACAGAGTGCAGCGCGCCCAGGGCCATGAACAGGGGCAGGTAATCCCGCTTGGGATCAACGACCGTCAAGCTCGCGTCGTGGTTATGAACCAGGCCAGAGGACAGCATGTTGATCAGGACGCTTTTCCCGCTCCCGGCCTTCGCCATGACGACGACCCCTGCATTCCGGAGGGCGCGCGGCGTGATGCTGAAGACGTTCCCGGAGCGCGTCCGGAAAGGGAGCACCCCCTTCGCGTTCCCCGACCAGGGGCCGACCTGGGGAATGCAGTCCACGGCGTTCTGGTAGTAGGCACCGGTCTGGTAGCTACTGCGCTGTCCAGAAAAGGGCGCGTTCTGGAGGAACAGGATGATGGCCTGCCCGCTACTGGCGACCCGGGGCATACAGCCGCCCACGGCACTGAACGCGGCCAGCGTCCGCTCCCGGCGCTCGTCGAGCTCGTCTTGCGTGCGCGCGTAGATCATCGCGTGCATGCTCATCTCGGTCAGGACCTGCCCGCTTTCGAGTTCCTGCATCAGGGCCGTGCCGGTGGCGATCCGGCTGTAGACCTCCCGTCCAGCCTTCATGCTCGGGTCGTCGGCGGCCGTCGTCTGCTTGTCCAGCGACTCGTTGATCTCCGCACGGACTTTAGGCACGTCGACCACGAGGTACTCGATCATGAGGGTGCTGTGCGTCCCGCCCAGCGCCTGGAGGATCTGGTCCGTGCAGCCGATGGCAGAATTCCGGGTGGGCTTGAGGAAGCTGACCACACCGACCCGGTTCAGGCCTAACATGAAACAGGAATCGTAATCCAGGTCCACGTCGCTACAGGCCACCTGCGCGCGCATACTCGCGACGTACGGTTTGGTGACTTTCGGGTTGTTCTTGAACTTGCGCAGGACCCGGACGCCCCCGAGGTCTGCCGCATCGAACTGGGCTTGGTATACGGGTTTGGGCGTACTCGCCATGCTGGGGTTGTGGTAGTCCATGATGCGGCCCCAGACCTGCTCCGTCGTCATGACCTGGGCGGTCATGCCGTTGACACTGAGCTGCCGGGCAAGACGCTGCTGAATCATGTGGGCCTTCTCGATCAGGGGCGCGATCTGCTCCGGCCGGTACGGGGTCTTCTTCGGCCGGCCGGGGACAGGCAGGGTGACCGTCAAGTAGGCCTCTGCCGTACTGACGTATCCCTTCTGCCGCATCCGCTCGAGCACGTTGAAATTGCCCACGAGCAGTTGCTCCAGAATGGACCCATCCTTGCGGACGGGCCCGTGCTGAGCGAGATCTGTGGGGGTAGAAGGGCGGTTCTCCAAGTAAAACCGTACGACAGCCCCCACGGGGAGGGACCCCTGCACAGCGCGCATCAGCCGGTCGCGCGTGCCGATCCGACGGTCCAGGGTCGCGCTGGCCGCGGAGACGAGCTGCACGGTCAGGCCGAAGGAGAGCTTGTTGTCCAAAGAAAAGGCCACCCCATCCTTGAGCCCCTGGTAGGTGAGCTTCTCGGTGAGGTTGCCCATCGCGTCCGCGACCCGGGTGGCCGCGACGACATCGTGGTACGGCATTACTTGATCTCCAGGGGAATGGGCTCAGGGTCGGGGCGGGCGGCCAGCCCCCCCCGGAAGAAGATGGTCTGGATGCTGTGCTCCACGTAAGCAGGGGGCAGCTGGCCGAAGACGTAGCGGACGGTGGGCACCGCGACCCACCGGAAGGTGCCGTAGGCGACGATGGCGGCCACGACGGGCGCGAGTTGCCACTCCCCCAGCAACAGTTGAGCGAGGAAGAAGGGGATGCCCGCGATGGTGATCGCCAGGAGGAAATGGGTGATCTCGTCGAGGCCCATCTTGGGGACGCCTTTCTTGTACTGGGGGAAAGGCGTTTCCATCAGCAGACGAGACCGAAGGCCTTGGCGATGGCGATACCCGACGGGATGAGGATGACCGCGCCGATGCCGCGCAGCAGGTAGACGTTGCCACCACGGCCGCCGAAGATCAGCAGAATCATGCCGATCAGGAAGAAGATGAGGCCGCCGAGCTTGACCCACTTGCTGTTGGGCAGCACGTTGACGTAGCTGCAGAAGACACTCGCCCGACCGTCCATTTCCTTGAGGAGTTCGTCGGGGGTGGCCTGCGCACTGGCCATGTTGTTCGCGAGGAAGGCGAAAATGCTAGCGACGAAGGCGAGCCAGCGGATGTGCAGGAACTGCATGTAGGCGACGAGGGCGGAAGCGGGGCGGACAGTCGTGATCGTGTTCATGTGAACCTCCGAGAACACAGTGCGTGTACTTGGGGTGACTCCAGATCCTCAAAATGAGCACTCGGCCCAAATCCACCCCCCCAATACCCCCATCACCTGGGCATGACGCACGAGGTCACCCCAAGCGCACGCACGCTGAGGCATGCCCTATCGCCCTGATGCCCGTGCCACCCTCGAAGCCCGTCTCGCAGAGCTTGATCCGTCCCTTCAGCTCCCGGAACCGGAAGCGCCGGAGTTCAATGCCTTCCTGGCGAGCATCAGTCAGCAGGAGCCAAAACTGGCAGGACAGATCAACGCTGCCGTTGCCGATCAGGATGAACAGGAGGCGCGTGAACTCTTCGGCCAGAGCCCCCGTGCGGGTGTCCAGGGCCTCCTCAATGCGGGGATGGACAAGGCCAAGGGAAAGAGCGTCCGGGGGACCAAGAAGATTCGCCCCATCACGCTCGGCATTGGCGGGGTATGTCTCCTCGGCGCGCTCTTGCTGGTCACGGCCCTCATTCCGGAGAACAAAAGCAGTGCGGCGACCACCTCCCGGACCACGACCACGACCACCCCGGCGAACGCAACGACGGCGGGGGTGACGACGGCTCCCGAGGCCAGTGGCATCCCCCAGAGCACCCAGGACACGACCACACCCGAAGCGGTCATTCCGAATGGCAGCAGCACGGGCGCTGCGCCCACGGAGGCCGCGCCGGCACCCATCCAGGCCACTGAGGCTGCACCCACGTCGACACCGACCTATGACACCCCCACCTACAGCACGCCGACGCCTATTACGGCCGCTCCAGCACCCTCGACGACGAGTACGCCTTCTCAGGCCTCTGTCCAGCCTATTCGTATCGCGTCCGCACCCGTAACAGCGCCCGTCACCCTGACGCCCCGGACCTCGGCCGCCCCGGTCGTCTCCGGTCAGAGCACAGCTCCGGTCGTCTCCCTCCCCGCTCCGACGCCGAGCACCTTGACGTCTACATCTCCAGCGGCCACTCGCCCGGCGACTGCCTTCACGAGTACCGCAGGTGGGGCGACATCCAGTGCTGCACCTGCCCGGACAGCACTGGTCAGCAGGGGAAGTCAGGCAGGAGGCGCCACAACGGGAGCGGCCCCAGCAACGCGGGCAGCGGTCGTGAGTAGCGCGCCCAGCGCTGCCCCGGCGCGGACGGCCATTGTCCAGACTGCGGCGGCCACTCCAGCAGCAACCCGAACGGCCCTCCAGATGACGAGGACCGAGGACACCCGAAGTGCAGCACCGGCGGCGGCGCTCGTGAGCACGTCCAGCACGCAGGCCCGGACGGAAGCGCCTACTCAAGCGCTTGTCATGAGCAGCAGCCAGAGCACTGGAAGCACCACTGCGGTCCCCACAGCCTTTTACAGCAGTACCGGGCAACAGACCTCAGCGCAAACCTCCTCGAGCGGTGTAACGGCTATGTCAACCCCTGCCACGCCCCCAGAGACCAACACGGCGCAGTCGGCCGCTCCGCAGGCGCTCGTGACACCCAGGACCATGCCTGCCTATACGCCAGGCATGGTCCTGGAAGCCGCGCTGGAGACGGGCGTGGTCGTCTCGACCGGGGCCACCCACCCGGTCTGGGCGCGCGCTACGGACGGCAGTCTCTGGCGAGGGACAGCCGCACTCAGCCCGGATGGGGAACGGATTCTCCTGACGTTCAGCACGGTCTTGAAGGACGCTTCGAGTTCCCCCCAGAGTGTGACAGCCTACGTGGAAAGCCCGGAGGGCCCTGGCGTTGGCGGCAAGGTCCGGACGGTGACGAAAAATGCGGCGCAGGCGGCCCTCAGCACCCTGGCGAACAGCGTCGTGGGCTTCGTCCAGTCCCAGTCCGCACGGACCAGCACTGTCACCAGCACGGGCCTCGTGACCACCAGCGAGCGGCCGCAAAATTTCTGGTTGGCGCTCGGGGGCGGCCTGGCCAAAGCCTTCGTGCTCCCCGACGTGCAAGCCACCAGCGTGCGCCTCGGCGAACTGGCCGCCGGCAGCACCGTCAAGCTGCGCGTGGATATGGCCGCAGGAAGTGGATCATGACGCGCCAACCACCGACCATCCGCCAGCAACAGATGCGCCAGGCCATCCAACGGGACGAGGTGCTCACCGACGCTCAACTTCAACGCCGTGGCCTGGACGGCACAGGCTTCCCCAGCCTTCCACTGACCGTTCGCCCGCACTCCCAGAGTCGCCCGGAGGTCACGGTCACGTTCTATGCAGAGCCCACCCGCCTCCGGAAGCCCACGACGCTGGCGCATAGCGCGGCCCTGGCCGAGGTGCGGTACCACCTCACGAATACACTGCCTCCTGAACAGGCTGGACACTGGGCCATCGACCATGGCGGGGCAATGAGCCGCCCTGACGCCGTCTGGAATGAGGAGACCGCCATCGAGGTCGATACCGGGTATGCGGCCCTCGTGGTTCGGCGGAAAATGAAGGCCTTCGAGGCCTTCCCTGGCGGCATCATCTGGGCCACGACCAGCCCCCGGCGCAGTTCGCGTCTCCAGGCGCTCTACCCGGAGGCGCGCGTCATGACCGTGGATTACTGGACCCCGGGCAGTTCCAGACCCCAGACCTCCAGTAGAGGTTGACGGGTCATCTGATAGCGGTAGAGCTCCGGATGCCGCACCACCAGAATCAAACGCCCACGGGTACGCTGGAAGGTCTTCCGGTGTGCCCGGATCAAGTTGGCGACGGTCGCGGCTTTCGGTGGACCTTGGGCAACGCGGATGACCAGGAGGTGTTCCTTGCCTTGTGGATCGAGGACCCGGAGATACCGGCCTGAGACGAACTCGATCCGGTACCCCCGGCGCAGGATCTCCAAGACGGTCAGGCGCAGCGCCGCTTGAGCGGTCGCGCCTTGCGCACTCAGGCCGGCGTGAGGGGGCAAATCCAGAAAGGCCAGTCCACGCGGTCCTGGGGTGATCACCGCCCCTAGCGCACCGTAGACGGCCCGGAGATAGCCATCCTCCACCCACGTGAGTGCTTCAGGCCACTGCCGTTGCACTTCAATCAGCAGGCGCGCACCACCGGCATACAATTCCTGGAGCAGCAGAGCAAGACCCCCCACCTCACGGTGGGGGGCAGCCAGACGCGGTGTCGGCTCCGTCATGCGCTCAGTTCGCCTTCAATGCCTCGACCGTCACCGTGCCCGAGACGACGGGGCCGCGCTCTCCCCAGATGTTGGTCGGCGACCACAGCACATTCAGGGACGCGGGCGCGACGTCCAAGGCCACCTGCCCATACGCCGTCTTGTTCGCGCTCAGTTGCACGAGCCCCAGCGGCGCCGTATGTGTCAGCGCGCCCTCCGGTCCCGTGAGGGTGAGCGCCTGCTCGTCGAGCAGCACGTCACCGCTCCCCGTATTGGTCGCCCGGTAGTACAGCATGGTCTGCGCGCCGTTGGTCAGCGCCCGCCACTCCACCTTCACCTGCGCCTGGGGCGCCTTCTGCGGGGCGCTCACGCCCTGCACGGGCACCGTCACAGCCGGAGCGGGAGCGGTGGCCTGAACTGCAGCAGTCGCCGGGCTACTCGCCTTCGGTGCCTGAGCCGCCGGGACCAGGGCCGCCGGACGCATCGTCTGTGACACCGTCGTGCTCGGGCTGGCCGCCCCCACCGGCTGCGCAGCCGTACTTGGGAAGCCCGGAATGGCCTGGTCCTGGCTCGGCGCCTCGTCACCCCGGACCACCACGTTCCGCACGCCCCCACCCCGGCTCGCGGAAAGACGGACCTGGAAGAAGTACACGCTGTCGGCCGTCATCACCAGCATCGGATAGGACCCGCTCGACGCCAGCGCGCCCACCACCACGCGCGGCCCGCGCTGGTTGAACTGGAGCACGCCCTCCCGGCTCGTCACGACGTCCGTCACGTCATCCGGCAGGTTGAGCACCCAGATCTCCCCGACGGCCACGTCGAGGATGCCGTAACTGTTCTTCAGGTCCGAGGCCCGGTACTCCCGGGTAATGTTCCCCCCCAGGTACGGGTTCGACGCGTTGGCCGGCGCGTCCGGGCTCTGGGCACTCGCCAGGGAGAGGCCCAGCAGGGCCGCCGTCAGGAGAAACTTCTTCATTGCGTTTTCGCCTCCACAGTGACGCTCAGGTTGGACACCTGCGTCCGGTTGCTCGAATCGGTGGTCGTGACCTGGAGCACGTAGCTGCCTAGGGTCTGCGCGCCCGTCGCGCTGACCTCGAAGCCCAGCGGGTCATTCGCGTCAAGCTTGACGCCCAGCGCGCCAGTGACGCTCACGATGCGGGCGCCCTGCACCGTCGCGCCCGAGCGCGTAATCAGCGCGGCCACACGAAGGGTCTGCCCTGGGCTCAGCGCGACCTCGGTAGGGGAGAACGTCACGGTCGCCGGGGTGGCCGCCGCAGTGGCCACCGTGACCGCCAGGACCGCCTGGCCCTTCCCCCCCGTCGTCGTGATGTCGAGCGGAATGCTGTACGTCCCTTCCTTGGCTCCGCTCGCGGCGGCCACCGTGACCGCGCCCGTGCTGGGGGTGACGGTCAGGTCGGCGGGCACGTCCGAGGCCTTGATATTCAAGCCCGTGAGCTGGGTGGTCGTGCCCTCGGCCACACCCGTGACCTGCACGCGGCTGTTGGCACCGGGGGCCAGAGTTAGCGTGGAGGGGCTGAGGGTGACGTTGATCTGCTGCACGAAGGGGTTGCTGAAGGCCCCACTCCCACAGGCAGTCAGCAGGAGAAAGGCGGCGGGCAGAATAGCTAACGCAGTTCGTCGCATGCCCCAACCGTATGTGTACTTGGGGTGACTCCGAGCCCTGAGATGTCAGCTCAAGCCAAAAAGGAAACCCCCGAGACATAAAGTCGATCGGGGGCGCCTCCAGCAAGGGCTGGCTGCACATGATGCGGAGGACGTACAGTCAACTCCACCATCACAGGCAGTACACAGGGATCAGAACAACAGGGTTAGAGGATGTCCAGCACTCAGGCGAGGCCAGGACGAACGGAGAACATGGACAAGACTTCGACGAAGACGGTCTTCAGCGAAATCTGCTCACGCTTTCCGGGTTTGCGGGTGAGCGTGTAGTCCTGCACCGTATCAGGGCACAGAGGGCTGTTCAGGCCCTTGGGAACTTCGCGCTTCCGGTGGAGGAGGCCAGCGGGCGTGAGTTCGGGAAAGGAGGTCGGCACCGACGTCTTGACGTGCTGCTGGACCTCAATCTGCTGGCCAGGCTGCGCAGTGAGAAGCGCTTGCCCGAGCGGGGATTGGGTGCTGACTTCGCCGATGGTCGGTTGACCATCCGTGAGTCTGACCTGTCGTTCCTGACCCGCGAGGTTCAGGACAAAGGTGGAACCGATCAGGGTTTCCGCCACGTCGCCGACCTGCACCTGACTGAGTTCGTCTTCCAGTTCGCGTAGATCGCGCTGGTTGGCAAACATCAGGCCGCGTGCTTCGTCATAGGCGGCACTCTCGCGCAAGTCACCGTCCTCCAGAGCGTTGCCCATGAGGTCGGCGATGCGGTCGGCTTCCTGCTGGAGGCGCGCGCGACGTGCCAGGAGGCTGTCGTACGTCCCCTGCGAGATCATCCGGTACGTGCTCGCGGTCGTAATCGTCGTGGACGCGCTCGGCTGATCAGGATGGAAGGATTCGCCAGCGAAGGGAGAATCACTCAGTTCGATCTCCGCGAGATGAGATTCCCGGGGAACATCGACGGTCGGGGTGTACGGCTTATAGGGTCCAGAAGGACTCAATTTGCGGCATTTGAAGGCCGGCGCACCATCTTTCAGGTAGATCCGTTCCCGGTCGTCCACCTCGTTCCCTTGTTCCAGGACCTGCATGACGCGGCTCTGGAGGTGCGGGTCCGTGATGCTCTCGGCGAGTGCCTGCACATTCTTCAGGGACGCGTCCCATGGAATGAACAGGCCTTCTTCGTCCATCACCTGCTGGCGCAACTCATCGCTGAGCAGGGAGTAATCCTCGTGCGCGAACAGGGCGGCGCGCTCCTGGGCTTCCTCATGCTTTGACTTGACCTCTTCCGCCTGGTACACGCGCGCCAATTCCATGGGTGCACGCGCCAGACGACGAAGAGCGTCTTCAGCCCGGAAGTCGATGTCGTTCCCCTCGTGGGTCAACACGGTATACGGGTCGATCAGATCCTCGGAGAGCAGCCGAATGGGGTCGCTGCTCTTGACACCGGCGATGGTCAGACCCGTTCGGATGAGCGCCTGCTGCCTGAGCTTGAGCGCTTCAGCCTTCACCATGTCGAAGAAGGCCTTATAGAGCTTCGGGTGCTTGTCCTTTCCGATCACCACACCTGCGAGAGGCGCGGTTTTCTGAAAGCCCTGCTTCCGTCGCTGGGTTTTCTTCTCCGTGTCTGCCCTCTGCTTGGCGGCACACGAGGCGACAAAGGTGTCGTCCTGGGCATCCAGTTGCGCCTTGACCCACTGCGCCAGACCCTTGCGGGGCGGTTGACGGCGAGCCAGGACGGCGAGAAACACCTGACCATTCCGGAGGATCTGCGACGTGCAGATCCGGAAGAAGGGGAGGGTCTGGCGCAGCGCCCGCTTCAGCCCGTTCAGGCCCCGGAGGGTGGTCGGGTGAAGGTCGAGGGTCGGTTGACGGAGAACAGCAGTCACATAGAACGTATGCATGGTCGCTCCAGAAAGGAGCAGCCGAGGAGGGCCAGTGGCCGCATCCCCGACTGCGAGAGTGGGGATGCGGACCGCGCCCTTAGAAGGGGCAGCCGGCGTGATCGAGCGCGACATAAGCCTGCGCCCACCAGGTCTGATGATTGGCCGCGCACAGCGCCTCGTATTCGAGGGCGTCCGCGTCCAGGAGGGTATTCAGGGCCAACGTGAGGTTGACCGTCTGCGCGGCTTCTTCGAGCCGCTCGGACTGCGCGGCCAGGAGATCGGCGATCTCCGACGTGCGCCGCCGGGAAGCCCGGAGGACTTCGACGTCCGACAGCGCTCCCAGGAACTGGGTGTCGCCCCCCACGGAAGCGGCTCGGTCCTGCTCGTCGAGGAGATCCTCGTCCAGCTGTGGGAGCGCCTGACGGGTCTGCGTGGCCCACCGTTCTACACGGTGAACTTCCGCTTCGATGGCCAGCTGCCAGGGGCGGAGATAGCCCTTGGCGCCCTGCACCCGCACCCGCTCTCCCTGACGAGAGGTCACAGGCACATCGTGCAGGAGGTTCAGGGCGTCCTCCGCGAGCTTGATCCGCACGCCCGCCTTCCGGCAGGCCTCGACGAACACGCGGTCCGCTTTCCCCTGCCGGTCCAGCTTCCGTCCGAAGACGAACGCGGCGGCCAGCGAAAAGCCGAACTTCAGCTTCGGGAACTGCCGGCGCAAGGCCGTGGCGATCTCCTGATCGGAGTGGCTCACGACCTGGAGGCGCGTTCCGGCCAGGGCACCCGAGAGGGCACTCCCCAGCACAGACACGCGGCCTTTGACCGGCTTGCGGCCCCGCAGCGCGTCCTGCACGCCCATGAGGGCCATGCGCACGTCGCTGGAGGAGGCCTTCGGCGCGAGGCCGGCCATCTGGGCAGCGACGCGCGCTGCGGCAATGGCCTGCGTCCCGTGCGTCGGAATCCCCGACCGCTCGCAGAAGGCCGTGAAGGCCTCCCGGACCCGCCGCTCCGACAACCGCCGCCGATGCGTCGGGAGGATGGAGCGGACGTCCAGGGCGAGCAGCACCGGGCCGTGCACCGGGCCGTACCGCCGGAGCGTATTGAACGCCCGGCGCTTGTCCGAACGGTGCAACTCCGCTTCGAAACGGAATTCACGCGCGGCTTCCGGCGCCGCGATGATGTCCATGAGGCGCTCGTCCTGATCGTCACCGACCAGGGCGTCGAGCTTGGTGGTCTTCGAGTTGCGGTTCACCCAGGCAGCAGTCACCTGCGTCCGGCGCTGAGCTTCCCGGAGGGTCCGCTCGGCCAGCCGCGGTTGACGCAGCAGCTCGTGGCCCTTGGCGCGGATGGCGGCCGCCACCCACTCCGGCGTCACCGGCAGGTGCGAAAGGAGGTGGTGAGCATCGTCCATCAGCCATTCCCAACGGGCCTGATCACCCCGGAGGGTGTCCATGGCGGCCCACCAGGAGGTGTGCGGCTGAGGGGTCAGCGCCTTCTCGCCGAGGGCGAGGGGAGCCTTTCCCATGAGATTGGCCGTGAGGGCACTCGTCGAGCGCCCCAGCGCCTTGCGGGTCAGGCGGGTGGCTCCACGCTTGACCACGAGGTTGCGCCGCCCGGCGGGCAGGCTCTTGGTCGGACGGGTCTTGCGGATCTGGAAGTTCTCCAGGCTCCACAAGCCGTCGACGTAGAGCGCAGCATGGTTCCCGATGGTTTCGAAGAGTTGGTTACGACCGGCCGCGATCCAGCCGGAGGTGGCCGACTCCTTCTTGTCATCGACGAAGCGTTCCGCCTGGGAGGGGAGTTCGGCGCGAAGCTTCTTCTCGACCCAGGTGAGCCAGCGGATACCCCCTTGCTCACCGTTCCAGCCGAGGTGCCGAACGCCCTTCTCGGTCTCCTGCGCCGACGGGAGGAGTAGCTTGACGCGGTGCAGGGCACCGTCGAAGGCCTCGTGCAGTCCGCCGAAGCGGGTGCTGTACTCGTACGCCATCTGCAACAGGATGGGCAGCGCATTGCGCAGCAACATGTCCTGCGCGAAGGCGATGGATTCCGGCGAACCGGTCCAGCACGCCTTCATCAGCCTGAGGGTTTCCGCGTCCGTGAGGCGCACGTAGCCGTTCTGGACCTGCCGAAGCAGTTCCGTGAAGATGTCGGTGGCCTGCACCGACTGCACAGCGGCGAGAAGCAACTGCCGCTGGAGAATCCAGTGTTCCTGCTTGGGGGTGTGCTGTGTCATGACGTTCCTCCGGAGGGGCCCCGCCGCTTCGCTCGTCCATGTCCCTTTCGGGCCACCGACAGCAGAAAGTCGGCGGGCGAAAGGGGTAAGAAAGACGGTCTAGTCGGCGGAAGCAAGCTGCCGGAGGTCCTTGGTCGAGCACAGGATGCCCTGGGCCCAACCGTTCGACGAGAAGCGCAGACTGCACTGCTCGCCCTGCATGATCAACGTGACCCGGATACGACCATCGGTCGAGATCGGGATGACGAACGGCCACCACCACCGGGCTTCGTACTGCGTCACCCAGGTGAGGACCCGCTCCAGATCCGCACGGTCCAAGCGGACGCGGGTGTCGTCCACCCGCAACTGCATGAGTGTGGGCGTGAGGAAACGCGTGTCCATCAACTCGTTGAAGCGCTGTTGGTGCTTGTCCGATACATGCGCCAGGAGCAACGCCCCAGAGGCAATCGTGGCCAGCAACGCCGCGAGGGCGAACGCTGGCGACAGATCCAGCTTGAGCACGAGGGTCCCGAGCAGGGCGACGAGGACGAAGTACAGCAGGTGTTCGCGGGTGAGGATAAACATGGTGTTCTCCAGGGCGCTGAGCGCGAAAGAGAAGACCAGTCCAGTGCGTGTCCCAGGAGGGACCAGCACGAAACTGGTCTCCTGGGACAAGGGGTGAACATCAACGGGGCACCCAAAAAGGAAATCCCTGAGACATGAAGTCAATCAGGGACGCCTCCGCAAGATGCGGCTGCAAAACACGTCACAGACACGAGGTCAATGTGAGGCGCGTCCAGCAGTCAACGGGTGCACGCTGGCGTGCTGAAACTCAAAAGGGCAGGTCTTCTTCCTCGGGCGGGAAGTTGTCCAGGCCCTGATCGATGTCGAGCCCTCCCGAACGAGGCGGGGCGGGGCGAGCGACGGAAGGGGGCGCAGCCGTGTGACCACGCGAGGCGGGGGCACCAGCAGCGACGGGTTCACGACTCTGGCGAGCGGGGGCGGCCGTACCAGTGCCACGAGCGAGCGGTTCCACACGAGCCCCTTCGAGCTTGGTGGTGTTCCGCTTGTTGCCGTCACGGTCCGTCCACGCCTCGTTGACGAGTCGGCCCTGAACAAGGACGGGGTCGCCCTTCTTCAGTTCCTTCATGCGCTCAGCGAGGTCGCGCCACAGAGTGACGTCGATCCAGTGGGTCTTCTCCTGCTTCTGGCCCTGACGGTCGTTCCACGTCTCGTTCACGGCGAGGCCGAGAGCGAGGACCGCGTCGCCGGCAGGGGTGTAGCGGAGTTCGGGATCGCGCGTGACGTTCCCGACGAGCACCACTTCGTTCATGCCGCCGCTCATGCGCACACCGCCACCCGCATCCTGCACGAGTTCGGGCGTGTAGCCGAGCTGCTCCATGCGCATGGCCTTGACCCGCACCATGCTGCGTTTACCGCCTTCGGGCGCTTCCCACTGGCTGTATTCCAGGTTGCCTTCCACCATCACAGCGTCGCCGCCCTTCAGGTTGCGTTCGGCCTGCCATTCGGCGGGCTTCCCGAGAATGCTGACCCGGTGGTACCAGGGAAGCTTGCGCTCGCGTCCGTCGTTACCGACGATGTGGTCTTCTCCGGCGACCGTGGCTTCGAAAACCGCCGTGCCGCTGGGGGTGTAGCGGAGTTCGGGGTCGCGAGCGAGAGCGCCGATCAGGAAAACGTGGTTCATGCCTCGTGCTATGGTGTACTCCTTGCCACCCGGGGGGTGGACTTCGTGTCGTGGCGTGAGCCTCCGACTGTGAGAGGCGGAAGGACGCTGGACGATCTACGAAGCGGAGTGCGCGCTGGGGGGGCCCCGGCACGCTTTCGGCGATGCCGGGGCTGCTCAGCGCAACCCACAGGATTTACTTGGTCGAGGACTCGAACCGACGTTGGAAGTCGGGGAACAGGTGCAGTCGGTGTCGGTGGACGGACCCGCCAATGCCGGTGATGCCCTGCTGCCGGAGTCGGGTGAGGTTGTCCTGCACGGATGAACCGGTGAGAAACCCGCCCGTATGCTCGGTGATGACCATTTGACCCTCCAGAGAGAGAAAGGGAGATCACGTCGGGGGCCTGGAGGCCTCTGACGAGACCTCCGGGCGAAAAAAGACAAAACCTGACCTCATACACTCGATGGTGTCCCCTAAGCGGGTTGAGGTCAGGTTTTGTGACGGGGGAGAGGGCCGAAGCGACTCTCAAAAGGGAAAGCGCCGAAGCGACTTTCAAAGGGTCCGAAGACCAGAGGGGTACTACTGTGGGCATTCTGGTCACGTCACCCCCCTCCACGTCAAGCCCCCCGCCCGAGACGCACCTGCCGGGCCGCCAGGAAGCCCTCCAGCGTGCCCGTCTGGGCGTGCCCGCGTTCTGCCGCCTCGTAGGCCTGACGAGCGGTCTGCGCGGCCCCCGCATGCCCGATCAGGCGCAGGTACTTCACGGTGTCCGGCAAGGGTCGGCGCTCGCTGGCCCAGGCGTAGGCGAGGAGGAAGGCCCCACGCGCCTGGTCCTCTGGGGTCAGGGTCGAGAAGACCCCCTCGAGCGCCTGCGCAGGACTCTGAGCCCTCTTCTCGCCCGTGCTGCCTGGTGCGGCCGGCTGACCCCAGGGTTCACCTCGGTCAGCCGCCTTGGCACTGCGCTGGGAGGCCTGGAATTCTGCCCAGGTATACGCCGGCAGGTGCAGGTGCCCCACCAGTTGCACGTAGGCGTGCCCCACCCGCGCGACCTCCTCGTCGTCGTACCCGTTGTTGTAGAGCGCCCACGCCAGCTGGTTGCCCACATCGTTGCGGCCGCCGCCACCCGCGTTGACCTTCCCAAGCGCCCAGTCCAGGATGCGCTGAGATGGAAAACGCTTCGACCCCTGGGGGAGAGGCCCCGTGTAGCTCCCCGTAGGCATGGAGGGCATCGCAGGCCGGACCAACCCCAAGGCCTCACGGAGGTCTTCGGGGACAGCCTCAATGGGATCAGGATCACGGGGATCGCGCAGCCAGAGGTAGGGGCCCTTACGGGTAGACGTCGGGGGCAACACTGCGTTGCCCCCGTCTCCCCGCACATCCACACAATCCGGTGCGTGTGGATGCTGCTTCCCGACCAGATTGCGCGTCGGCCAGGGCGGCGCCTGGAGATGCCAGTGGTACCCGCCCCCAGTGCGCACGTGCGGCCGCACATCCAGCTCGTGCGCGAACGCTCGCCCCTCTTCGCCATCAAAGTCAATGACGATTCGGCCGCTGATCTGACCGGTCACAAGCGCGACGCCCACCTGCGCGCCGCTGCTCTGGAACCAGTGCGTGACCTGATCGACGGTCGGGGCCTGAAGTTGGAGGGGTTTCCAGGTGGCTCGAACCCTGTCTTCCTCGTCGCGGCGGAAGTATCCCGTGCGGATCAGGAGGGACGAATGTGGGTTCTTATCGTGCTCGTTCCCCGCGTGGATGGGGAGGATGCTCCAGCCCCATCCCAGGTAATCCAGGGCCTCCTCAAGCAACAGCGTCATGTCCGCCGGGCGTGGTGTGCTGATCCGGGTCCCCTGAAGACGCCGTGTTCGGCGCTTCCGCTCCCGCGGCTGCCGCGCCACCCTTCTTCCCCTTGCTGTTCGTTTTCGGCGTATCTGGGGTCGCAGGGGTCTTGGGTTGACTCTGCTTTTCCCTATGGGCCCGGCGTTTGACCAGCAGCGCCTCCAGCAGCGTCTTGTCGATGAGCGCGGCAGGCAGCGGAATCGTGTCCGTCGCTTTCATCGCAAAGCACGCCTTGAGCTTGGCTTCGGCCTCCTGAGCCCAGCGTTGATGCTCCGGGGAGGCCATCATCGTGTACCCCTTCCCACCGCCTTCCTCATCGGTCCAGAACCCATCGATGATGGACCTGGCATCTGCATCTCGCAGCATGTTCAGGAGGGTGCCGTGCAGTTCGGGCACGAGACGGGAGCGGATTTCGGCGAGGGTCAGGGTTTCAGACATGAGGAGCATCCTTCGGGACAAGAGGGGTGAGGAGAGGCGTCAGGCGGCGGGTACTGCAGAGGGCCAGTGTCATGGGCTGGTGCAGCACCTCACTCAGCTGGTGCAACTTGGCCTGGAGGAGTTCCAGTTCCTCTGATGTGCGGGCGGTGCCCAGGACGACCAGTTGGCCGCGCTCGTTCGTATGGTGCGGATGCAGCCGCTTCGTGAGGAATGGCTCCAGGGGCAGATGGGTGTAGTCGGCCGGCTTGAGTGGGGTGACAGCAGGATCGATGTAGGGGAGGCGGTGAAAGGTCGCCATGGCATCCACCCGCTCTTCCACGGTGGGCTTGTGGGTCGCTTGGAGACGACGGGGAAGAAGGGCTGTCAAGGCCACCAGGTCTTCCGGATCGCGCGCCTGGGCGTGGGCCTGGGGGTAGCACAGGGAGAACAGTTCCCGCCACGCCGCTGGCGGCGCGACATCCAGCTTCAGGATGACCTGTGTTCCAGGCACCCACCTCACCAGTTGCGGGGCGAGTGCCTGCACATCCTCCAGGCGGGTGAAGGGATCAGGGGTCAGCAGACGGACCGTCTGAAATTGCACGACGCGTGGGAGGAGCAGGTACTCCGTCGCATCCTGCACGGAGAGCAGGCGGGTGTTGACGGGGCCCACACTGGCGGGGGTCGGGAAGCAGGAACGGCCCACGTGCTCCGTCAGGGCGGCCCAGACCACCTCGGTCTGTCGCCCGAGCTGCTGGCTCAGATGGTTGATCAGGCTGCCCCCTTGACCGGAGGCCTGCTCGACCCGGTCGAGGACAGCCGCGTCCACCACGCCGCTCGCACGGAGGGCCGTCAGGGTCATCACAGCAGGTGGTCCCCAGCGTAGGCCGAGGCGACCGCGAGACGTGCGAATCGGTCGTATTCCGGGACGGGCCGCCGGGCAGGCTGAATGTGCGTGCGCAGCCGGCCAGCCTCCCGCACGAGCGTCCGCAGACGACTGCCCGAATGCCCGAGGGCATCATCACCCTTCTCCTGCGCGAGGACGTCCGCCTGCTCCCAGATCCGTCGCGCACCGTCCTGCGAATGATGCACGTCGACCCGGCCCCCGCCCCCCACAGCCTCCAGAACCCAGGACATCATGTCCAACTCGGCCTCGACCAGATCGTCCCCTTTCGTCTTGGCGGTGTGGACCAGGATCTGGCCTCGGCCGATCATGACCACGCCGCAGTACACGTGCTCGAAGTCGGTCAACGCCGAGGTATTGACCAGGTAGGTCACCAGGGGGCTGATGTGAGGGGTCTTGCCACTCCCGATCATGCTGATGAATTCGCGCCAGATCAGGGGTTCGCGGTCCGGGCGAGCAGGAATCAGTTCCTTGTCCTGGCGGCGCAGTTCCGTACGCAGGTCTTGGGCCTGGGGATTTTTGCTGTCCACGCGGCGCACATCGCGCAGGAGATCGGTCACGTCGCGCTCGGTGGTGTGGATGCGGATGGCCGCACCGATGCGGCTCATGCGTGCCGCCTCACTCAGGGCGTTCTGAGCCCACGTGTCACCCGCCGGGATGGTGTGGTAATGCCCGACCGACATCTGATCGTTGCCGTACCCCCGGGTATGCAGGAGTGTGACCTCGCCCGCGAAGCGGACGATGTAGATGTCCTCGGTCACGCGGTACCGGTTGCGGTCCCGCTTGGGTGCAGTCGCGCTGGCCTGTTGCGGTAATGCGGGGCCCTGACTCGGGCTGGGGGCGGCCGGTGTCGACGGACCACTGGGGGCCTCGGTCGGCGTCACGTCGCGGCGCGCCTCGAGCGGATTCGCGGTGCGGTGCTGCTCGGGCAATGGCCGAAGCGCGCGGGGGACTGGAGGGGCGACGGGCAGCACGGGCGTGGGCGCGGCGACCGGCACGGGACTGGGTAAAGGTGAAAGGGTCGGAACGGTGCTCGGTTCGCTCATAGGATGTCACCTCAAGACAGGGCCGCTCAGGCGGCGGCCACTGCCGAGGAGAGACAAGACGAGCGAGCGGGGCACGCACAGGACGCCGGACCTGCACAGCCGGGCGCGCGGGTACCTGGGCCGGGGTCGGACGGCGACGCGGCAGACGCGCCGGACGGGGCACCACACGGGGCAGACGGACCGGAGCGGGCACAGGGGGAGCTTCCACAGGTGCGGGCTCGACCACAGGCGCAGGCTCGGGGGTGACGGAGACACTGCCACCTTGCAGCAAGGTCGGTTGCACCACGGCCGGCGCCCCCGCCAACCGTTTTCCATACTGGCTGGTGTAATCCTGATTCTGCTGAGCGTGGCGAGCCGCCACACCGATCATCGGGATCGTGCCCTGTTTGATGATCACGAGCCCTTGAGCTTCCAGGACACTCGCTGCAGCTTTGATCGCGTCGGTAGACACGCCCAATCCTGTCTTTAGGGAGGGGAGGGTCGTGAGCGGGTGCTTCCCCTTCTCCAACAACTCGAGAAGACGTGCCTGAAGGGCCGTCGCCTCGTTGTGTTCCAGAGCGGGCGTCGTGACTGCCTCGGGCAGGGAGAGCGTGGCGCGACGACGGAACCGGGTGACCTTGACCAGGCCTTCCGCTCCTTCACACACCCAGGTCAGCAGCAGGGCGTTCCATTCCAATGCCGCGAGCAGGACGCGCGCCATGCAGGACCGTTGCGGACGATCAGCCAGCGCACGTTGAAGGTCCTGGAGATGCTTCCGGCGGGCGGTTTCGATGTGGGGTGTCGCGACGTAGTAATCCCGGGCGACGCGCATGATCTGGCCCGCATCGAGGAGGGCATTCAGTTCCTTACGCAGGCGCGCCATCCCGAAAGGCAGGCGCTGACGCAACTCCGCCAGCAATTGCTTGCTGGTCAGGCAACATTGCCGTTGCTGGAGGAGGTCAAGGACACCTGCGGTCATGTGTACACCTTATGCACACGGTCATACGGTGACAACTTCCCCAATTGTGACAAATGAGAGAAATTTATGAGAGAGATCGTTTGCCCTCTAGGACGAAATTTTATAGACTTTTATTAAAATTATGATCTATTTCTGATTATGTTGCTTTTTCGACTTTGTCACAAGTTTTTCTAATACTTTACTCACTTGTCACAAGGAAGTTGACGTAGAACGTGATGCGGAACACGAAAAAAAGACAGTAAATCTATGACAAATGCTAACCATTAAGGCCGAGTTAACCTTTATGAGCTAAGACACATCATCTCCAGCGTGGAGCTTCCTGAATGACAACCATGCACGCCGCCCGCCCCACCCTCATCGCCCAACTCCACACCCATCCCGCCCGCCTCATCACCCTCACCGCCGCCCACGGCTACGGCAAAACCAGCCTCCTCTACGACGCCCAAGACCACATCCAGACCGCTTTCGTCCGCCTCAGCGATGCCGACCCTGACCCCCTGAGCCTTGTCCTCCTCCTCCACCGCGCGCTCCCCCCTGCACCCCAACAACAGCCCGCTTCCAGGCCTCAAATGGCCTACGAGCTGCTCCGCCCTCACCTCACCGCCGCCAGCGCCGCCCAGGCCCTCCGCCATGACCTCCAGGCCTACCCAAAACTCACCTTCCTGATCGACGAGATCGAACGCCTCACCGTCGAAGGCCGACGCTTCCTGCGCGACAACGTCATCGTCTCCTCGCCCCCCCAGGTCCGCTTCGTCCTCGCCATGACCGATGAGGAGCAATTCCCCGCCCTCTCGCTCCGAAGCAAATTTGGCCTCCTCCGGCTCAAGGACGATGACCTCGCCCTCACCCAGCAGGAAATGGAAGCCATGGGTCTGACGCCAGAACAGATCCAGCACGTCGCCGGTTGGCCCGCGGCCGCCGCCCTCCTCGCGCTCGGCGAAGAACCCGAGGCCGTCGCCCGCGAGCTGCTTCAAGTCCTGCCGGAAGCCTTCGTCGCACGCCTCCGCCGGGCCTCCCTGCTCTCCACCTGGCGCACCCACGATCCCGCCAACACCGCCCTCCAACTCGGCGACAACTGGCTCACCGAAGCCCGCACGTACGGCATCCCCATGACCCGAGTCGGCACAGGTGCCTACGCCCCACACCCCATCGTGCAGGACGTCCTCTACGAGCAACTCCGCGAACGACCCACCGAATACGCCCGCGCACAGCAGGATCTCGCCGGCGTCCTGAAAGCGCATCATCAGCCTCTCCAGGCTGTCGATGCCTATATCGCCGCCGGGAACAGCTCAAAGGCCAAGGACCTGCTCGAGAATGTCATCCCCTACATGCAGAACGCCGAGCAGATTCGCGCAGCGCTCCCCCAGCTGCGCCACCTGATGGCCGAGGAGACCCTGGGCAGCCCCCTCATGCTGCCCTACGCCCGGGCCCTGTTCGATGCCGGCGAAATCATCGAGGCGCTCAACCTCGCCGGTGAAGTCCTGCGCCACGGCACCGCCCTCGCGGACGCACACGCCACCCTCGGTCAATTCCGCCTGCGCACAGGAAATATCCCTGAAGCCGCACGCCACCTCCGCGAGGCCCTCAGCCTGACCGTCCTCCCCGCAGACCTCATCCGCTTGCGCTCCCAGCTGGCCCTCGCCCTCGCCCTCCGTGCCCGCGAGGCCGGCCGCACCTTCCTCAAGGAAGATGCCCAGTACGACGCCGACCGCGTCATCCATGAGGCGAGCCTGGACGCTCAGCTGCAGGTCCAGAGCGCAGGCAGTATCGCCCTCGCCCACATTGCCCGTGTCCTGAGCCTCTGCGCGCGCGGACAGCGCCACCTCGCCCGCGTCGCGGCCCTCCACGCCAAGGAGCAGACCCTCTCGCTCTCCCCAGGCCCCGATCAGGTCGTTGCCCTCACCCTCCTCGCGGCCTACTACGCCGACGACGGCCAGCAGCCCACCGCCGAGGCCCTGTTCCTTCATGCCGAGCACCTCATTCCCCAGGAGCCCGAGCCCGCCCTGCATGTCACGTTGGCACAAGCCCGGCTCGCCCTCCGGTCCGGCAAGCTCGACCGCGTCAACGCCTATGCCCAGCGCGCCCAGATCCTCGCCCAGCAGATGTCCAACACCACGGCCAACAAGGAAGCCAGCATCTACCTGCTCATCATCGCGGCCCTCATCGGCGGCGCGCAGGGCGACTTCCGCTTCCAGCAGATCCGTGCCCGGCACGGCTCCGATGCCACCATGATGCGGGCCATGCAACAACTGGAACTGGCGTTCCTCCACCTGCGCAAGAAGATGCCCCAGGTCGGCGAAACCCACGACAGCCCCGCGGAGGTCCGCGCGGTCCTCGCGGTCCTGGCCTACAAGACCGATCTGCGCAATCCCGCGCGTGAGTACGAGCTGGTCGACCTGCGCAACCGGGTGGGCCCAGGCGTCATCCTGTCCTATGCCGAGCGCCTTCAGGTCACGCTTCCGCCCGGTCTGGGCGAACCGATCTACAAGCTGGAGATCATGGCCCTGCGGGACGTGCCGTACGTCTTCGCCAATGGCCACGCCGTCAACAGCACCCCAGCCACGCTGGTGACCTTGCTGGCCCTCGCCTGGCGCAGTGGCCGCCTCTCGCTGAGCGATGAGGACGCCTATGGCCTGGGGAGCCGACCTGGGAGTTCCACCCTCCGCATGCAGTACCACCGCGTCCGTCAGGCGCTCGACACCGCGACGGGTTGCGTCGACACCGTGACCGGCTCGCGCGGGACCCTCAGCCTCGCGCAGTGGGACGTGACCCTGGATGTCTTCGAACTGGAGACTGCCGCTCTCGATCAACTCAGCCTGATGTACCGCAGTCCGGTCTACGGTCATGCGGGGAAAGGCATGCTGAGCCGGCCGGTGGAGGATACAGGCGAACGCCGGGGCACATTCCTGCTGGAGATGCGGACTCATGCGCGCGAGGTACTCTCGCGGCGCATCGGCATCTGGGCCACGACCCATCCCGTGGACGCGCGCGTCGCCTGGGCCCAGCTGCTTCAGGTGGATCCAGAACTCGCGCCCTATCTCACGCTATGAGTGGGGTAGGTTCTCTCGGGCAACAGGTGTTGCCCGATTTCATTTGTCGTCTGGGCGCCGGGTGGAGAGAGGCCAGGGCGCTGTCTCTGCCCGCTGCTTGCGCTCCTTGAAGAACTTCCACGACCGTTCGTCCATGTTCGGGGGTCTGACCGGGAATTCGGGCAGGCTCTCCATCCCTGGGGCAGGAAGCGTGATGCCGAGACGCTCATGGAGGTTCCGCAGCTCGACGTGCCCCGCCCACCAGGCGTGCCGCAGGGTCGCGTGTTGCGCGACGGCGAGGTCGACCGTGGCCGCCCGCGCGATCACGTACCACTGGCTGTGGTCCTCCTGCAGCGAGTACACCGTGTCGATCATCGTGCCGTCCGGCCGCTCCTCACAGGTGAAGTACGTGACCAGCCACAGGTCGTTTCGTAAGCCCAGGTCCGTGCGGCACAGAATGCGGTCGTTCTTGAGCCAGTACCAGTCTGGGATCTCTTCGACCGCTTCGATGGTCCGGGCCGCGTCCGGCAGCATGATTCGCCGACGTCCTGCGGGAATTTCCCGAGGATTCAGGTAGGTGTTGAGTTCGAATTTACTTGGCATACGTCACCCCAAGTGCCTGCACAGTGCGTCCATGAAATTATTTTCTTCCATCATCGTTACCCCCGCGTTAGCAGGAATCAACCCTGCGCATGCTGCCGTCCCCGCACCCGCCGGCTACGTCCTCTCCGGGATGCCCCTCGTCCGGTAGACCTACAACGCCTGCGGCCCAGCCAGCATCACCCAGGTCCTCGGCGACTTCGGCCTGCACGTCGCTCTCGCGGACGTCAGCCGACTCACCCGCCCCACCGAGCGCTCGTACATGACCGCCCAGGCCATCGTGGATTTCGCGCCCAAAGTCGGCATGGAGGCCCGATTGTACGCGGGCGGCTCCCTCGACACTGTCCGCACGGTCATCCGCCTCGGCCTGCCCCTCATCGCCCGGCAATCCCACATCCCACGCGCGGGGACCGTCATCCCTCACTGGCGCGTCGTCGTGGGCTACGACGACGTTCGGCAGCAGGTGTACCTGATGGACCCCCTCCTGGGCGACGTGCAGATGAGTTACAGCGACTTCACACGCGTCTGGGCGGATCACCGGGAGCAGTTCGCCCTCCTGTATCCGCCCAGTTGGCGCGTACGCGCCCAGCAAGCTACGGGGTGAGGGTAATACTGGGCTGACGCCACCGCGAGGCCAGGAGGGGCGTCCCAGGGGCGCGCAGGCCATCCTGCGCCCGCGTGTCCGGCTGGATGTTCAGCACATCGCTCCCTTGAGGCATCCCGATGATCGTCCCGAAGAGCGTCAACGGAGCATTGCTGATGAAGTTCGGCGTGATGAACGTGCCGTGCACCTGGCGGGTTTCGGTCGTCACCCGCACGCTGGGCGCCTGCACGCTCAGGAACTGACTCGTTCCCGCCGAGTTGCACAGGCCGTCGATACAGTTCGTCTGCTCGTAGGTCAGGTCACCCTTGATGACCACGTTCGAGGCCGTCACGATCCCCAGGGGGATGCCGACGCTCGAAGCGTTCGGATCGGCACCCTGGATGGTCAGGTCCCCCCCCGCAGCATTCACCGCCAGGAGGCCGTCCCACCCGGTGAAGATCGGCGCGGAGTCCAGGGAGCCGCGGTACAGGTTCCCATTCTTGACGTAGTAGGTCGTGCAGAAGATGGCGAAGCAGCCTTTCATGACCTGTTCGCCACCTTCCTGCACGCTCAAGGTCAGCTCCGACGTCACCAGGCCCACCTGGGGGGCAGGGAGCGGGGAGAGGTCGGCACTCTCGCTCGGCGTACCGATGACGACACTCCCCCCGACGCCCGCAGGGCGGCCCGCGCTGGGGGCCAGGGACATGACCGGCACGGCCGCCCCGTTCACGGTCAGCGAGCGGGTACCCGCGCAGGTCGTCGTGATCGCATTACAGTTGCTCGTGCCGATCGTGCCGCTCAGCGTGGCGGGCGTCTGGACCCGGAGAATGCCGTCGACCTGGGAGGTCCCGTTTAGGCGAAGGTGAGACGTCAGATTCAGATCGTTGGGGACCAGGAGCGAGTAGGTGCTCGCGGGGGCTGCGCCGTACTGGGCCAGCAGGCTGCCAGCCTGGATGGCGGTCCGACCACCTGAAGGCGCGACGATGACGAAGGGGAGGGAAGCGCGGGTGAGGTCGCCGGCGGTTTCCAACTTGGGGTCGGGCAGGGCGACGCCACTGGGGAGGGCCTGCCCGCAGGCAGCCGCGTCCATCCGGAAGTACACCCGTATCCGGTTCTGGCCCTGGCCGTCCGGGTCACGGGTGCACCAGCTGGCCGTGGCGGTTTGCAGGGCATCCTGGAGGGCGCGTACGCCAGCGCTGGGTGCGGGGAGGCTTTGCGTCAGTCGGGAGGCGTTCGCCTCGAGGAGCCTGGAGCTGTAGCTCAAGACGTTGCGTTGCTGGACGCCGAGGACAGCGCCACGGGTGTAGGTCGCGGCGGTACGGGTGTTGCGTGCGGTGGTCTGGACGATGCTCGCGGCGGTGACGGCGAGGGCGGCCACGAGGATCAGGGCGATGACCATCGCGTAGCCGGCGGTAGGACGTTTCATGACTGGACCTTAGGTGCGCTTGGGGTGACGTCTTCAGAGGGAGAGCAGTTCAGCCGCCTTGGCCCGCGCTTCCGTATCGGAGAGCCGGGCGAGGGTGATGAAATCCATGATGCTGTGCCGGCCCTCGACAAACTGAGCGATGAGACGCTCCCGAAGTTCGCGGTCCGCTGTCGTTTGCTCCAAAACGTTAGAGAGCACAGCTTCGACCTGCTGTTTGGAACGTGGCGGCTGGGCGGGTTCCGCAAGGCTTTCAACGACCTCTTGCGCCCGTGTGAGGGGGCGGGCGATGACCGCTGCCGGAATCTCCTCAACTTTCTGGTACTTCTCAGGATGAGTCAGAAGATCAGCCATGACTCCACCACGATTTCTGGGCCTGAAGCCTTCAGCAATTCTTTGATCAAAGAGTTTGGCGCTTTGCATAATTGTTGTAGTTGGCGTAGTGCGAACTAGTTCCTGAGCGCGTCCTAATGAAACTCCGCGCGAAGTTAATATACCAACCAACTCCAGATCTACAGGCTTGCTAACTTCTTCTTCGAGTGAAAATGTGTATAATATACTTTGCTTACTACCTCTACCTATATAAGTTACATCTTTTAAATATCTTCTATTTATCAAATCGTTATGAGCAGGCTCTAACGCTCTACGTATGAGTTTAGCTTCAAGAGTCCTTGTTTTTGGAATATTCTTTTTTGGCGAGTCAGGATCAACTTCTCGCAGTCCTAGATGTTCGCCCCAAGACATAATAGGAACCAAGAAGGTCTGCGCTCGGTTTTCCGACTTGACCTCTTCCAAATTACGATAAAGCAGTCTGGCTAGGGGTTGTCTCAGAAGCTTGTAAAAATCAAGATCAATTTTTCTAGAAAAACCTGAGTTTATACTATTTGCCAGAGATCTACCAATACTAACTTCTAGAGTTGTAGTAGTAGTAAATAGCTTAGCCTCTCCTTCTGTTTCGTCTTTGGCCGAATATTGATCTATAAGATGAAAAACTAGAGTTTCCCACTTTTTCTTTGATTTATTTAAATTTACCCAACAACTCTCAGCCTTATATTTAACACCGTAAAGCCTATCTAAACTACTGTGTATATTTTTATAAGTAATGCCACCGGGGGTCAACCCCGCATAATCACATAGTTCAGAAAGCGTTAGTCTGACTGTGTTATCTATTGGTCTGCCCTGTAATTCATAGGCTGTAATCAACGCGAACATCACATCAGCGTCTATGCCATGAGGAACTACACCTGTACCGGCATCACAAATGAGCTCCACAGTTCCCAGCTCGGCTAGATCAACGATTTTATGCCAACCGGTCATCTCACTATTGACCCTGTTGAGGCCCAGGATGGGGTTGAGCCGAGAGAGGTTCCGCTCCTCAACGCCGTATCTGGTAATCATGCTCTGTTCCTGAGCCATGTCTTCAGTGTAGCCATACCCTCACCTTGGGTGTACTTGGGGTGACTCCGAGGAGAGTTTGAGTGAGTGCATCAAATTATTTAAGGAATAAAAGAAATGATGCATCATCAGAGAGGTGGGCGCTATGCGTCCTAGACGGCATTTCCCGATTAAATAGGACAAAGTTCCAACGGAGGGACCGTCAAAAAGGACAAAGTTCCAACGATGCCAGGGATCGAATGGGACAAAGTTCCAACGGGGGAGAGGTCAAAGAGGACAAAGTTCCAACGGGTCCAGAGTGCGAAAAGAACAAAGTTCCAACGATGCCAGGGGTCGAATGGGACAAAGTTCCAACGGGGGAGAGGTCAAAGAGGACAAAGTTCCAACGGGTCCAGAGTGCGAAAAGAACAAAGTTCCAACGATGCCAGGGATCGAATGGGACAAAGTTCCAACGGGGGAGAGGTCAAAGAGGACAAAGTTCCAACGGGTCCAGAGTGCGAAAAGAACAAAGTTCCAACAGGGTGACACCTCTGGGGAGTGAAGCAGAGCCTGAACTGGGGCCTTAATATGCTTCCGGCGTGTCTGCAGTGCTTCAGTACTGTTTGCGTCCGCTTCCAGACATTCTCCATAGGGGGGAAGCGGGGGGCCACGATGCTTAGCTCGTGATTTAACTGTTTGCCCTCTCGCTGTAGGCGGCGTTCTGTACCATCGAGCATGAACGCCTCAGCTCCGCTTGACCACCTGCAGGCCTTTCGGAATGGCGTTTACCACTGCTTCGACCATCGTTCAGATGCGTTGTTCAACCTCTTTGACGCCATCACCGTTGCGGGACTGGTGCCCAGCTTCGCGCACCTCAGTCTTCAAGGACCCTTCGAGCGTGGTCATGGCAGCCTGTACGCAGCATTGACTCAGGGCACGCTCGGTGCCGAGCGTGTTCGAGCACTGGTCGGCACCACCCTGAATGACGACTATCCACTCGTCTTTGCCATCGATACCTCGACCTGGGTCCGAAACGATGCCGAGACCAGTCCACAGCGGGGCTACTTCTACCATCCGAGTCGTCACAGTGCCGGGAAACCTGTCGTCGCGGGCTGGTCTTACTCCTGGGTTGCCCAACTCGGACCCGTCAGCAGCAGCTGGACTGCACCTCTCGATGTGCGTCGAGTCGCTCCCGGCCGGACAGTACACGAGATAGCCGACGAACAGGTTCAACACGTTATGAATTTGCTTCCCGCAGGAGGCGCATCGCCGCTCTTCGTCTTCGATGGCGGGTACGATCCTGTCCGCCTGGCGAAGCTCAAGGACGCTGACTCTGTCAGCGTCCTAGTCCGTGTCCGGCGCAATCGACGGTTCTTCTTCGATGCTACGACGCGTCCGGGTTCCCAGGGAGGTCGCCCACGCATTCATGGAGCTAAGTTTCTATGCGCGGACCAGACCACTTGGCCGGCACCCCATCTGGAGCATCTGGAAACCACGGAGCAGTACGGGACGGTCCATGTGCGTGCCTGGACGGGGCTGCACGTCAAGACCACTCAGGACACGCGGCCAGGATCGCGTCACTTCAAACCGACGTACAGCGGGACCGTGTTGTTGTTGGAGGTGGCGAAGTTGCCCCGGGAAACGCGTCAACCGCAGGCCTTCTGGCTCTGGTGGCGGGGACCAGGCGTGCCGGATCTGGCGATGCTGTGGCGTGCTTACACGCGTCGGTTCGATCTGGAACATACGTTTCGCTTCTGCAAACAGACGCTGAACTGGGAAACACCACGTCTGCGTCATCCGGAGCAGGCGGACCGCTGGACGCTGTTGGTGCTGCTGGCCTTCACCCAGTTGCGCCTGGCTCAGCCGGTGGTGACCGATGCCCGTCTTCCATGGCAGCGACCACAGGAACGTGGTCGCTTGACGCCGAGTCGAGTCCGGCAAGGTTTTATCCAGCTGTTGGTACCCCTGGGAAGTCCAGCTTGCGCGCCAAAACCGTCAGGCCGTTCACCAGGACGACCCAAAGGGAAGTGTTCAGGCCGAGCGCCTCGCTTCCCGGCTCTGAAAAAGACCGCCTGACGGCCTTCGACCCCACAACAGGCGACCGCGACAAGCGCGGTCGGCTTAAATCACGAGCTTAGAGGCTGAGGACAGAACGGGGAGGGGTAGGGTCCAGGCATGGTCGAGCAACTGGTGCCGAACGAACTCTGGACTCTGATTGCGCCCGTATTTCCTGCGTCACCTGCGCGGCCCAGAGGGGGTCGCCAATGACAGGCCAACCGCCAGACCTCGCGGGCATCCTCTCTCTCCTGCGATGGGGTCTGCCTTGGCGTCAGTGACCGGTGGCCTTGGGCCTGGGGAGTGGACGAACCTGCGAGCGTCGCTTTCTGGAGGGGTAACGTGGGAGCGTGTGGATGTGCCTGTGGCGCATCCTGCTTAACGATGCGCAGCATCATGGGTGCCTGGACTGATCCCATTCTGCGCTGGACTCCATCAGCATTCCCGCACCCCGTGGTGGATCGCACACCGGACCCAACCCCACCGACCGGGGCAAGGCTGGCAGCAAGCTGCACCTTCTCATTGACGGTCCGGGTCTCCCCCTGGCGATCAGCCTGTCTGGCGCAAATGTCCATGACTCGAAGCCACTGGAAGCGACCGTCGATGCGGTTCGTGGGGTGCGCAACGGACGGCGGGGTCGGCCCCAACGACGTCCGATCAAGCTCTATCATGTTTGATTCCTCTGCGGATGCCGGGGTTCCCTCCCTGTAAAAGGGCCTGCCCATCGGACAGCCTGGATACCCCCCCTGGATGGTGACCGGGACGAGCGTGCTGCAGGTTCGCTCTGGACGCCCTCCCGCACCGAACCACGGCACAGCTCAGCCAGCGGCACCTGCACCCCACTTGAATGTGAAATGAGCGACCTGTGTCTGACCTGCCGAGTGCTTCATCGGTTTCATGTTCCCCACTGAAGGCAGTTCAGTGCCGTCCAACCCTCGCCGGTAGGAGACTCAAGACGTCTTGGCGTGATCGGGCGTTCCGTCACACGGCACGCCTTGACAGTACAGGAGTGACTGTCCCCCCTCCCGCCACTCCGGCACGCCCCGCTGCCTCGATCCATCATCTCCGGCGCGGCCGGGGCAAGCCGCTGCTGCTCATCCACGGGCTGGGCAGTTCCTGGCAGACCTGGGCCCCAATCCTGCCCGGACTGGAAGCGCAGCGTGAGGTGATTGCCATTGACCTGCCCGGCTTCGGTCACACGCCCCCGTTGCCCGGGGACGTGACCATCGCCACGCTCGCTGACGCGGTAACCGATTTTCTGACGCGCGAGGATCTTCTGGGCATCGATGCCGTGGGCACCTCGATGGGTGCCCGGCTGGTGCTGGAACTCGTGCGGCGTGGGGGCGTCCTGGGCGCGGTAGTGTCGCTTGATCCCGGCGGGTTCTGGCAGGGCTGGGAACGGAGCTTCTTTTACAACACGGTGGCGGCGTCCATCACACTGATCCGGGCGCTCCAGCCGGCCATGCCCGCCCTGACAGCGTCGCCCGTCACCCGCAGCGTCCTGTTCGCCCAGTTCTCCTCGCATCCATGGGCCCTGAGTCCGGAACTCACCCTGACCGAGATGCGGAGTTTCGCGGCGTCACCGTCCACCGATGAACTGCTGCGGAACCTGGCGTACGGCGAGGCGCAGCAGGGCATGCCCCGGGGTCAGCTGGCGCATCCGCTGGTGATCGGCTGGGGCCGCTGGGATCGGGTGTGCGTGCCGGCGCAGGCTGCGAGGGCCCAGGCGCTCTTTCCCGACGCCCGGCTGCACTGGTTCGACCACAGCGGCCACTTTCCGCACTGGGACATGCCCACACAGACGTTGCAGTTGATTCTGAACACCACCGCCGATTCTGGCAACTTAGAGGTTAAGGACAGAACGAAGGTATAAAGCGGTCGCATGGCAGACTGAGCCATGCCGCGTAAGAAAACCGACCCTGAGATCACCATCACCCCACTTCCAGGCCGAGGGCTGGACATGATGGAGATGCTCGAAGGCATGGCCGGCGACCTGGCCATGGAGAGCGGTGAGGCCATGATGGCCGCCGTAGAGTTCGAGAAGGCCCTGCTGAACATCGCGCACACGCTGGCTGGACAGGCGATTCGTGTGGACGAGCTTGCCCAGGAGGACGAGCGCGTCAAGGCTGCTGAACGGCAGATCAAACTGCTCGGGAAGCTTTACGGACAACTCCAAGTGATCACGCAACCTCCGGGGCGCTGAGCGCCCCGCACGTCCGTCGCCAGACGATCAGGGCACAGGCCAGCTGAGCCAACGCCAGGAACGAAGCAGCGCTTCGTTCCCTCCTGACTGCGAGCTTGCGGGAGGACACCAGCCAGCTCAGGGTCCGCTCCACCCGCCACCGATGTCGGCCCAGGGTGGAGCTGGACTCTACGCCCCGTCGGGCAATACGCGGCACGATCCTGCGGTGAATCAGTGCACGGCGCCATCGCCCGAAGGCATACCCTTTATCGGCGTAGAGCTTAGCGGGACGTCGTCGCGGCCGACCTCGCCGTCCGTTGCGCACCCCAGGAACCGCATTGACGGTTGCTTCCAGTTGCTGCGCGTCGTGGACGTTCGCGTCAGACAGACGGATGGCCAGGGGAGGCCCTGACCGTCGATGAGCAGGTGAAGTTTGCTACCGGCCTTCCCCCGGTCTGTCGGGTTGGGCCAGTGTGCGATCCACCGCGTGGCGCGGGGATACTGATGGAGTCCAGCGTAGAACGGGACCAGTCGACGCTCGCAGGTCCGTCCGCTTCCCAAGCCTAAAGCAAGCGGCAATTGACGCCAAGGCAGACCCCACCGCAGGAGAGAGGATGCCGGCGACGGTCCGACGGTTGGATTGTCGTTGGCGATCCCCTCTGGGCCGCGCAGGTAACGCAGGAAATACGGGCGCAATCAGAGCCCAGAGTTCGTTCGGCACCAGTCGCTCGACCATACCTGGACCCTACCCCTCCCCGTTCTGTCCTCAGCCTCTTAGCACTACCTCTCGGGCTGGTTTTGGCTGACCAACGGCTGGTATATGTTCAATACGCCTGACGGTCCGCTCCCTACCAGTCGTCCCGCCCCTGTGGAGGGGGCCACCTCATGGAGGACCAGTGGGTTGATATTGACTATCAGGTCGCGCGTCTCTGGATGGACCTCCAAGACATCCTGTAGAGGTCGAGCATGTCCATCTGCGTAAAGGTGGAGCTTGGTGGTGCGGCCCCCTCGGGTGTCACCCAGCTATTCGCTCTTCACCTTGGGTCGAGCGTCGTTCATGGCCGCACATGTCTTTGCGCCTGCAGCGCCGCTGTGGGCACGGATGTGGCTGCTACCCAACACCGCACCGTCCCAGTTGATTTTGCCTGCTTGATTGGCGAGAGCTTGTAGGGACTGGAAGAGACGTAACCAAGTACCGTTGCGTTCCCAGCGGGCGAGTCGGTCGTGGTAGGGGTGCCACGGGCCGTACCGTTTGGGGATGTCACGCCATGGTGTACCCACTTTGATGCGCTGGAGAATACCGTCGAGGCCTCGACTCAGAAGTTGCACCTCGCATAGGACAATGAATAGCCGTGCTGGTCGAGAAATTCCGCGTTTTTCGTGAAGAAGTGCAGCAGGCGGTTGAGATACAGCTCCGGCTGAAGAGCGAGCAGCGCACGTCGTGCGCTGCTCGCCAGCGTTTGGCCCGGTTGTGCGCCCAGCAGGGTCAGCGTCCAAGCGACGAAGATCAGCAGCAGCCACCGGTCCAATCCTCGGGCGGTCCGCAGTGCGAAACGGTTCAGCCCAAACTGATGCTTGCTCTCCTTGAAGAACGACGAGGTAGGCCAGCGCTTTGCCCCTTCTGAGATCACCTTGTCGCCCTCCATCAACTCAGAGGACACCGCATGGAACACACGTTGGCCGCGCTGAACGCGACCGAGCGTCAGGGTGTCGTGCGGCCAGTTCTGGAGTTCGACGTACCCGCCATGCGGGCAATCGGCAACGGTGACGACGCCAGGATGATCGGTGCGCCGGGTCGACCGTACCCCGACCACGAATTCAAAGCCCAGCGTCCGAACCTCGTCAAGAAAGGCGGCTGCCTCGAAGCCGCTATCGGCGAGGACACGCACCCGGAACCGGGTGCGGATGGTGTGCGGAACAGTGCGCAGCAGGTCACGGGCCAGTGTGACGGGTGTGGGCGTCCCTTTGCCGCGGTACACCCGGTACCCCACTGGGAACTTCAGGGTCCCGTAGTGCGCAAAGAGGATGACGAGATGGATGCCGTGGACCTCGTTGTAAACGCGAACGAACGGGAGCTGGCGTCCCGTTTTCGGGACGCTGGTGAGATCGACACTCAGCCGCAGGCGCGGATGATGTTTCCGCTGAGCCGCTTGGAGCAGGAGGTCCCACTGGGCGTCCCTTAGAAGGGTCCAGCACGCGGTGGTGTCCCAGTCGTATTCGTTGAAGAAGCGACTGAGGGCACTGGCGCTGACGAGCTCGGCTCGGTGAAGAGCCATCTTCACGTCTGGATTGAGAAAAAGAGAGAACGCAGCCCCGAGGCTGCGTTGCTGGTAAGCCGTGGGAGGAACGGCGAGCAGGCAGTCTGTCAGTATGCGGGCACGCTCCCAGAGAGGCTGTGACTTCGACACTCCCAGACTCTCGCGTCTGGGAGCGCTTTTTTCGTCTTATGCAGGTGCAACTCCTGAGCTCGATGATAATCAGCGTAGGGGTGACCGCGCCTCGGACTGGCGGGCAGGTAAGGCTGGAGGGCGTTCCATTTGGGCTCAGTGAGGTCGGTTCGGCAGGACAAACCCTGACGCTACGCCTTTACGATGAGTTCGGTTGCACAGACCCTAGGTCAAAGTCGCTATGTCTCTTCTTGCGGCCCCCCGGTACGCTGGATGAGCCTGAGTGGTGAAGGGCACGGTTCCTTCTCTTCCAAAGAAACCACGACCGTGTCCGCCCATTCCCTCAGACACCTTCGCCGGGTGGTGAAGTTCGCGGTTCCTTCATTCGGATGACGTGGACGTGGGTTCGACTCCCACCAGCGCGCCAGCGCTGTAGCTCAGTGGCAGAGCACGTATTGACCGCGAACGCCTGTTCCCCCGGCGTTCTTTTTTTGCCCTCAGGGGAGGTGCCGCCATGAAACTGAAGACCCTGAACAGCCGTCCCCAGCACATCACGCACGAGGGCGCCCCCGCGCGCCACATCACGCCCGAGCAGCAGCTCGCGCGCCTGGTGTCCAGCTGTCTGCTGTGGGAGAACACCTTCTACGTCGACGGGCAGACCGTCGCCGACCAGATCCGCGAGGCCGTGAAGGCCGTCTCGCCCGACTACGCCGCCCAGACGGCCATCCGGGCCCGCACCGAACTCAAGCTGCGGCACGTGCCCCTGCTCATCGTGCGTGAGATGGCCCGGCTGCCCGAGCACCGCGCCCTCGTCGCCGAGACGCTCGCAGCCGTCATTCAGCGGCCCGACGAACTCACCGAGTTCCTGGCCATCTACTGGCAGGGTGGCCGGCAGCCCCTGAGCGGACAGGTCAAGAAAGGCCTGGCGCGCGCCTTCCCGAAGTTCAGCGCCTACCAACTGGCGAAATACAACCGCGGCGGCGCCGTGCGGCTGCGCGACGTGCTGTTCCTGACCCATCCCACGCCGCAGAATGGGGCGCAGGAGGCGACCTGGAAGGCGCTGGTGGACGGCACGCTGGCCGCGCCCGACACCTGGGAAGTGGCGCTCAGCGCCGGGGCGGACAAGGCCCAGACCTTCATCCGGCTGCTCGACGAACGCAAGCTCGGGGCGCTGGCCCTGCTGCGCAACCTGCGCGGCATGCTGGCGGCGGGGGTGCCCCAGGAGCGCGTGCGCCAGGCGCTACGGGAGACCAACCCGGAGCGGGTGCTGCCCTTCCGCTTCATCACGGCCGCGCGCGCCGCGCCCACGCTGGAACCCGAACTCGAAACCCTGATGCTGCGGGGTCTGGAAGGGATGCCCAAGCTGGCCGGGCATACCGTCCTCCTGTTGGATGCCAGTGGCAGCATGGACGCGAAGCTCAGCGGCAAGAGCAACCTGAGCCGCTACGAAGCGGCGGCCGCATTGGCGATGCTGGCCCGTGAGCTGTGCGAGAGCGTCGAGGTCTACACATTCAGCGATGATCTGCGCCAGCACCGGGCGCGTCGGGGCTTCGCGTTGCGCGACGAGTTGGGGGGTACGCGAGGAGCGACGTACCTGGGCGCGGCGGTGCGCGAAATCAACACCAAGCCGCATGACCGCCTGATCGTGTTCACCGACGAGCAGAGCCATGACCCGGTGCCTGGCCCCAGAAGCTGGGGCTACCTCGTGAATGTGGCGACCGACAAGCACGGCGTGGGCTACGGCCCCTGGGTGCACATGGACGGCTTCTCCGAGCAGGTCATGGCCTGGATCCAGGCCCACGAGCAGGCGTAACCCAACACCACACCTCCCGGCATCTCCCCCTCCCCAGACCAGGAACGGTCTGGGGAGCGCCCTGTTCAGATCACGCCCAGACGTTTTTCCTCTTCATAGACCCGCTCCAGCACGAATTCTTTAAGGAGGGTCTGGTACGAGGTGTCCTTCAGTTCCGCGAGATGCCGGAGACGCCGCTCCAGATCCGTGCCCAGGCGCAGACTGGTGGGATGGGATTTGCGGGGCCGCGTGGGGGGCAGCAGATCTGTGTCGGCATGCTGCGCACCGAGGAGATGCTCCGCCAGGGCGTGCGTCGCCCAGAAGTCCGCTTCTTCGGCCTCGGTCGAGAACGCCGGCACCTGGGCCATATCCGTGATGAGGGTCAGTTCAGACATAAGGATTACCTCCGGTAGGCGCGGCGTTCGCTTTCACTGGCGTCGCGTGCGGTGATGACGCGCAGGAGGTCGTCCCGCCGGGTGAGGATGACGGTCAACAGGCGGCCGTCTTCAGTCTGGCCGGTGATGGCCTGACGACGCTCGCCGTTCTGGGCGTGGTAGGCCGGAGCGCCGACGCGGTCGGGATCGGTGACGGCCTCTTCCGCTTCTTCGGGATGGACGGCATGCCGGGCGATGTGCTCGGTATTGGCGTCGTCCCAATCGAATTCCATGGCTTAAATGTAGCACGTTTGTCGCTACATGTTGGAGGGATATGACGGATTCCACTCTTCCCCCGCCCTTCAGTGGCGTGCTGCACCTGGAGATCCGGCGCAAGGGCCCGCGCCCCGGCGTGGCGAACATCGAGCGCCGTATGTACAGCACCAAGCTGGACCGCGCTGACCGGGAAACCGGCGACTCCACCTGCCGCCTCGAGCATTTCGTGAACGTGGGCGGCTCCCTGCAGGTCAACCACCGGGACCTCACCCTCGAAGGCCACGACCCAGCGACGGACACCGCGACGTACCGGGAGTCGGTCCAGGCTGTAGTACGAGCAACTCGGCCGCTATGGCTGGGTGCGCTGGCCGGATCTGGAACGGGAGGAGCCGTCACAGCCCCCCGCCCTGGGCTTCAGAACTGGGACGTGGGGGCCCGCTGCCCACACGCCCTACCCTGAGCGTGGTGAAGCGTGAGATGCGACACCGCCCGCACCGAAGGCCGCAAGCGCCTGACTACCCTTCAAAACGCACGGTAGGCAGCAGAAAGTCGGCTCCTGTACGGTATTTCTGCGATGAAAACCCTTAGGAGCCGACCACCTCACCACATTCCGGCAGGAACGACGCCCACCAGCGCGCCAGGGCGGCGGCGGGTGATGGTGGGGGCATGGGTGTCTCCAGTGGGCACGAGTGGGGGAGAGTACCGTTCTCCTCACTCCAGGTGGAACGCAGAAGTCAACGAACCGCCACGGCGGTTCCGTCCGGGGCGCTGTTGATGGTCAGGAGTTATGGTGTGACGATGTGGAACAACCTCAGCTGGCATTCGCCACCTCCCCTTGCGCAGGAGCAGGAAGACGGTGCGCTGGAGATCACCACAGGGAGCCGCACAGACTTCTGGCGGACCACCCAGTACGGGTTCGTGCGAGATGACGGGCACGCCCTCCTGGGGATGGCGCCACCTGAATTCACAGCGAGCGTCCGTGTGCAGGGCATGTACGAGCACCTGTACGACCAGGCGGGTCTCATGGTGCGGGCGAGCGAAACCCAGTGGATGAAGACCGGCGTGGAATATGTGGGTCGTCAGCAGTGGAGCACTGTTGTCACGCACGAACACTCTGATTGGAGTGTCCTGCCTGCGGCTGATCTTTCGGAAGTCACGTTCCGGGTCATCCGGCGAGGCGACGCCCTGATCGTCCACGCCCGTCCAGACCGCGCGACGCCCTGGACGTTGCTGCGTGTGGCTTACTTTCCAGCCGGTCTGCCCGCGCAGGTAGGCGTGATGGCTTGCAGTCCGGAGCGCGAGGGCTTCCGAGTGACCTTCCATGACCTCATGATCACTGACGTTGATTGTCGCCCCCTTCACGAGCTCGTTCAGCCGTCTTGACGCGAATCTGGATCGAAGTGGCTGCCTGCTGCTGACTATCCTTCAAAACGGGGCATGAGTGTGCTCAAAGTGCGCCAGGATGCGCCGGACGGATGCAGCAGAAGATCCTGGAGATGATCAAGCCCAAGTCGAAACACGGACACCGCACGGTGTCCGTGTTTCTTTACTTTGGTCGCGGTTCAACGTGCCACGACCTCGCCCGTCACGCACGCCCAGATGAAGGCGACGCTGATGACCGTCAGCAGCGAAGACACTCGTTCGGGGCGCGTCAGACCCGTATCTTCCAGGTTGAACCCTCTGGTTTTCAACGCGGCGTGCAGATTTTCTGTTTGCCAGCGCAGGGCATACCGGCGCATGTTCGGCAGGGCGTGCCCCCGATAGGCCAGGTACAGCATGTCACCGGCTGCGTTTTTCGTGGCCGCCACCCGCAGATTCACTCCGTAGATGCGGGTCTGGCGATGCCAGACCCTGACTTCACCCACCTGAAGGTTCTTGAAGACCGCCCAGACCGGCATGCCGTGCGCGCCGATCGTGGCGCGAACTGGGAGACGAATGCAGGGTGCAACCCCGTGCTGATCGAGGAATCGAAACCAGTGCTGCCCAATGAATTCACGATCCGCGAGCAGGCACCAGATCTCCCGATCTGGGGCAGAGCTTCAGGAAGCGCTCCACGAGCGCTTCCCGGACACAGGAACGACTGGCCCCACCGTGCGGGAGCAGGGTCCACATCAGCGGTAAACTGAACCCGTTCCACACGGCAGAGAGCAGGAGAATATTGACGTCCTGCTGTCCAAGTTTCCAGTTGGTGCGGTCGAGAATGAGGTCGACTGGGCCGGGCGGGAGAAAGGACAAGGCGAATCGGGGGAACAGTACCTCAGGAAACGGGAACTGGACGAACCGGCAGAGCCGCTGATATCGAGTCGTCAACGACCCTGGGAGAGCGACGTGCGTCTTCAAGCTGTACAGGACGACGGTCCGCGCCTGAATGACCGCCAGGATCAGTGCCGTGAAGACGACGAGGCGGCGAGCGTCCACAGGGAAAGCAGACCGCAAGGCGGTCTGCAAGGTATCGTGAGGTGGTCGGCTCCTCAGGGTTTTCATTGCAGAAATACCGTACAGGAGCCGACTTCCTGCTGCCTACTGTGCATTTTGAAGGGTAGTCAGGAGGGAAACTGCTTGAGGTCTTGGAACCAGCCGAGGACAGCATCCGAATCTACCGTCTGCGCCAGCCGCGCGAGAAGTTCGTGGAAGCGTTCGGACGTGACCGATATGTGGATTTTACTGACCCGATGATCCTGTAGGTCGCCTCCCGTGCGAACCCCCCGCGACGGATGGAAGCCGGGGGGTTCGCGTTGTCCCAGGAAAGCGTATGGGACGCGTTGCATGACAAAATGAACAGAGAAGTGTCTAAAAGTTGAAGAGGCCCGCGAGGGGTTCGCGGAATGTGGTCTATAAATATCGTCCCAGTACGTCTCTAGTATCATAACTGTCGCGGCCTGCCTTCGGGTGGGCCGAGGATTGAAACCTAGTCAGGTATGCGGGGTGTAGCGTTGTCCTGTGGTCGCGGCCTGCCTTCGGGTGGGCCGAGGATTGAAACCCATATCTACCTGACTCTCGAGCACAAGGGTGCCGTCGCGGCCTGCCTTCGGGTGGGCCGAGGATTGAAACTCATCGCAGGCACAGCCGTGCTGGGCGACGCGCAGGTCGCGGCCTGCCTTCGGGTGGGCCGAGGATTGAAACAAGCCGAGTGCCTGATTACAGGCGAAGTCGGGCCGGTCGCGGCCTACCTTCGGGTGGGCCGAGGATCGAAACATGGGCTGAGTAAACATCATTATGCCGCCGCCGTCGCGGCCTGCCTTCGGTGGGCCGAGGATTGAAACTGAAACCCGACCGCGTAGGGTCTATCGGAGGGCGGGGCCTGGTCACGGCCTGCCTTTGGGTGGGCCAAGGATTGAAACAACTGCTCAGTGACCGCGCTGATACCGCCCGCGAGTCACGGCCTGCTTTCGGGTGGACCGAGGAGCTGCCTCGGCGTCGGCCACTGTCGCGAAGGGTGATGACCTCGCCGGATTTGGGCAGCGCAACGTCGTACCGCGTGTCCAAGTACCCTGCAATGTTATGCCTGGGAGCTACATTCCCACGCGTGAGCAGCACCTTCCCCGGCCGGTACCGAGCAATCATGCCCAGGAGGACGCCCTGATCCGCGTGTGCAGACGGATAGAAGCGCTCGACGCGGGCATAGGCACGGGCTCGCGGCCGCCGCGACCATTCGGCAGCATCACGTCCCCACCCTGCTATAACTCCAGCAGCCGATGCCCTAGCAACTCGGCATCCTGGTAGCCCACGACGAACAACGCGTTCTCTGCTTCTGGCAGCCACGCCCGGGCATAGATCGAGCTCGCCCCCGCGTGCAGCATCCCGCTGCCGGCGAGGGATAGGGCGGAGCGTAGATTGTCGCTATGCGCTCCGCTGCCTTGTCGTCTCCGGTGCTTCTCTCTCTTCTGCTCGTTCCGTCCTTCTCTGCAGCCCAGACAGCTTCTTCCACTGGTCCGCTCACCGAGACCCAGCAGAAGGCGGCCGACGCCGCCGCGAGGCGGGCGATGTACACCAAGTGCGGCGTCGTCGAGGCCACCACCCTGCCGACCGGCTTGTCTGCAGGGGTCTACCGGGGCACGCTGGGCGGGCAGCCAGTGACGCTCGAACTGGTCGGCCATGTCAACCCCGACACTGAGGTGCAGGACCGCTACAGCTACGACCGCTATGGCATTGACGTGCGCCTGGAACGTGGGCGGTCCGCTGATCGTACGGCCGCCCAGACGCTCGCCGAGGTCGAATCCGTCATCCGCGAGGACGACTTCCAGTTGCACGCCCGCGCCTGCCTGCAACTGTCGGCTGAGAGCCGTACGCAACTGAAGGGCAACTGGCGTCCTGTGGGTAGCCCAGCCTTGCCCCTCACTCTGCGGCGCGTGAACGTCGCGGCCCTGCCCCTGGCGCTGCCCAGCTCACCGGGGCTGCTGTCCCTGCGAACCAAAGACCCGTATACCTTCGTGAAAGTCAACCGGGCGTGGGCGAAGATGGCAGGCGGCCTGAAGGAACCGTACACCGGTGTCGGCTACCCACGCGTGATGGGCGGGTCGGTGGCGCTGAACGCGGCGCTGCAGGATCGCCAGCTCGCATTAGTGACTGAAGGGCTCGACTGCCTGTCGGACTATGGCAACCGCAACGGCCGCACCGACTATGCGGGCAACGGAACGCTGTCGTGGCAAAGCCGGGGGCTGGTCTCGGTACACGAGGACGTCGCTCTGTACTGCGGCGGTGCACACCCGGACGCATACACCACCGGAGTGACCCTCGACGCACGCACGGGCAAGGAGGTGACGCTGCTCGGCGCACCGGGCACGCTCTGGCCCGGTCTGAGTGCGGCAAAACTGCAGGCACTGTATCTGGCGCGGTATCCGGCCGATGGCGATACCACCGAGTGCCGTGACGAACTGGCGGGCGACGACGGAAAGGACACTGAATATGGTTTTCCCTATGCGCTCTATCTGACCAGGCAGGGCCTGGCCGTACAACCGAACTACCTGCCGCATGTCGCTGCCGGCTGTGCCGAGACAGTCACACTGCCGTACAGCAGCCTGCGGATGTTTGCCAACCTGAAATCGCCCTATTTCCGTGATTTGTACCCGCGGTGAGCACACCTTCTGACTCCGCCGCACAATAGGGGATGCCCCGCGCCTCCCTGGATACAGCGACCATCCTTGCGAAGTTCATGTCCCGAGATCCACATCAGGTGTGGGAAGCTGCGCACGCAGCGATTCGCGCACCTCGTCACGAGCAACTGCTTCTGGTCCCTGACCTGCCGGTGATTCGACAGGCGACCCAGGGACTGGATCTGGGGGGTGCCCTGTTCCCGAATACGCAACATCTGGAGCACGCACTGCGGGTCCTGGAGGCGGCGCGGGATGGCCGCTGCACCTGCGAGGTCTATCCAGCGTGGTTGTTCTACGACCCGATTGAGGAGGCCGCTGTGGGAGCGGCGGAGATTCTTTCTACCTCAGCGCCCGACTGGAATATGATCTATGAGTGCCGGTGCCTGATGTGTGGCCGGACGTATGAGGTCGAGCAGGGTGAGTATCACTACACGTGGTGGCAGTGGCGCGAGCGTCCCGCCGCTGGTGCGGCCTCGGCGAACGCGCCCGCAACAACCGCTTAACAGGACTCAGAAGTGATGCTTGAAGACCGATTGCGCAGTTGTCAGGCAAAGCAATGGGGAGCGGCTGGGCCGCTCCCCATCCGCGTTCTAGCAGGTTAGGCGAACTGTGGAGTTCGATTCACTAGGCCAGCCACACAGCCCCAGAACTGTCCATGGTGCCGGGGATCATTGCAGTAAAACTCCTAACAGACACGGACTTTTTTGATCTTGCATACGACGTTCTCCACAGTGATCCGTACTTTGTAGATCTGATGGTTCAGTTCGCGGTCGTCCGGACTGAGCCGGCTACCCTTGGGGCGCATCCGGAGGACGATCACTTCGTGTTGGGGACAGAGTTTGTCCAGGCCTGTACACCCTCGGTCGCCCCAGAGCCGGGTCCCCCGAGGCAGGTGCGGCAGGAGTCTCGATTGCCCCTGGATCTTCATATCGTGGGTGCGCCCGCGGGCGCACTGAGATGGACGACAAGCCCCTCCGGCGTGACGGCGACCTGGGTTTTCAGCGTGTGCGTGCCCTTCTTGACGCTGAAGAACTTCTTCTGGTCCTTGGGGCGGCCCACGGCCTTCTTGCTAGGCCGACTGCCTTTGTGCTTCTTGGGCGGCCCTCGGGGTTGTTCGGTACCGTCGATGATGAGGTCAGCGATCTCCGGGAAGGCGTCCAGCACGTCTTCAAGGGTGCGCAGGCGACGACGCGGGACCGCGTCGTCAGGGATGACCTTGCGGCTGTCCAGGGTCCGGGCCCGGAGCGGAGCAGGCAGTGCCTGCTCCAAGAGAGGGAGCAGCGCATGAATGTCGCGGCAGACGTTGGCGGCGTCCATCTCGAACAGCACACCCAACAGATGCATGGGGAGGTAATGCCGCAGGTACAGCAAAGTCAGGAAGAGGCGATGGGGAACATTGAGCTTAAATTGACGGCCAGCTCCGATCTGACGTTTCCGCCCCACCCGCAAGAGGGTGAGACGTTGAGCTCTGACCTAGAGAGGCTCGAGACGCTACGCCACGTGGGTGAACTCCGTGGGGGTCAGGCCGCAGAGCGATTCGAAGGACCGAGGGCGCTGCATGAGGCGCTGGACCTGAAATATGCCATCACTCCGCTCCAGTTACTTCAACTGCGCAACAGATCTTGAGAAGGATTCTTTCCTATCTACCCCCTGTAGGCGCAACTTCCAAGGCGTACCGCCGCAGTACTTCCCGTGCGTCCTCCAACCAGAGGTTACGGACCCAGGCAGGGGACAGGATTTCCACCCTAGGTCCCCAGCCACGAATCCAAGCCAGGACTTCCACCGGCAGGTGCTCATGATTCAGCGGGGCTCTCAACCGGAGAAGATAGCTTTCTCCATCCATCTCCCCCCCCAGCTGTCCAGGCCAGGGGCGGTGGGCGACGTAGAGCACTGCATCTGGAGCGAAGCGAAGCGTCACCTCACAATGCTGCTTCCCGCCAATAATGCCCCAGGCCCCGTCCAGTTCTGCGCGGGGATCGAAGGGAATCTCAGGACTGGCCTCGTTCTCCAGCCGCACCGCGTCCACGAAACGCGAAAGGTGAAACGTCTTGACCTTGACCTCGCCTCGCCGCCGAGCGAATACATACCAGTCGAGGTTGTTACGGTTGATCTCCATAAACACTATGTCGGCCTCGCTGACCTTAAGCCCTGCACCGGGTTTGCGGTAGGTAAAACGTACAGGCTGACCCCAACACCATGCCGCCGCCAGCGTTTCGAGGAGGCGCGGGGTATCCCCTCCGGGAGGCGCAAGCGAACGGAGCGCCACGTTCCGCAGCGATGCAGGCAGTTGGCCGGTCAATTCCAGCAGCACCTCGTGATAGAGGCGGCTGGGCGTGGGCGCATGATGGTGCAGCAGGCGCAGCAGCGCGTGATGGATCACTGCCCGCACCGGATCTTGGCTCACGTCAGCCGACACCCAGGGGTGCGCCAGAAAGTAGCGCGGTGAACGCTCCTCGGTGTGTAGGACTTCTCGGCCTTCCTGAATAAGTAGGCGACGGTCTCGTTGTACCTCCTGGCGCTGGCAGTCCAACCGCTCAGCAAGCTGGGCGGTGGTTAGGGGGCCTGCCTCGCTGAGCAGGGCGATCAACCGCAGTAGGCGGGGGCCCGGCTCACGTTTGCGGGTCACTGTCATCCTGCGACCTCCAAGTCATACAATCCCGCCCCGAAGTGCGCCCATTTGCCCACGCCCAGTTGCTCACCACCGCGCAGCAGAGATGCAAAGGGGGTGAAGTCGCCCTGATATTCCATCATGCCTACCCAACCTTCCATAGTCGCAGTCTGGCGTGGTCGACTCCCCTTACGAAGCTGCGAGACAAGGCGCAAGCGCTGCCCTACAGTCTCCACTTCACGTGCCAGTCGGGGCAAATGTGTAAAGTCAGCCCTCAGGCTGGCCCCGCCACCGTGAACCTGCTCCAAATTGCTCAGCCGCCGTTGCAAGGCCCGCACTAACACGGGAAAGTGCAGATCCTCGGCCATCTGTCCCCCGACCTTGATGTGGAGCGGCGAGCGCAGGTGTAGACGCAACCGCTCGCCGGTCATAGGCGGCAGTTCCCCGACCTGGAGCAGGAGGGGGGTGAGGTGAACCCCCAGTTGTGTGCCGCGCAGTAGCGTCACTTCCTCATCTGTATAGGGGTGGAAGCTATTCACCTCTTCCAGCTCCAGACGGCCCCGTGTGCGTCCCAGTCCGTCTCTCCCCACCTCCCGCAGCGCCGCCAGCAAATACGGGAGTTGCGCGGCGGCTCGCCCCACTACCACCAGCCCGAAGGTGAGAATCTCACCGGGTGCCAGGTGCCGCTCCTTCCCATACGCCACCCGGAAGAGAACGGGACGCGGTGGGGTGCCCAGTGAGGAAACTTCCAGGCCCTCTGGCAGTTGCGGCGCGTAACTCAGGCCGTAGGGGCAGATGCTCTGGAGAGGGCAACCCTGACACATCTCCCGATGTGGCTGCGTACAGGCTAGGCGGTACAGCGCCCGCCCGAACGCGCCTTCGAGCTTGGAGCCCGGGAAGGGCGGAAGTTGCACCGGCTCCAGCGCCCGCAACGTCACGCGCAAGGCGGTAAAGGGAAGGTCTAACGGGAGCATGGGAAAAGTGTAGAGGTGGGGAGCGTTACTGGGTGACGCGGTTGCGGATCACGGGATGAAGGCACGTCATAGGAGGGAGGGTTCGGGGCGCTGCCCGGTTCTTTCTGCAGAAATGTGGGCGCTTAGCGTCGAATAGTCCAGTAGGGTGAAGGAGAAGCTTTCCCGCCCATCAGTCCGTCATTCAATGACGCCGCCTCCTGCCAAGGTAAACGCATGGATATCCCCTCTGCCCTGCAGGCTCTGTTTGGCAATTCGCCCTACGCCTACCAAATCCGTGTTGCGGAAGCTCTCTTGAGCGGTAAAAACATCGTCTTACGGGCTCCCACAGGTGCCGGGAAGACCGAGGCGGCGCTCGGTCCTTACCTGCTGGCGTGGGAGCACAAGCAAATAGACTTCCCCCTTCGTTGCATCATCGCCTCGCCCATGCGAACGCTGGCGAAAGACCTGCATGGGCGGGCGCAGGAGGTAGGGGACGGGCTCGGATTGACGGTCAAGCTGCACACTGGCGAAGATCCTACCGACCCACTGCTGGAAGCCGACATCATCGTGACCACCGTGGACCAGTTGTTGAGCAACTACCTGCATGTGCCTTACTCGCAGAGTCACCGGGGGCGCAACATCGGTGCAGGCGGCGTCGTGGCGAGTTACGTCGTGCTGGACGAGTTTCACCTCTTCGATCCGCAGCGGGCATTCCGAACCACGCTGGAAATGGCACGGGCACTCTCGGGTGTCACGCCGTTTCTGTTCATGACGGCCACCATGTCTGGAGAACTGACCCAGAAGCTGGCGGAGGCGGTAGGGGCCGATTTCATCACACCGAGTCAGACGGAATTGGACGTGATGACCAGTCAGCAAAAGACCCGCCGGTTTCGCCGGGTAGACACCATGCTGACCGCGCAGGCTGTAGCTGGAGCGCACGAGCGGCGGAGTATCGCCATCGCCAATACCGTAGACCGTGTACAGACACTACATGCCGATTTGCAGCGGCTTCAGGATGAAGGGCATCCAAAGCTGCGGGACGTGACGCTGGCCCTGCTGCATTCGCGCTTCTTTCCGACGCACCGCAACACTCACGAGCAGCGTCTGAAAACGTTGTTGGGCGAGGGCTCACCTGAAAACGTCATTCTGGTGGCTTCGCAGGCAATTGAAGTCGGCCTCAACATCAGTTCAGAGAACATGCATACCGAAATCTGCCCCGGTAATGCTCTGTTGCAGCGGGCTGGACGAAATGCACGATATAAAGGAGAAAACGGCGTAGTCAGTGTCTATACCCTACCCCTCGATCAGAAAGGCGAGTGGGACACGCTGCCCTACAAAGGGCAGGACAACGTGATTCGGGCTACCTGGGACGCGCTGACTGCCCTGCCCTCGCCTGTTCAGCCCCAAGCCGAGGAACAGCTGATAGACGCAGTGCATACGGCAGGTGATGAGAGGAACTGGGCCGAGTATCTAGCGGTCCGCAAGACTACCCATAGAGACAAGATGAAGTCGGCATTTGAGGGCGACAGGTCCATGCGGCCTGCACTCATCCGAGACATTCAGAACGTGACCCTGCTGCTGGTGCCGTCGGAAATGGACCTGTCCACCTGGGAAGAAGTGAATCGCCACGAACGAATCGGCGTCCCATGGGTCAATTTCGCCCTTTTGGAGGATAATCGCCGCAATCTGAAGCAGGAATACGATCTGGAAGACAACTGGCTGGTCAAGGTTCCCCATGAGGTAGAGCCCGAGGAATCGAGGAGTGGTGGAGAGAGCCGAGAGCCTACAAGGCTGGAATGGAAGACAGTGACGGACGCGGCTGAACTGAAGCTGGAAACATTGGTGCAGGTCAATCCGAAGTTCGTCTTTTACACTGCGCAGGAAGGTTTCCGCTGGGAAGCTCCCGAAGGGCGGGCCCTGGGTGTACAGGACTTTCCGCCCATCCATTCTCCCCGCAGTTCGGGCGAGCGTCTCGACTACTGGTATACCTACGAAAGCTACGAACTGCACATTGAGCGTGTACTGGCAGCGTCCTACAAGTACGCTGCCGACGTGTGGAGGTTGTGCCCGAAGGTGGACGCAAAGTTCGCTTTGCCCACTGGAACCACCGAACTGGCCCTGAGAGCTGCGATTGCCGCCCACGACATCGGCAAACTGTCGGAGGGCTGGCAGAGGTGGACGCGACGCTGGCAGGCCGAGCAAGTGAGGAAATATACTGGACAGCTTCTCTGGAACGGCGTGGAGGAAGCGGCACAACACGGAGCCACACCTCAGGGCAAGGGTGAATACTGTGCCCACACGGATTACCACCCAAAACACGACCAGATGTCGAGCAAGACTTTCGAAAAAGCGCAGGGGCACAGGCCACCACACGCAGGTGAGTCGGCAGCAGTCCTCTCAGAAAGCTTCGGGGATTTCCTGATGGACCGTCTGGGGGAAGACCAGGGCCTGAGTATGTTGCAGGGTATTCTGGGAGCCGTTTGCCGCCACCATGGGGCCAACCACATGGGTGAGGTAGCCCCATGGCAGCTGGACGCGGGCGCAGCGGCGGAGGCCAATAGGGTCTTCGAGCGACTGACAGGCGTGCCGCTGGACGCCGAACGCCTGAACGACTTGCAGCGGTGGGGCGTGGAGGCGGTTACGGATCCGGACATGCCTGCCCCAGACGACGCTCTGGCCTGGATGGTCTACACGCTCGCCTCGCGCGCCTTACGCCTGGGCGATACCCGCTCGTTCGAAGATGTCCGCCGGAAGGAGGCCGTTACTTGAATACCTTTACTGTTCCCCGCTCACAAGGGACCTACGCCGATACCCTGATGGCGCTGGGGCTAGGACGGTTGCTCGCCGCGCTCGGCCCCTCGGAGAAAGTGACGGTGCGATTGGACACCGCGCGTGACGTTCTTACGCTCACCACGACCCAACCGGTCATGCCCTCAGCTGAGGTCCGGCTCCGACTGTATGACTACATCAAGACGGATAAGGACATGAACGGCCCTACAGACTACGTGTACGAACGGGAAAAAGAGCGACGTCAGCAATTTTTCAAGTGGCGCGAGATGCACAGAGGGGTGAGACCCGAGGACATCCCTGAAGACCTCATTCCACGTTCCGACTACTCGCTGTACTCCAGCCTGGTGGACATGCTCAAGCCCGTAAACACCAGCGGCTACGCGACCGCCTACCGAGAATTAGCCTCCGAACGCTTCGCGGGGCACGTTCAGGTCGCCCTGGAGGCGCTTGCCGACCACCCTGACAGCCAGGAAACCTCGCTGTCAGAACGAGCTGAGCGGGGTCTGAAAAAGTATCTGAAGGGCAACAGGGTCAACGAAGTTTCGGTGGTACAAATCTTCAACCCTATGACGGGCAAGGGCATGAACTCGCCCAAGGCCAACAGCATCGGCATGGGGCAGGAGAAAGCACCGCTGGTCTTGGAGGCTCTCAAATATACCGGGTGGTTCATCGGTGCGGTGGCCGTTACGCCGAAGGGCAGCAAAGATCTCAAAGTGCTGGTGGCGCAGCCTACCAATATTGAGGTCGAGACCCTTCAGCGCATCATGATTGAGTTCCGGCAGAACTTCGTGGGGGGCGGAGCCATTCAAGTGGACATTCTTGCCGCCCTCACGCTGACCGAAACGCTGCTCAGGCATGACGAGCACAAGACGTTCAAGCGTGGGCGGCCCCGGGACCTGCTCTCCGGTTTTCAGACTGCCTACTTCCAGAACCTCGGTAGTGCGAAGGGCGTGACCAACATCTCCTTCATCGCCCTGCCTGCTTGGGTGCAGCTGGACGGCGACCAGGCCGATGAGCAGCGCCGGGCATGGATGGAGGTGCTGGCCGAACACCGTCTCGTCATCCGTGGGCTAGACGAGAGCCATTCAGAGGAACGCACTCTGCTGGAAAAGTACCGAGAATTTCTGAGTGGCCAGGATACCCACGCCTTTCTGGATTTCCTGTCGGATTACGGGCCGCACATGCTTGGGCGAGCGGACCGGGGCAAGTTCACCCGCTGGATGACGACCGAACACATAGGGAGGGTGTTGAACCATATGGGAAAGAACAACGTTACAAGCATCATTTCGGACCCCGGCTTTCAGAGCGTGGCTGGGGCTATCCGACGGGCGACCCGCACGGCCCTATACGCTCGCAAGCTCGGCAATGACCGTACGTATGACGTGCATTATGGGCTGGCCCAGGAACTCAAGCGCAGCGCCGTGACCAAGGCTCGGTTCATGACCGCCCTCTCGGACTTCGTGACCGAGTACATGACGGAAAATCTGCGGGCGGCTGACCGGGGTAAGCGTGGGCGAGTAGCCGTGACCACCGAAGACCTGCTGCAAGTCGGCAAGCTGTTGGATGAGCACGACCCGCAGATGGTGGCGATGCTGCTCATCGCCTATGGCTATGCTAAGGAACCGCGCGAAGATGTTCAGGAGTTTGTGGAGACCCCTGAAGAGAATCCCACTGCCCTGGAGGAACAAGAATGACCCTGCGGACCCTGTCCATCTCTGGTCTCGCCACCCTCAACCTGCATTCGCTGAACAACGAGGGTGGCGAAGGCAATCACATTCAGACCCGCATGGTGGACGTGGTGATGGCGAACGGTGAACTGCACCCTGTCAACGCCGTCTCGGGTGACATGTTCAAGCATATCTTCGCCGAACATTTCTATGCTATCGCGCAGGAATTGGGGCTAATCCTATGTGCGGGATGCCAGACCCTGAACGCGAACCGGCTGAACGCTGATTCCTCTTTCGAGGAAGCCATAAAGGGGAAGGGCAACGCTGAGGTTCTTGACCTGCTGCCCAACTCCTGCGCACTGGACGACGTGGCGGGCATCCTCATTACGCAAGGGAACCGCAGTCTGGGCCGCAAGAGCGTGGTGGAGTTCTCCTGGGTACCGGGCGTGCCGGAGAGGGTCAAAACGGGAAGTTACTTTCACGTCAAGTACGACCCCCAGGGGCGCGGCAAGACAGGCGCAGACGACGGCAGCAACCGGGGCCAGGCCATCTTCCACCGCCCTGCCTCCAGCGGTCAGTACGCGCTGGTAGCCCACGTGGAGGCGCACCGCATCGGGCTGAATGACATCACCCGCGAGTACGCCATCGACGAGGCCGAGCGGCAAAAACGCCTGACTGCTGTGCTACGTGCATTGGCGCAGACCTTCCTGCATCCCGGTGGGGCGATGCGGAACACCCAGAGCCCGCACCTGACCGACTTCCGAGGTGTCGTCACCACCAGCAGTCACAGTGTTCCCGCGCCAACGGTGAGTGCCCTGAATCCAGACTTCGAGGAGCAGGTCGGACGTATTGCGGGCGCGCTGGAAAAGATGAGCGGCCAGCCCATTGGCGTCCATCCCTTCGACTCCCTTGGGGCCTTCGCCGAGACTATGGGCCAGACCCTGCCGTCATGACCTGGTTGGTGGCAACCTACGAGCCGACGGCGCTGTTCAGCCTCAAGGACTCACAGGCGACGAGCGCCGCCGGGAAATCCCTACTAGTACCCAGTCCATACGCGATCAAGACGGCGCTGATCGACGTGGCCGTGAACTGGCAGGGCGTGAAGTTCGCACAGGAAGTGTTCGGCTGGCTGCGTGTCCTGCCTGTGCGGAGCAGTCCGCCCCGGTGGGCCTGCGTAACCAACGCGTTCATCAAGGTGCAGCGCCCCCCCAAGAACGCAGAGCCGGGCAACCCGTTCAAGCCCACGGTGGCCTTCCGCGAGTATGTTCAGTTTCGCGGCGAGTTGCGGCTGGCCTTGGACATCTCTTGTTTGGGGGAGACAGAAAGGCAGACCCTTACCAGCCTACTGTTGCGGCTGAACATGCTGGGCAAGCGCGGCGGCTTCATTCAGTGGCAGGGCAGTGGCGAACTTCCCGAACTGGATATCTCCTTCGTGACCCACACGGGCGATGTGCGGACGCACCTCAGCGGAGTGATCATGCACTATTTGGACGACTATGGCCCCAAGATGACCTGGGACCGACTGAGCACGTTCACAACCGACAAGCCCGACCGTATGATAGTTTCAGCGCTCATACCTTACCGTCTGGTGCGTTCCAGCAAGCGGTCTACAGTGTACGAGCGAACAGGTTGAGCATTTCCTTTACGTCGCCCAGTGATGTGCCCTGCTACCTGCTGGGCGACCGATACCGCTCACCCGAATCTGTTGATGTAATCCAAAAGAGATGGGAGTCAGGGGAGGAAGAACTCTAAATACGTTCCCAAACTGCAGATTGCGAAGGGCAACGTCATTCAGTCTTGGAGCACAGACCGACCTTAATTTTCGTAACGTCATTCAGTGATACTGCCCCGTGGCACCATCCACGCATGAACCTTACCATCTCGGAACGCGGGACCTTCCTGGCCTTGCGAAGCGAACGGCTGCAACTGCGTCACCCGGGGCAGGAGACCCAAGAGGTAGCCCTACGTGACCTCGAAACCGTCACCGTCACGACTACCGCCTGTACCCTCAGTGCCGAGGCCATCCGCGCCTGCGCGAAGTTTGGGGTGCAGATCGACCTAGTAGACGGCCTGGGTGCACCCTACGCCAAGTTCAGCAGTCCATACCTGGTAGGTACGGTCAGTACTAGGCGTGCGCAGATGGCGGCGTACCTTACGCCAGCCGGCGTGGAAGTCGCTCGGCACGCTATCCGTGCCCGTCTAAGGAACCAGTCCAGCCTACTGAAATACTTTGGAAAGTACCGCAAGGAGGCTGATCCTGCTGCATACGAGGCCATACAGCGGGCCCTCCCCGGATTGACGACATTAGAAGCTGAACTGGATATGCTTCAAGGCGAGTGCATCGACGATCTGCGTGACGTGCTACTGGGCGTTGAGGGCCGGGGTGGCGTGGTGTACTGGGGCGCAGTGGCGACGATGCTGCCCGCTGACCTCGCCTTTCCGGGACGACTCGGACGTGGAGCAACTGATCCCGTCAACATGACGCTGAATTATGGTTACGGGATCCTCTACGCGCGGGTGGCGGGCGTGCTGGCGACAGCGGGCCTCGAACCCTTCGCTGGCTTTCTGCATACGGACCGGCCTGGCAAACCCAGTCTGGTGCTGGACTTTGTGGAAGGCTTTCGCGCTGCCTGTGTTGACCGGCCCGTCCTGGCTCTGCTGGGGCGCGGCTGGCGGCCCGAGACGGATGACAATGGCAAGCTGACGCCGGAGACGCGGAAGCGAATCGCTACAGCTGTCAACGATCGCTTAGACGCCCGCGACGTGGTGGGCGGCAAGCGCTTCCGACTCCAGAACATTATGGTGATGCAAGCCCGTCGCCTTGCCACTTTTCTACGCGGAGAGGGCGACTATCCCGTGTATATCGCCAGTTGGTGAGCCATGCCGAGACTGCTGCAAGACCCCCGCAAGGCTGGGCATCCCATCCTGGTGCTGTATGACGTCGGTGATGACAAATGCCGCACGAAGGTAATGACCGCTTGCAAAGATTATGGCCTCGGCCGCTGGCAATACAGCGCCTACCACGGACGGTTGACGGGGGCGGCCCGGCGCGAACTGGAAATCCGACTGGAAAAAGCGATGGGGGCCAGTCCTGGCCTGATCGCCATTCTTCAACTCGAACAATGGCAACTGGACGATGCCACTCTTATCGTTGGGGAGGCCAAAAATGGTTGAGCCGCTCCTCATCACGCCGACCGAACTGCGGCAACACCATTACTGCCCCCGGGTGGTCTTCTTCGAGCGCTGCACACCCGTCCGTCGGCGCGAGACGATTCTGATGACCCATGGGCGCGAGAAACACCAGACCGAACTGGTCCGCGAACGGCGGCGAACCCTTTCCCGCTACGAGCTGACTGAGGGGGAGCGTCGCTACGAGGTCCGGCTGACGAATCACGCTCTAGGCGTGACTGGGGAGCTGGATTTGCTCATTGTGGACGGGGCGCGGGCCTTCCCAGTGGAGTTCAAGCATACCTCGCGCTTACCGGACCCTGGGCACAAGCTGCAACTATGCGCCTATGCCCTGCTTGTGGAGGCTGAATTGGGTCTCCTGTGTCCGCATGGATACTGGCACAGCAGTCGCACCCGCCAGACTCACATGGTCCTTTTCGATACACGCCTGAGGAATCGGACTCGGGCGGCTATTCAGGTGGTACGCGGCTTTATCCTCGCTGAGCAGTGTCCATCACCTACAGCTCAAACGGTCAAGTGCCTGGAGTGCGAGTTGCGAAATTTCTGTGGGGATACCCTATGACATCGCAACAGATCACGGTGTTCAGAAGTTGTGGTCATTTGCGAGACGTGGAGGACACGCCCTGCAAGATCGTCTGAGTTTTGACACAAGGGGCTGGGGCGCAATTTATGAAGAGAGGCGTGGCAGGCGGTTCGCAAATGGAAGAGAGGAATAAGGTTACTGACGGTTTGCGAAGTGGCCCGGCGCGCTATGTTGATTGCCGTGGTCAGGGTGCCACGTGTTTCATGACAACATGTTTGGCAAATCCAAAACAGCGTGGAATACGCGGCCGCAACGTACTCCCCGGGCGATAGGGGACTGAAACTTGTCGATAGTCGGGTACAGGTGTTCGACGTTCTGGCCGCAACGTACTCCCCGGGCGATAGGGGACTGAAACCGGATGATGATTCTCCGGATCACACGTCAGCGCATGCCGCAACGTACTCCCCGGGCGATAGGGGACTGAAACAGTAGGTGTTGCTCGGCTGGAAGTAGTTCTGTCCCAGCCGCAACGTACTCCCCGGGCGATAGGGGACTGAAACGAGTACCTGGCGCACCGGCCGTGCGGGGACGGGTTGCCGCAACGTACTCCCCGGGCGATAGGGGACTGAAACCGGCCGCATCGGCGCTCACTCGGCCACCGCCGGAGCGCCGCAACGTACTCCCCGGGCGATAGGGGACTGAAACTGAATGTCACAGTACCGGTCAATGAAGTCGTCCAGCCGCAACGTACTCCCCGGGCGATAGGGGACTGAAACCAGGCGTTCCGCGAAGGCGTAGACGTGGACCTGTTCGGCCGCAACGTACTCCCCGGGCGATAGGGGACTGAAACCTGAGCATCGTGCGCGGCTACCGGAAGGACTCGACGCCGCAACGTGCTCCCCGGGCGATAGGGGACTGAAACCCAGCGTGTTCGTGGTCGCCGCCACGGGTGACGAGCTGCCGCAACGTACTCCCCGGGCGATAGGGGACTGAAACTCGGCACGCTCACTCTGGTCCTCAATCCACAGTGCCGCCGCAACGTACTCCCCGGGCGATAGGGGACTGAAACTGCCGAGGCGGGCGCGTGAGCGGGCCGCAGCAGGCCGGCCGCAACGTACTCCCCGGGCGATAGGGGACTGAAACACTTCGAAGCGGGTCTCCCGAACTGCTTCCGGGGCGCCGCAACGTACTCCCCGGGCGATAGGGGACTGAAACAGGACGCCGCCCGCAGCCTTGCGGACACCCTGAACAGCCGCAACGTACTTCCCGGGCGATAGGGGACTGAAACTGCGCTGGCCCGCGCGAGCGGGCCACACCTCATCGCGAAGAGATCAGTTCGCGGGCACCCGCCACACATCCTCAAGCACGAGTACCTGGAAGGTAGGTTGCCAGCGTGCGATATGGAACATGATTGCCCGGCAGAGGGGCGGGTGCGTCACGGCAAGCTTGATCAGGTCGTCCGACCTGGCGGTCTCCGCGAAACGCAGGAGGGCGGCATGGACCTCGGCCTCGAAGCGCTGGAAGTCCGGGTACAGCATGGCGGCCTCGCCATAGGAGTAGAGGACCTCAAGGATGCTGTGAGGATAGATGATGTGATCGAGCGCGCTGATGAGCGCCTGGTGCCGTCGCCCACAGGGGCGGGACAAGCTGATATCTTCCACGATGGTTTCCTTTTATCTGAGGGGGAATCAGGGAGGCGGGAAACTTTGGTCGGTGCCCCGCCTCTTCTCTCCAAAAATATAGCACGCTGAAAGCCTAAAAATAAACACTGCTGTTGACTTTATCAACGATTATCGGAAACTGAGAGTATGAACCTCAAGACTATCGTGAAGATCGAACTAGCGAAGCGGGAGATGACGCAAACTGAATTGGCGGAGCAGATTGGGATTCCCCAGCAGTCGTTAAGTCGAACCCTGCGTACACCAGCTCTAAACCAGCGAAGCCATTGGCCCAAAATTTTGGATGCCCTGGGGTTGGAGTTGGTCGTGCAGCCTAAAAAGCAGAGTTAGACCTTTCCAGGAAACGCTCGATAAATCTCTGCTTGACAAGCATTCGCGGTGATGCATCACTGAGATCAGGCCCCGCCCTCCGATAGGCTCCACGCAGCCGGGATCGGAGAATCAGCCGGGGCCGCCCCTTTCGCCTCCAACGCACGCAGGCCGATAACCCTCACGCGGGCTCAACAGGCCGAAAAGGAACCAAACATGCGTAACTTGATCGTTCTGACCGTCGGTGCCCTGCTGCTCGCCAGTTGCAATGGCGGCGGCACCGTGACCCCTCCAACGGAGCAACCCAACCCGCCCATCGAAACCCCGCCACCCTCAAACCCCAATCCGCCAACAAACCCCACCACGCCGGACAAGCCGTTGTACATCCCCGGCGCGGGTGCTGCGGTAGGGAGTGGGGATGGCACAAAAGAAGGAACGATCTACATTTCCCCTTCAGCAGACGAAGTGCAGTTGATGAATCTAATTAACGAGGTGCGTACAAAGGGTACAGTTGGTGGCACTGACGCAATCTCAGATAGTTGTGTTGCGGGGAAATACGTCCCCCTTAAAGCTTTAACATACAACGGTCTGTACTCTTTTGCCGCTCGTAAGCATGCAGATTACATTACTAATATTGCGAATGAAGCACATTATGAAAACCAGACTAATTCTACTTTTTTCTATGGCAGAACAGTTAACGAAAGAGTTGTAAGAACATACAAGGAACTAGCTGGACTTAATAAATACTATATAGGAGAAAACGTAACTAGTTATGGAGGCGAGTTAACATCTCCAGCCAGGCAAACTGTATTAGAGGCGGTTAGATCATGGATGCATAGTAGTGGGCATTGTGCTGCTATTATGGACCCTGACATATATGATTTTGGGGCCGGTAGATCATATAGAGAAAATACTTCTGATCAGGATAACAGAGTCCAGAACGCATGGGTATTAATAGTTGGAAATAAATAGATAAGCATAAATAAGTGGGCGAGAACATTCTCGCCCACTTATTTATTTAAGAAGATATATTTTAAGGAAAGCTGGTTGGTCGCCTACAAGTGTTTGTTACATTATCCCAATATTCTGGCAATACACAATTACCTTGACTTCCTCTACCTCCACCCGTTCGCGTCAGAGCAGAAGTCACCAAACCCATATCTTTACCTGTAAAAAACCCATTATAATCATAGGAAGATACATCTCCAGACAGTTCTGATGTTACAGTAACAGCAGTGTTAGGAGTAAAGCAGTGTAGATCTTCAGGGTTTCCTATAGGATATTCACATACCTCCTGAGCGTCCCTCCCCGTAGTTTGAATTTTATATAGACTAGATGACTTGAGAACTAAGTAGGAATTTGGCTGACTTACGCTGTAGCTAGTATAGAAATTTCCATTACGATATTCCATTATGATTAGCGGGCCAATTGTGGCTACAAGACTCTGGGGATCTGATACATAAAGAGTAAAGTTGCCAGGAGTATTTCCGGGCTTTGTGGGTGGCGTGGGATTGTTATCGCCCACAAAGATCAATTCTATGGTCTTTGGCTGACCAGCAATAATATTAAATTTCTTTGGTTCCGAATGATATTCACCAGTATTATTTTTAAAAAATTCTGGAGTTAGCGTGTAGTTTCCTGGCGGCATACGAGGGACTTTGATACTGCCGTTAACCAGCGAGAGGGTGCGGGGCTGCGGTCCAGTGATATTGCCCGGTGTGCTCGCGCCAATAGGCAGGCCACTCACGTTGATGGTAAGCATGCCCGTGATCGGTGCGTAATTCAGGGGGACCGTAGTGACCTGGCTGTCGACGACTGTCGCGGTGTAGGTGTTAGCCCCGTAGGTGTAGTCGCCGACGTCGACGTTTGCCGGAGTGACTGTATACGTACCGGCTTCGAGGAGGGTATCTACGCTGGCTCCAGCCCCTACATTGACCGTGTTCGTGTAGCCGTTAGGGCCGCTGATCGCCACACTGGCTGTCCCACCGCTGGGGAGGCCGGTGGGTTGGATGCGGAGGGTGCCCTGGGTGAGGGCGTAGCGGGCGGCCATGTTGATACTGCCCCAGGTGTTCCACAGGCGCTGGGGGCTGCCGCCGACGCTGCTCTTGTACTTCCGACCCTGGTAGGTCACGTCGCGGGCTTCCAGGCGGTACTCGCCTGCGTCCACGCCCATATACGTCTGCGTGCGGGAAACACGCGTCGCATTCACGTCCCGGTCCGGGCCGTAGATCATCACATCGGGTGTCGCTCCGCTGGGCAGGCCCAGGATGCTGACGTTGATGCGCGCTTCGTCCGGGGTCGTGACGGCCAGTTCATCGCAGGTCATCAGATGCGTGACGCTGTTCGACGTCGTGGGGATGGCGGTGGTCCGGTCTGCCCGGTTGTCGCCACTGATCGCGCTGGGATACATCGCCACGAGGCGACCGGCGGCGGTCACGCTGGGCGTGCCGGTCGCGGAGGCCGTGAGCTTGCCGTCGTCGGCCTGATACATGTACTTGAACGCGATGCCTTGCGCCGGCGCGAGGCTTTCCCGGCGGCCACTGACGGTGCGGTACAGCTGACCGTCGGCGAGTTTGAGTTCCAGGCCACGCGCCTTGAAGATCTGCATCAGGCCGTCACTGCGAATGCCGAGCGGGCAGTTGAAGGTAATGAGGTCGCCGTTGGCGGAGGTCGCGGTAATGAGCTTGGCGATGCCTTTGGTCCCCAGGACGAGGTAGTCTTGGCCGATCACGGCCTGGAAGCCGGGAATGCGGACCGTTTTCAGCTCGTGGATGTTGCGGTTCTCGGAGAGCATGGGAGGGATGACGGTGCCCCCATCGAGGGCGAACGCCGCGTTGAGTTGGGAGGCGGTGGCCGTCGAGAAGCCGACGAAGGAACCGGCACCGAGGTCCAGACGGAAGTTGGCGTCGATGGCACTCACGATCTTGTTCACGCGGGTGAGGGCCTGGGTGTCGAGGTTCCGCTCGGTGCTTTGGGCGGTGGCACCCACCATGAGGTCGATGGCGTAATAGAGGACGACGCCCAGAAGGGCGAGAGCCACGAGCATTTCGATCAGAGTGAAGCCTTGAATACGACGGGGCACAGAGACCTCCAGCTGAGGGGTGAGGACGGCGGGAGAGGGCGGCGCGCACGGGGGCCCACGGGGAGGCCGTGAGGGGGGGTACGGTCGCCCGTGCTGGTGTGAATAGGGCATTACGGGTTGCCTCCTGGGGCGGTCACGATGTTGGACAAGGCGAAGTCCGGGCCACAGATGGTCACGAGGTACTGGGGAGGGTCACTGCCCTGGGCGGTGATGGTCCCGCTCAGGGCCGGGCGCAGGGCCGTGCGGCGTGTTCCGTTCGAGGTCAGGTCCTGAAGGTCGGCCGCCGTCAGTTCACGGGAATGGAGGTAGGTGGCATTGCCCTGCGTGATCGCCAGGCTGGCGGCCGTCAGGGCATCGGCCGTGTAGGTCGCGAGCTGCGCGGTGCTGACACTGCGGGCGGTCTGCGTGTTGAAGACGGCGAACGCGCTGATGGTGACGAGAATGATGACCGCAGCGACCAGGACCTCGATGATGGAGAACCCCTGTGTAGAACTCCGCATGGTCAGCACGCTCCCTGTTGGGCGAGGCCGCCAGGCCCGAGGGTGAGCCGCGTACAGGTCAGGCCGGGCGCGGTCAAGGTCAGTGCTCCGGTCGTCGCGCCGTCTGGAGCGATGGAGAGGCCGCCGGTGAGGGTGGCCTGCACGAAGCGGTCGGTGGTGATCTCGCCCGCGCTGGTGAGCTGGAGCGTGTCGCCGCTGCCTTGCAGGGTGATGGACGTGCCCTCCTCGACAGCCTGGCTGTGCGCGCCCTCCAGGGTGCTGCCCACCCGGCCGGGAAGGCTGCTGACGTCCGGAGCCCGGTCCATGCGGGGCAGAAGGGCCGTGGTCGCGGCAATCAGGCCGCAGAGGATCGTGATCGTAATGAGAATCTCGATCAGGGTGAAGCCAGAGGTAGGCTTCACGGGGCCACCACCGTTTGATTCAGCTCGCTGATCGTGACGGACACGCGGTACGTGCGGGCGGTGAGCGGCGTCGCCGAGCAGGTGGTGCCGGCCGGGGCGTTCTGCCAGCCGTTCCCGCCATTGGGGGCGACGACGCCTGTCGGACCGATGTCCTGGGCATTGGTGCAGTTCACCGTGCCGAGGACGCTGGTGGAGAGATTGGGGTTGGCGGCGATGGCCGTGTCCAGGGAGAGCTTGACGGTCTGGGCATGCAGCTGGGCGGCGCGCCGATTGGTGGTCTTGGCGGCGCCGCCGTAACTGGGGAGAAGGATGGCGGCCAACACAGCGATCACTGCGATGACCACAAGCAATTCGATCAGGGTGAAACCTTGGGTTCGCATATGCCTACCTTGCGTGTACTTGGGGTGACTCCGAGCACTGAACTTGAGGTTTCGCCCGGAAGCGGTTCAGGGTCAGGCGGTTCGACATCGGACGTTCCTGACGCGAAAAGGCGGGCAGCCAGGGGGGAGGCTGCCCGCATGGGGAAGAGGGCTATTTCTGGAGGGCGTCCATCATGGTGGTCATGGGCATGAACACGGAGATGACGATGACCCCGACGACCGTGCCCAGGAAAATCATCAGGAAGGGCTCGATGGCTGCGCTCAGGCTCTCGACCTTGCTCTGCACGTCGTCCTGGTAGACCTCGGAGAGGTATTGCAGGGTCTCCTTCAGCGTCTGCTTTTCCTCGGAAGAGCGGAACTGCAGGGCGTACATGTCCGGGAACTCTTTCGGGTACTGCGACAGGGCGGTGTACATCGGGTCCCCGGCCCGGGCCATGAGGCGCATCTCCTGGTAGTGCTCGCGGTAGATCTGGTTCGCGGCGACTTCCGAGGTGATGTTCAGGGCGTCGAGGAGGGGGATGCCGCTGCGCATCATGACGGCGAGCGCCTTGCTGGAGCGCGCGAGGATGAAATCGCGCATGAGGGGGCCGACCACGGGCAGGCGCAGGATGAGGCGGTCGAGGTTGCGCTTGCCTGCGGGGGTCTTGCGGTACTGCGATACGGCGTAGGTGAGGCCGCCGATGACCAGGATGATGCCGATGGTCACCACGGGGTTGGCGGCCGTCTGGCTGATGGATTTGACGATTTTCGTCAGGGGGGGGAGTTCCGCGTTCAGACCGTCGAGGATCTTCATGAACGTGGGGACGACCTTCGCCATGATGAAGTACGTCACGAGGATGCACGCGATGAAGATGATGGCGGGGAGGGTCAAGCCCTTCTTGACGGCGCCGACTGTCCGCAGCTGCCATTTGTACATTTCGGCAAGCTCACGCACCGGCTGGCCGATGTCACCGCCGACCGCGCCCATGCGGATGAAGGCCACGAAGACGGCGTCGAAGACTTTGGCGTGCTTCTTGTCAGCGACCGCTTCCTCGATGGGCGTCCCCACGTCGACCTGTCGGACGACATCCTCGACGGCGAGCCGGAGCAGCTTGTTCGTGCTGCTGTTGCCGGCCGTGCGCAGGGCTTCGGTCTGGTTGACGTTGCCGCCGTTGAGGAACTGAGCGAGTTGCTGGGTGAAGAGCGCGCGGTCTTTGAGACTGGGGGCTTTGTTTTCCCAGGGACCGCTGATGTCCTGGGATTTGGACACTTTGGTGGGGGTGATGCCCAGGGCGGTGACTTTGGCGTGGCCCTCTTCCTGACTAGCGGCGAGGACTTTGCCTTTTCGGGATTTGCCGGATTTGTCGATGCCGGTGTATTGCCAGTTGATCATGGGTTCGCCTTTGAGCCTGGTCAAGGCTTGAGCAGGAGCAGCAAGGCGCGCAGGAGGCCGGCTGAGGCCCACTGCGCGCGTGCGGGGTTACTGCGGCAGCCAGGCGTAGGAGATGGGGTAGGTGCGGCCCTGGGCGTCGGTGGCCTGCCACATCAGCGTGATGGGGGAGGTGGACCGGGTGACCACACTGACAGTGCCCACGAGCATGGCGCGCGGCGAGAGTGCGCCGCTGGTGGTGTCGCCCGTGCTGTCCCGGACGCTGAGGTTCGCGGGGACGATCTGGCCGTCCTGGTAGATGCGGACGCTTTGAGGGTCGAGGCGCACGGTGGCTTCGCTGCTGTTGTTGCCGATGCTGTAGGTCAGGGTGGTGCCCCGGCCGCGGAAGCTGAGGCGCAGGTAGTTGGGGACGAGGGTGGTCGCCGGGCTGTAGGTGTTGGTGGGAGCGGCGCTCTGGAGCTGGGCCGTGGGGATGGGGGTCGGCGCCATCGTGGCGGCCACGGCGGGCATCATGCCGGTCTGGGCGGTGGGGAAGGCCTGCGGTGCGGCGAAGGCCTGGGCCGCCTGGGGGAAGGCCATGGTGTTGACGGCTGGGGCGGCCTGCGTCTGCGGCCACGTGGGGGCCATCGCAGTCTGAGGGACGCTGGCGGGTGCGGCAACCATCGGGGCCGGCTGGGTCCACGCCACCTGCTGCTGGACGGGCTGTGCGGTCTGGATGGGCTGCGTGCTCTGCACGGGCATGGTGGTCTGGGCAGTCGGCATGGTCATCGGCGTAGCGGCGAGCGGGGCCATCATGCTCATGGGGGCCGCGGGCTGGGTCACGCTGGCGGCGCTGAGCGGCTGGCCGGAGGGCATGGTGAGCATGGAGAGGCTTTGTGCCGCAGCTGGGGCGACCGCAGCGACCGGCTGAGCCGTGGGGGCAGTCACGGCGGCCGTGGCCTTCGGCGTGCTGACGACGGGCATGGGCGCACTAGCGGTGGTGCTGGTCAGGCGGGCCCACTCGGCCTGGTACCGGACCATCTCTTCGAGCGTGGCGATCCGCAGGGGCGTGGGGCTTTGCAGGTAGACGCTGATGCCGGTCCCCTCGTAGTTGCTGATGAAGTAATTCCCCTCGCTGATCTTGATGGTGCCGTAGGGGAGGAGGTAGACGTTCAGGGGCATGGCCATCGGCTGGGCCCCGGGAACGGTGACGACAGCGGTGGCGGTGGTGGCCGCGCTCTGGGCGTGCGCCGTGGCGGTGAGGGTGAGGGCGAGCAGGGCGGTCAGCAGGGTCTTCTTCATAAGCGTCCTTACGGTGCGTGTACTTGGGGTGACGCGTGGCGGATTGCCGCCACACGCTCAGGAGAGGTCAGCGGTTGCCGGGGAGGGTGATGCGGCTGACGCCTGCACCCTGGGGGGTCGCAGGCACGTCCTGTGCGGCCCGGTCACCCGCGCGCAGCGTGATCACGAGCAGGCTCTGGCTGGTGCTCTTCGACGTCGTGCCGAACAGCGGGCCGATGAGCGGGATCTCGCTGAGGACCGGGACACCTTTGCTGGTGTCGGATTGCTGGGTGCTCAGGATGCCCCCGAGCACCAGGGTTTCGCCGGGTCGAACGGTGGCGAGGCTGGTCAGCGTCTGCTGCTCCAGCACGACACTGTTCTGCACGCCCGTCCGAGGCGGCTGGCCGAGCTGGACCTGTACCTGGACCTGCACGCTGCCGTCTGGGGCAAGCTGGGGCGTGAGCGTGACCTGGAGGCCGTAGCTGTAGGTTTCGCGGCCCTGGGCGGTGGTGGTGGTGGTCCCCGTGTTGGTCGTGGTCGTCGTGGGCAGGAGCAACTGGCCGCCGTTGACGAAGTTCACCGCGCGGCCGTCCTGAGTCACGAACGTGGTATCGAGCAACGTGTTGGCCTGGCCCCTGGAGCGGGCCAGATTCAGGCTGGCCTCGATGCTGGGGGTGACCAGGCCAGGCTTGTAGCTGGCGGTGAGGGTGCCGTCCTGCTGGCCGAGCGCGAAACCGCCCACCCCGGCCTTCCAGCTCAGGCCTAAGTCCTGGCCGTTGCTGCCACTGACCTGGTCGATGCGCAGCGCCATGCGGATGTCCGCGAGGGCCACGTCCAGATCGCTGATCGACTTGATCATGCGGGTGACGACCCGGCTGGGGCCATTCAGGATGAGACTGCGCGTCCGGGGGTCGGCCACGATCCGCACGCCCGCCACTTCGGCAGAGGCGACTTGTGCGCTCTGCCCGGGCGTGGTGGTCGCCTGTGGGCCAGTGGCGTTGGCGGCCAGGGGATTCGTGATGCCCAGACTGCCGGTGGTCCCGCCGGTCGACGTGGCGCTGCCGCTGGCCGTCGTCCCGAACGTCGCGGTCCCTGCACCCGTCGCACTCGTCACCGGAAGGGCCGTGCTGGTGCCCACCGTGCCCGACCCGGTCGTGGGGGTCTGAGAGGCGGGCTGAGCCGTCGTCTGGGACGTGGCCTGCGTGGTCTGGCTGCTGCCGTAGAGGCTGGCAAGCTGCTGGGTCACGGTTTCGGGCGTGGCACGGGAAAGAGCGATCCGGGTGGTGACGTCCGTGTCCGCCGCTTCTTCGGCGGGCATGGCGCGCTGAATAGGCTCCAGGTAGGCCGTCGCCCTTGCCAGTTCCTGGGAAGTGGCCCGGACTTCGAGTGCGCCTCGGTCGTCGATCCGGATCGTCGCGTTGGGCAGGATGGTTCGCAGGCCCGCGTCTGTCCCGGTGGGGACTTTCCCGTACAGAACCGTGAACCGACCTGCCTCACGGCCTTCCGCCTGCCGGAGTGCCGTCTCGAAGGCCTGCACATCGTCGGTCGGACCGCGCACGGTGTACGTCCCCGCGTCCAGTGGCGTCAGGCGCACGGTGTCGCCGATGCTGGCGGCCAGGCGCGACACGAGGTCGGAGCCCAGGGCGGTGCTGATGGTGCGGCGCTCAGTGGCCACAGTCGTGACGGTAGGCGTGGTGACCTGAACTGGTGCGGGCTGCGAGGCCGCATCGGTCCGCAAGCTGCCGAGTGTGCTGAGGGCGTCCTGCAGGGCCGCCTGGGTGGGGGCCTGGAGGTAGGCGCGGCCGTACGCAGTGACGAGCTTCACGCCGTACAGCGCTTCGAGCGTCTGCGTGGCGAGGGTGGCGTCCACCTTGCCGAGGTCGGCTGCGGCCTGAACGGGGGCGGGCGTCGTCTCCGGCGCGGTGGCCACGGGAGTGGTGGGCGTCTCGCTGGCTGGCGTCTTGAGAAGACGCTGGGCATCAGCGACCTGGGTGGCGGTCCCGCTGAGGATGGTCTGGGTTTCCAGGGCCACGACCTGCGCGCCGGTCAGCTGGGCGAGCGCAGTCGCATCGGCTTCCCGGAGCGTCTGCGACACCACGACGCGGGTCGGTGCGGGGGTCTGCTCCAGACGGCTCAGGACGGCCGGGGGCGCGACGATCAGACTGTCGCCGATGAGCTTGGCGCCCACCTGATCGGCGTACAGGCTCAGCAACTGCTCCAGCGCGGCACCGACCTTCAGTCCCTTCAGGTTGAGGGTGACGGGGACGTTGGGGATGTCGCGGGGGATCAGCGTCAGCCCGGCGGCGCGGGTCAGGGCCACCAGGACGGTGGACAGGGGCGCGCCAGAGGGGAGGGTGACGTTGACCGGGCGGTTGAGCTTGGGGTTGCTGGGCAACTTGACACTGAGCTGGGTCTGCGTGGTGCTGGTGCTGCGGGCGGTGGTGGTGCCCTGAGCGAGGGCGGCGGGAGTCAGGAGCAGAAGCAGGGTCAGGACAGAAATTTTCATTGCGGGGTCACCTCGAGCGGCACGTCGCGCGTACCGGCTGCGGTGCGTACCGTAAGTGCACTTGGGGTGACGCGTACGACCTTGACCTCACTCCCAGGGATGGTTTGACCGGCCACGACCGTTTCATCCCGCTGGCCGATGCGGATCATGGCGACGGAAGGGCCGTCCTCGCTGCTGACGTAGCCCAGGTACGTCACCGTGTTTTCTGGGGTGACGACGGGGAGAGCGCTGGTCGTGGTCGTGGGCGTCGTGACGGTCGGCCGCGTCACCACGGTCACTGGACTGGTCGTAGCGGGCACGACTGTGGCGGGCTCTGGCGTGACGCGCGTGCTCGTCGAAGTGGCCTGGGGCGTCGGGATCAGCGTGACCGTCGAGGCGGGGGGAACCGTCACAGGGGTTGCGACCGGCAGTGCATCCGACCGGATAGGAATGACCCGCACCGGGGCGCTCGCAGCGGGTGGCGTGGCCGAGATGACCGAGGACGCGGACGTCGTGGGCATGCTCCGCGAGGGCACGGCCTGCACGGCCACCGGGGCGTCCTGCGTGGCGACCTGTGCAGAAGGGACGACCGTCTGTGGAGCGGTCTGACGCGGTGCCGCTGGAATGGCAGAGGTCTCGACAGGGCGGGAGGTCCGGTTGAGGGTGCTGGCGCTCGGCGTGGAGGAACTCGTCGTGCTCGTCGTCCCCTCCTTGGATGCAAAGGCCGCGGAGAACTTGGGGTCAGGCTTGACCAGGGCGGCCTGGACCTCCTCACTGACCGTAGGCGGAACCGTGGTCGCTTTGGTGATGCCCTGTGCCGTCTTCGACGTGGTGGCCGCCCCGCCTGCGGCCGAAGGCGTCTGGGCCGCACCGCCCGTGCTGCCTGGACTGGTGGCGGCTCCGGTTGAGGCGCCTGCGCTCGTTGTCGTCGCCGTCGTCGTCGCTGTCGCGCCTGTCGTCGTCGTGGGGGTAGTTGAGGTGGTGGTGCTCGGGACGACGGGGGTCGTGGCCGTAGGGAGTTCAGGCAGGGGCTCCGCCAGGACCGGGTCGGGCGAACGCATGAGCGTACTCGCCAGGAGTGCCACGGCAATCACTCCCGCAGCACCGGCGCCCAGGTAGGTCAGACGCTGCCGGGGCGTTAGGGCTTTCGGATTACGCTTCTCCGTGTCTGGGGCTTTGGGGGCGCGCTTGAAGGTCAGGCTCGCAAGCGCGACGCGGGGGACGTTGGGCTTCGGCGCTTTCTCCAGCTTGACTCTCGGTGTGCGGGCCGCTCTGGGTGCCTTCTCCGCCTTGGCGGCTTTCTCCACCTTGGCAGGCCGCTCCTGACGCCTCCCGAAGAGGCCGCTGGGACGAGCGGCCTTGCTCTCCGGGGCCTGGGCGGCAGACAACACGGTATCCGCACCGATCTCCTCTGCTGGGGCAGGCTCAGGGAGAGGCGCTGTCACCACGGGTGCAGTGGGCTGAGACAGTGGACCCGGACGGGGCAGCGGGGTCGTCTGAGGGGCGGCTGGGAGGGGAGTGGTGGCCTGCTTGTGCGGTACCGCGTCCACTGATGCCTGGGCGACGGTCGCCTCGACAGCAGGGAGCGTGGCGTCCGGTATCTCGGGAAGCGCGGCAACTTCCGACGGTGCCTCTGCCGCTGGCAGCGGGGCGACTTCAGGTGCGCTCGGCAACACGGGGGCGGCCGACGAAGACGGCATCGCAGGCAACTTGCTGGAGGGTGCCGGGGGCAGGGTGGTGCGTACCGGCGTGGAGATGGGGGGCAAGGTGGAGGCGGCGGGCTTCTCCAACGATGGAGGCACGTCCAGCAGCGGTGTGGCCTGGGGGGGGCGGGCCCCACCGAGCGGCGGGAGGCGGCCGGCATTCTGGTCGTTCGTCACGAAGTTCCTCCAGTGGGCGCGCTCTGGCCCGTGGGTGCGGTGGTGGACGCTGGGGTGACCCCTGGTGTCGGTGTGACAGCTGGAGTGGTGGCCACGCTGTCCCGCTTGTAGGTCGTGAGCTTCAGGCTGCTGATGACCTTCCCGTTCTCGCCGGCCGCGAGCGACAGGCTGCGCACGGTGTACGCGCGGGGCAGCTGGGCCAGCGTCTCGATGTAGGCCTGCGTGCGGGCATAGGTCCCGTTCAGGTCCATGTCGAGATCCACAGCGCTGATGCCCGCGATGTCACTGGCCCGGACAGACCGGCTGAGCTTGCCGGAGGTGACGCCCAGGGCACGGGCCGTATCCGTCAGCGTTTCCAGCACTTTAGGCAGGCTCTCGTCGTCCGGCAGGCTGGCTTTCAGCGTCTCCGCTTCCTGTTGGAGCGACTTCGCACGGGCCTGTTCGGTCGGCAGGGACGCGACCTTGGTTTCGAGCGTCGAGATCTCCTCGGTCAGGGCCGCCTTGGTGCGCAGGGCCTCCTGAAGGCCGGGCCACGTCACTTTGGCGGCGAGACCCAGCCCGACGAGAATCACGAGGACGGCAGGGAGAGCAGGATTGTTCATGGCGTCACCGGGGTCGGGGTGCTCGTCGCTCCCCCCGTCGTGGTCGTCGAGTTGGTGGGCGTGGTCGCCAGGGGCACCGGCGCAGCACGGAACGTCACGGTGCAGCGTGGGGTGGAGCAGTCGATGTTGCGCACGTCCGCGCGTAAGCCGCGCTCCTGGTAGGCGCGGGTGAGGTCCTCGACGCGCGTCGTGGTCGCACTCAGGTCATAGGTGCGCTGCACGGTATCCCCGAACGCCCGGGCATCGTCTGCGGTGGCGTTGTTCGGGCCACTGAGGCTGCTGAGGGTGGCGGGGAGTTCCGTGATCCGGCCGACCAGGAGGGGCAGATCCTGAGCGAGCGGGCCTTTGTTCCCGATGATGGTGCGGGCCTGCTCGTTGCTCGCGGCGAGTTTCTGATTGGCGGCCTGGAGGGCGTCCACCTCGGCGGCCTGCATGGTCAGGCTGTCCCGCGTGGCGGTCAGGGCCTGGACCTGGCCGCCGACAACGGTCGTAGCGACGTACAGCCCGCCATTGACCACAGCGGCCAGCGCGAGGCCTGCCAGGAGGCGCTTGTCCAGCGGCGCGCGGGCGTTCAGGTTGCGCGTCATGCTCGCGACGGTGGGGCCAGCGAACGTGCTGGGCTCGGCCGGAAGCGGGAAGGGCTTCGTGGCGTTCTGGAGCACGTCCTGCAACTCCAGCACACGCACGGAGACATCTTCGGAGGGGAACGCCAGGGGTTCGTCGCCCACGACGATGACCTTCGGCTGATCCCCACGGCCGCGCGCCTTCTTGGTGGCGGTGGCGATGGTCTGATCGAGGGTGGTGCGCTCGGTCTTCGTCGTGCTGCGCGAGGTGAGCGGATCCCCGGTGCTGAGCGAGGTGATCTCGTAGGTCGTCATCGTCTGGTGAACGATGAGTAGGCTCTGGTCGGCCTCGACGGACCGGAGGACGGCGCTGCTGAACGGGACGAGGTAGGTCAGGCGCAGGCCTGCGGACTTGGCAGCGTTCCGGATATTGCTCAGCAGGGCCGGGTCGACGAGCTGCACCAGCGAGGGTGCCGCTTCCGCCGAGGGAACAGCATATTTCCCGTGCTTGCTGTCCAGGAGGAGCAGCATGTTTGGAGTAGAAAGGCCAGCGGGAACTTCAGTGGCCTGGAGGCTCGCGTCGACCACGAGGATGGTGTTGCCTTTGGCCTTCATGCGAGCGGCCAGGGCCTTGAGGGTGCCGAGGGGCGCGCTCTCTGTCTTGCCCGCGTGCAGGAGCGTGGCCTGATCGCCGGCGCCGGACACGTAGAGAACGTTCATCGGCCTTCCAGGTCTTGCGCCAGCTGGTCGGGCATGATGGCAAACTCCAGGGCGACGTCCTGTTCGATAATGCCGCCCCGCACCGCCCGGAGCAGTTCCTTGTCCATCGAGCGGCTGCCCAGGTCGTTCTTGTTGTTCAGCGTGTCCCGGAGTTGTTGGAGGTAGTTGCCACTGCCGTTGCCTTCCTTCGGGCGGATGATGCTGCGCTGGGGGGGCGTGAGGACCATCGCCTCGTGGATGACCTGACGGCCGCCATCCACGGTGGGGACAAGCTGCTGGGCGAAGATGCCTACGAGGACCTCACTGAGCTGGTGCCGGGCGCGGGTCTGGGACTCGGGCGGGAACTCGTTGATGATGCGCTCGACGGTCTGCGCGGCCTCGTTGTTGTGCAGGGTGGAGAGCACGAGGTGACCAGTCGCGGCGGCGCGGAAGGCGGCGTCGATGGTCTCGGCGTCGCGCATTTCGCCCACGAGGATGATGTCGGGTTTCTGGCGCAGGGCAGCGCGCAGGGCCATACCGAAGCTTTCGGTGTCCACGCCGACTTCGCGCTGGAGAATGTGGGATTTGCTCGGCCGGAACACGAATTCGATGGGGTCTTCCACCGTGATGATGTTGTAAGCGCGCGACTGGTTGATGTAGTTCACGCAGCTGGCGAGCGTGGTGCTCTTGCCGCTGCCGGTGGGACCAGTGACGAGGACGAGACCGCGCTTCTGGCGCATGGCGTACTCCAGGCCTTCAGTCAGATGTTTGGTATGCCCTGGGGTTTCTTCCAGGGTGTCGTCCAGCAGGCGCAGTTTGTCGAAGGTGGGGATCTCACGCGGCAGGGGGCGCAGGACCAGATACGGTCGGCCGTTCTCCTTGCCGGCAGAAACGCGGAAGTTGGAATTGGCGGTACTGGTGCGGTAATCGGCGTCCCAGACGCCTTCTGGTGGGATGTCCTTCCAACGGGCATCCCGGCAGATTTTGGCGTGCAGCATGGCGACGGTATTGCCCGTCAGGACGGCGTACTGCGTCTGTGGCTGCCAGGCACCCATGATGTTGGCGAAGGGGCACTGACCGGTCACGAGCTTGATGTCGCTGGCGCCTGCGCGGGTGAGATCGTCGAGAAGGGTCTGGAAGGTGTCCGGCGTAACGGGAATCGACATGAAAGCCTCGGGGAGCGGGGGGAAGGAGGAAGGAAAAAGCGTCTGGAGGTCGCCGGATTACTTGGTGCGCTCGAGCGCACTCTTGAGATTGGCCTGATGGCTGGCGACCTTGAGCAGGGCGTCATGTTGGAGGGACACGAGGCCTTGCTCCTGCGCGAGGAGTTCGATGTCGACAGACTTGCCTTCGCCCTCGATGATGACCTTGCGTAATTCCGGGGTGATGACCAGCACCTCGTGCACGGCGATACGGCCGTAGTCTCCAGTGCCGCTACAGCGGGGGCATTCCTGTTCGCCACGCAGCCCCGTCCCGCGCTTCATCGTGGTACTCACGGCATCCTTGACGCGGTAGGCCGTAGGAATGGGCTCTTCGACGCTGCAATCCGGGCAGGGCCGACCGACGAGGCGTTGCGCGATCACCAGGCGCAGGTTCTCGGCGAGCAGGTAGGCCGGAATGCCGAAGTCCATCAGGCGGGTCAGGGCAGCCAGGGCGCTGTTGGTGTGCAGGGTGCTGAGCAGAAGGTGACCGGTCTGGGCGGCCTGCATGCTGATCTCGGCCGTCTCCCGGTCCCGGATCTCGCCCACGAAGATGATGTCCGGGTCCTGGCGGAGCTGGCTGCGCAGGACGCGTGCGAAGTTGAGATCCTGGAGGGGGTCTTCGTTGCGCCGGATCTCGGTCTGAACCATGTACGGCTGCTCATACTCGATGGGGTCTTCGATGGTGACGATCTTCAGGGAGGGATCGTTGAGGTGGACCAGGCTGCTGTGCATCAGGGTGGTCTTGCCGCTGCCGGTGGGTCCAGTCACGAGGATCATGCCGTTCGAAGCGGAGAGGGCGTCCTTGATGTGCTGGAGGTTGGTGGGGGAGAATCCGCTCTGATCGAGGGTGGGCAGCTCGGAAACGTCCTTGAGCAGTCGCATGACGACGCTTTCGCCGTGGTAGCTGGGCAGGGCGGAGACACGCAAGCGGAGGTCCTGCGTTTTGCCGTCCAGGTGAACGGGGATGGTGATGCGGCTGTCCTGGGGAACCCGGAGTTGCAGGTCCATGTTGGCGGTGATCTTGACGTAGTTGATGGCCTGCTGGGCGAGTTCTTTGGGGATGATGCCGCGGTTGATGAGGTTGCCGTGCAGGCGCTCGCGGATCAGGAGGTTGCTGCGTTCGGGTTGAAGGTGGAGGTCGCTGGCGCCGTTGCCGGCGGCTTCCTGGAGTGCGCCGAGGATGCGATCCTTGACCGGGCTCTCCATTTCGCTGGTGTCGCCGTCGAAGGCGTTCTGGTTGTTCTGACGCCGGGTCTGCGCTTCGCGCTGGAGGCGTTCTTCCTGATCGCTCCGGTGGTAGAGGCTGAGGATCAATTGGTCGATGGCCTGGGCGGTCGCGACCGCGCCGACGATCTCGATGCCCTGGGCCTGCAACTCGTCTTCGAGGGACTGGATGGGGTAGGGATCGGTGGGGTCACTCTGGAGGACGGTGAGGACGTTGCCGTTCCTGGAGTGGGGGACGATCTTGAAGCTGGTGATGAGGTGGGCGGAGATGATGTTCCGGACGTTGGCGTGCGGCGGGTTGCTCTGGGTGTCGATATAGGGAGAGTTGGTCAGGAGGGCGTAGGCCTTGGCGAGCTCGGTGGGCGTGATGCGGCCCGTGTCGAGCAGGACTTCCTGATAGTTGACCTGGAGCAATTCTTCTGGCGTGAGGTCACCGAAACCCAGGTGTAGCAGGGCGTCGAGGACGGTCCGCATGTCGCGCTGAGTGGGTGCGAGGTGCGCGCGGGACGGGGTCAGGTCGAGCGTGACCGCGACGGCCCGGGGTGCATAGGCGGGCAGACCACTGGTGAGGGCGATGATCTCGTCGTCGAAGGGGTCATAGCTGGCGTAGGTGGACTGACTGTCGTAGACGCCGACCAGAATTTGCAGGTGGGCGGGGATGGACTCGTGGTTGTACGGCTCGGCGCCCTCGGCGATGGGGAAGCCGATGATCTGGAACGCGCCGGTGAGGTGCCCTTCGGGGATGCCCTGCCGGCGGGCGAGGGCGAGGGGGGAGACGCCGGGCTGTTGGAGGCTCCGGGGATCGTGGCCGTAGCGGCTGAGGGCGCCGAGGAAAAGTTCGGTGTACTGGTCTTTGTCGGAGATGGTTGCAGTCATCGGGGGTCCTTCGTGGAAGCGAGGAGGGGGGTAGACGGACGTTTGGCGATGGCGCTGAACAAGAGGAACAGGGCGGCCGCCAGCGCGCCTGCGCCGGGGTGCAACGTGGCACCGATGACGAAACACACGGCCGTCAGGACACCCCACAGGACCCAGGAGGGCACGGGGATCATCTGGGTCAGGGTGTCGAGGCGGGCGAGACTCAGCAGTCCGGCCGCGAGACCGATGAGCGCCGCGAAGGCGACACCGGGCAGGCCGCCGATCAGCGGGCTGAACGCAATCAGGGCAAAGATTCCTCCGACCAGCCCCAGGGCGGGGCCACCACCCAGAGCTGGGCGAGGGTCAGCAGCAGTGTGGACAAACCCGCAATACGAGATGGTCACTGCCAGAAGCGTCAAGCCCGTTGCCGCGATGAGTGACTCTGGGACGGGCAGAACGGCCAGACCGAGGGCGAGCAGGGATGGGAAGATCAGGAGGGTGGGGTGGGCGCCAGCGACCCGGGCGGTAGCGGCGCCGGTCATACCGCCGAGCAGGAGGGCGCAGGTGAGCAGGAGGTCGTTCGTCACGCCAGGAGTGTGCGTGTACTTGGGGTGACCTGTGGCAACTTCGCGAGTTCAAGCATGGAGTCACCCCAAGTACACGGAAAGTAGGTGCATGATCTGGACTGCTGCCCTGACCTGCCCTGGACTGCCCGCATGGAGCGTCGGCCGATGTGGATGACCCTGCCGAAGCTGCCTCCCGCGTTGCTGCGGCTCCTGCAGGAACAGCCGGACCCTGCACACGCGGTCGGCGTCGCTGAGCTCGCGGCGGCCAGCGCGCCCGAGGTGGGCGTCGATCCGACCACGGCGTACCTGGCCGGATGGCTGCACGACGTGGGCAAACTGGCTGTGCCCCAGGACTTGCTTGACGCCTGCCGGCCCTTGACATCAGCGGAACAGCTGATGATTCAGGCCCACCCGGTAGAAGGGGAGAGCCTGGTGCGTCGAGCGTGGCCGGATGTCTCCGCGGAGATCGTGCACGCCGTCCGGCATCACCACGAACGATTGGATGGTCAGGGCTATCCGGATGGGCACTCGTCTCTGCCCGTGCTGACCATGCTGGTGGCGGCGGCCGATGTGTATGACGCCCTCACGCGGGACCGCTGCTACCGCCCAGCAGTGGAGGCGGCAGCAGCGGTAGAAATTCTGCGAGGTGCAGCGCTGTCTAGAGAAGTTGTCGAAGCGGTCTGTCGCGTCTTAGGAGCGCCGGGCGCGTGCTTTGGAGGGGCGGCGGTTCCCACTGGGCGAGCGAGGGAGATCCGGGTAGATGCCGTCGCAGAGCAGGTGTAACCACTGGGCGAAGAAGTACCCGATGCCAGCGAGGGCCAAGAAGCGCCAGCTCGTCTCGGGGAGCGTCAAGGGCTGGAAGCGGGACACGAGCCAGACGATGGGAGCGACCCAGAGTGCGAGATAGAGCAGGCGGATCGTGGGTCCGGCCAGGAAAGTGTGGGACATGCCCCGGTGCTTGGAGAGGGCGGCATAGGGGACCCAGATGAAGCGGAGGGGTCCCCAGTTGCGGCGGGCATCGTTGAGGTGGAGGTCGAGGTCCGGGGTGACGAGGAGGGTGCCGAAGGCGAGGCCTGCGGCGAGGGCCGTCGCGCTCTGGGGATAGCCGAAGAGAGCGAGCGCCCCGCACCCCAGGGCGGTGCAGGTCATGTTGACCGCGGTGTGTTGGTAGCCATGCATGCGCCCACGGTGCGTGTACTTGGGGTGACCTCTGGTGCGGGAGGGCGTCCTTAAGCGGACGTATTGAGGGCCTGGCGAATGTGGCGGTCCAGGTCCTTCACGCGCTGGAGTTCTTCGGGGGTGGGGCAGGCGTGGGTATGGGTGTAGGTGTTGCGCAGCTGGGCCAACTCGCGCACGTGGCGCAGGAGTGCCGGAGAGACGCGAGCGCCCAGGCTGGCGGCCTTCGAGACGAGACCGTCTCCCTGCGCGCCTTGTGAGGCCAGGAAGCTTTCGATCCCTGTAGCGAGGGCCGTGAGCTGACCCCAGCGCTGGTACTCTGCCGCCGTGAAGTCCACCTGGCCTTGTAGTTCCCGCTCTAAGTCGGGGAGTGGTGCAGGGGCCGTCCGGGTCTTGGCGAGGGTCACAACCTGAGCAGCCGCGGCATTGAACTGCCGGAAGTCTTCGCTGGTGAGGGCGACCCCCCACTGCCCCATGCGCTTGTCAAGTGACCGGATGCTCTGGAGCGCGAGTTGATCGGCGGCGGCCGTACTTGCGGGCAGCTGCTCCAGCAGTGCCGGCAGAGAGCTGCCGGAAACTCCTGCACCACGTAACTGGTTGCATAAATCGTCCAGGGCGTGCTGGAGGTATGGACGATAATCCAACGTTGTTGACGCGGAGGGCGCAAAGGAGACCATATCTGCACTGAAACAGCAGCCTCGGATGATGTCAAGGGGGGCTGCGTCCGTCTTGCTGATACCACCATCACGGCGAGTGGTGGGTCGTGTTGGCGGAGGGTAAGTTCTGCCCCCTCCACTTCCCCCTCCAATATTGTTAAAAGGCCCACTTTACCCAACCTTCATCTGACAGGCTGAACCGATGGAGCGGCTCCAACACGCGCTGACCGGACTGGAAGATTACGACCTTCTCAGTCCCTTCTCGACCGTCGAAAGCCTGCAACGGCTGGAGCGAATTGCCCATGCGGCCGTAGAAGCGGAGTTGCCCTGGGACAGTCTGCTGATCCTGGCCCAGTGGGTCATGGATCAGCACTGGGTCACCGAGAAGATGCCCGGCTCTTTCCTCGCCCCCCGCCGCGCGGAGATGCTGCTGCGCCTGAGCACCATGTACGAGGAGATTCAGGGATGTCGTAGAGCAGAAGAAGTCCCCACCACGTGGCGAGGCCGGATGAACCTGCGGAGCGGCTGACCTTCGCCTCTTCTGGATTCAGTAGGATCGTCGCCTCGCCTGGTGCGGCGTTGCCCTGGAGAGAAGGCCCCACCCCGCTTCGGCTTCGTGCCTGGGCGGGGTGGGGCCTTTTTTGCGTTGGGAGGCGCCCCCAGCAGCGCTACCCTGGCCCCATGCACCACCTCTCCCACCCCGAGTTCGCCCTGCTGGTCGGCGACCTGTACCGGCGCGCGGGCCTGGGGCTACCGCCGGGGGAGGACCACCGGGCGCTTGCGGACGATCTGGGCTGCCACCCCGACGTGCAGGCCGCCGTCTGGGACCTCTGGGCCACCGAACTGCTGCTGACCGGCCAGGACCTCGGCGAACCCGGCGGCTGGTACGATTTCGACTTCTCCGAAGCCGTGCCGGTGGAATGACCTACCCTGCACGGATGAACCTCCAGGGTCTCCCCGCATGACCGCTGTTCCCCTAACCTTCTGGCAGGCCCGCGTGCTCCTGCTCGTCACCCTCGAGCCCCAGTCGGTCGAGGAGGTCACGAACCGGATCGCGGCGCGCGGCGCAGTCCTGGACCCCGCCCGCGTGCGGCAGCTCCTCGATGAGCTGAAGGCCCTTGGTCTGCTGGAGCACACCTTGAAGACGGGTCGGACGGGGGGCCGCTACTGGCTGAGCGCCGACCCTCTGGTCGAGCAGGCCCTCGACGATGCTTACGCGGTGGTCAAGAGCGGCTCGCCCCGAAAGTAGCCCTTGCGGCACGCTTCACCCCGGCGCGCCCGGCGGCTGGCTCGGCCTACCCTGGGCCATGACTCCGCAGCACCTGACCCTGACCCCCGTCGCGCCTGCCGGTGCCGAGCTGATCTTCTCGCTGTACGGGTACACCTACCGCGTAGTGGGGCGGGTGAATGGTGAGCAGGTCTTCTGGTTCGACCTCAGCCCCACCTACGCCGCGCCCTTCGACCAGGTGGTCCACGCGGCCGTGCGGGGGGAGGATGCCTCGATGACGGTGCCCATCTGGCACGCGGGGGTGAGTAGTGCGGGCGGGGTGCTGACGGTGCATGCCCAGCAGACGGGCCAGCCCACAGCGCGGGCGGACTGGACGCCCGGGCCGGAAGCGGCAGCGGAGTTACAGGCCTGGATCGGGCGGTAGAGGAATGGTGATTTCCGGGGGAGGTGGAGGTCCGGGCTGGATCTGCAGCAAAAGGATGGGCAAGATCATGACGAGGCCCACCCCCCCCATTTGCCACCAGCGACGCTGGAGGGCAAAGAGCGTGACGATCCCGAGCAGCGTGAGGATGAGCGCAACGCAGAGGACTCGGATGACAGACAAGATCGGATCGAAATGGGGCCAGACGAACATCAGGAGGGAGATGGTCGCCATGAGCCCTAGGGCGACATAGACGCCGCGCATGAGCCAGCGACCGGTGCGTGGGGGAAGGGTGGGGTCGGGGGTCAGGCGCATGACTCACTGTAGAGGCTTCAAAGGGCAGGCCCCCGGCAGATGGTTGAGCGAGCCCAATGTCTCATGCGATGTCGATCTCTACGGCGCCATGCCGGTGAAGTCGCGTACGCTGTCAAGATGGCCCCCTGGACTGTCAGCCCCGCGTGACTCCCCTTCCTCTGACCTTCTGGCAGGCCCGCATCCTGCTCCTGATGACCCAGGAGCCACAGTCGCTCAACGATGTGACCCATCAACTGGCCACACATGGCAAGGTGCTGCGCCTGTCCCGGCTGGAAATCATCATCGAGGAACTGAGGGCCCGTGAACTTCTGGGCCATCTTCCACAACGGGACGCGCTCGAGAGCCGATACTGGCTGAGGTCTGGTCCAGCTGCCGAAGAAGCGCTGCATGAGGCTTATGGCGTCGTCAAGAACCGGAAAGGACCCTGGGAGCGTGGGACCTGAAGGGTCTTCCGGAAAGAGGTTCGGGAACGCCCTCGGAGGGGACGGAGCGGCATCCGGCCCCTGCTAATTGAGGAGGGGCCGGATGCATGGGGGGACTGGACCCAAGGCATAGAGGAGGCGCTCCATTAAGTCACGCTGGACCACCAGTGTTCGGATGCTGGTTTCTACAGCCTGACGGACGGCATCGTCGCCACTGAGAACGAGCTGCTGAATGAAGACGGTCTGAAGATGATCATCTCGACTGGGGTGACGGCGGAGTTCCACGACGAGGGCCTCGTGTTCCTCGATGATGCGCAGGAGGTTCTCGCCGATTTCCTGAAGGGTCTTCTCGGACATAGACCACTGTAGCCGCGGCAGGCCTGGATTGGGCGATAAGGGGAAGGCCCTCGGCATATGCGGGGGTCTGTATCTAGTTTACTTAAGACGGGTTATACCAAATAGGGTGAGAAATGAAGCAAGGGCTTGAGAGCCCCACCAGCAAAACAGGGGGACCTTTACCCCTCAAAACAATTTGGAGGCCCCTTCCTGGCCCTCCTGTGAGGAAGCGAAATTCAAGCCGTCCCAGACGTAATGAAACAATTCAAATCAGAAGCAGGAGCGAAGGACCCCCCTTCGCTCCTGCTTCCTGCATTTACTTCTCGCGCTTCAAGCCTGATCGGGTGACCACAATTGTCCGGTTTCCATTCAGATGTCGGACGGTGTACCGGAAGGTTTCCGTGTTCGCCTCGACCGTCACGATCTCTAGATCCGGTGCTTGGCACACCCGCCCGAGTGGCGTGTTCAGGAGCTGCGCGGCGGAGCGGTAAGTGGCCCCAGGGCCTTGATCGAGCTTCGCGCTGACGGCCGCCTGCACCAGGCCTCGGCCACAGTTCACGGCGACAGTGTCGTTCGCCGCCCGGCGTGCGCCCTGCAGATTCGGGACGAGGACGGCCGCCAGAATGCCAATGATCAGAATGATCACGAGCAACTCGATGAGGGTGAAGCCCTGCGCCCGAATCGGCCGCATCACCACTCGATAGCGCGCATGAGCGGGGCACCCTGGTTGCACCCCTTCTGCCATTCGAAGAGCTTGGTGCCGTTGGGCGACCAGGTGAGGAAGCAGGTCACCTCCATGTTCATCGTGACCTCGCCATCCCCCGTGCCGCCCTTGCTCAGGCCTGTGGAGTCGAAGTGATGCACCTGGATGCCCTGATCCTGGCAGACCTCCTTCACATCCGCCCCCAACGCGCTGATGTTGAACGTCGACCGGAAGCTCGACGATTCCGCCCGGCGGGCGATGGTCTCTGTCCAGATGGCCCGCCCACATTGCTGCGCGGCCGCGTCATAGGGTCGCTTCTGCGCCTTCTGATAGCTGGGCAGGAAGATGGCCGCCAGGATACCGATGATGGCGATCACCACGAGCAATTCAATAAGGGTAAAGCCCTGCTGATGTTGGCGTCGCATATTCAGCTCCCCCAGTCGAAGCGTTTGCCGAGGCGGTACTCGGAGGGCGTGTTCAGCGCGTTGGAGTAGTGATAGAACCCATTCCCGTTCGCATGCCACGTCCGGAAGGCGATGTAGCTCGAGCCGTCCTGATTCGATCCGATCCCCACGACGCCTGTGCCCGCCATCGTGGGGCCGGTGACCGCGACATTGTCTCGACCGACCTGCACGCCCTGGTCCTGGCAGGCCTCCTTGACGTCCTCGCCCAGGGCGTTGACGTTGTCGCTGTAGAAGCGCACCTCGATCTTGCGCGTGGTCTCGGCAGTCACGATGGCCCGAGCGCACTGGACGGAAGCAGCGTCGTACGGCCGCTTCTGCGCCCGCTGGTAGCTCGGCAGGAAGATGGCCGCCAGGACACCGATGATGGCGATCACCACGAGAAGCTCAATAAGGGTAAAGCCCTGGGTCTGCTGCTGCATCAGTTCGTCTCCCACTCGTATTTCTTGCCCAGCTTGTCCCTGGACTCCGCATTCACCGTATTGACGTAGACGTAGTACCCACTGCCCTGCGGGTGGTAGACCTTGAACGCGATGTAGGGGGGTTGTCCCTGTGGGATGCCGATGCCGATCTCGCCGGTACCCGGTGTATTCGCGCCCCGCACGGGGGTCGTATCCCGGACGATCTGCACGCCCTGATCCTGGCAGGCCTCCTTGACGTCCTCGCCCAACTGGGCCGTGTTGTTCCCGTAACTGCCGCTCTCGATCTTGCGGGTGATTTCTGCCGTCACGATGGCTCGGCCACACTGGAGTGCAGCGGCGTCGTACGGCCGTTTCTGTGCCTTCTGATAACTGGGCAGGAAGATGGCTGCCAGAACGCCGATGATGGCGATGACGACGAGGAGTTCGATCAGGGTGAACCCCTGCTGACGGGATGGCGGCATGGAAGACCTCTGATGGGGTGAATCGAACGAGGCAGGCAGGGACACATCATTCATCTGGAACTTCCGTCCCAATTGAACATGCGATTCAGACGGTTGCCCTGTGCCTGAGGGTCGGGTGACTGTGTCCACCAGCGGTAAAAGCCCGTGCCGTTCGGGTGCCAGACTTTGAAGGCCAGATTGTCGCTCGTGCCTTCGAAACCTTGCGAGCCGGCGTTGGGATCGGTGCCACCCGCGTGGATGCCGAGGCGCACGCCCTGGTCCTGGCAGGCCTCCTTGACATCCTCGCCGAGCGCATTGAGGTCCCCGGTGAACGTGCGGTTCTCGATGCGGTACGTCGTCTCGTTGGTCACGATGGCCCGCCCACATTGAGCGGCCGCAGCGTCATATGGGCGTTTCTGTGCCCTCTGGTAACTGGGCAGGAAGATGGCCGCGAGAACGCCGATGATGGCGATCACCACGAGGAGTTCGATCAGGGTGAACCCCTGCTGACGGGATGGCGGCATGGAAGACCGCCAGAGATGGGGGGACGGCGCTGGCTGGAGTGGAGGAATCATCGGAGGTTGCCGTCCCAGTCGAACATGCGGTTCAGACGGTCTCCGGAGCCCTGCGGGTTGGGCGACAGCGTCCACCAGCGGAAAAAGCCCGTGCCATTCGGATGCCAAACTTTGAACGCTAAGTTGTTCCCATCCGCATTGATGGCTTGGGAACCGCTGTTCGGGTCTACACCTCCGGCATGGACATTCCAGCGCACGCCCTGATCCTGGCAGGCCTCCTTGACATCCTCGCCGAGCGCATTGAGGTCCCCGGTGAACGTGCGGTTCTCAATGCGGTACGTGGTTTCATTGGTCACGATGGCCCGCCCACATTGGGCGGCCGCAGCGTCATATGGGCGTTTCTGTGCCCTCTGGTAACTGGGCAGGAAGATGGCCGCGAGAACGCCGATGATGGCGATCACCACGAGAAGCTCGATGAGAGTGAAGCCTTGCTGACGGGATGGATGCATGGAAGACCTCAGAACGCCCGGAGCGTGAGCTTGCCGCCGTTCTCGCGGGTGCCGTCGTTGCGGTTGTAGTGGTAGCCGCCGCTGCCATTCGGATGCCAGACGGAGAACGCGAAGTTGTCGTCGGAGGTCGCGATGCCGCTGTTGCCGGTGGTCCCGGCGGTCACGCCGTCCAGGCGCTCGCTGCTGACCTGAACACCCTGGTCCTGGCAGGCCTCTTTGACGTCGGCACCGAGGGCATTCAGGCTGCTGTCGAAGGCGCGTTTCTCGATGAAGCCGACGTTCTCGGCCGTGACGATGGCGCGTGCGCACTGGAGGGAGGCGGCGTCGTAGGGGCGTTTCTGGGAGCGCTGGTAGCTCGGGAGGAAGAGGGCCGCGAGGACGCCGATGATGGCGATGACCACGAGTAACTCGATGAGGGTGAAGCCTTGCTGACGGTGGGTTGCTGAATGTCTGTGCATTAAAACTCCTGAACGACCTTGCGGGGGGAGCTGTCACGGTGCCCGCTCAGGGCAAGGCATGAAGCCGACTGGATTTAGGGAGGTTGGGACATAGGGGTGGGGTCTCCTTGCGCAGATGGGGCGGTCGAGCGCACGCCTACGGTGCGTGTACTTGGGGTGACGCCTTGCCAGATGGGACGCCTTACCCCCGACGGGGGTACAGGCTCAGAGGCGGAGAAAGCGCTCCAGCATGGAATTTCGGTAGGGCGCGTTTGTCTGGGCGCAGTACGTCCAGGCGGCCCGCTCGCCGGAGGCCACGAGGACCGACTTCGCGCGGGTGACGGCCGTGTAGGCGAGCTGTCTGGACAGGAGGCGTTGGTGTGCGGCAGCCAGGACCACGATCACGGCCGGCCACTCACTGCCCTGGGAACGGTGGATCGTCATGGCGTAGGCCAGGGCCAGCTGCGCGGCCTCCTCCGCGGAGAACTCATAGGGCACGTCGTCGAACAGGCACCGCAGCTTCTTCCCGATCTCCGTCACCCGACCGGTCATCCCGTTCATCAGGCCGGTCTCGTGATTGTTCCGGGTGGCCATGACCGGGTCACCCACCCGCAGGCGGCCCGTCCCTGGATTGAGGGCCGCCTGCAGGGCCAGATTCAGCGCATCGACCCCCAGCGGCCCGGCTTTCCCAGCCGTCAGGACCATGGGGGGGCCCTGGGGCGTCAGGTGGGCCTGCACGAGGTCCACGATCTGATGGGTCACCTCGGCCGCGTGGAAGGGCACACCCGTATTGACCGGCGCTTCCCCGCTGATGAGCATGCCCGCGAGCTTCAGGATGGGACTGCCCTGCGCCTGCCGGTGCGTCTTCGTGAGGCGGGCTGTCGGCAACGTCTGGATGAGAGCAGCCAGGGGGTGCCCGGCGTCGATAGGTGGTAACTGATCCTCGTCGCCGACCAGGATCACGCGGGTCGCATCCGGCACCACCCGGAGCAGCTGGCTCAGGAGTTCGTTGCTCGCCATGCTGACTTCATCCACGACGACGACATCTGCCTGGATCGACCCGCCCGTGTAGGCGGCCCCGTCGTAGCCCAGGATGCGGTGGAGGGTGGTGGCCTCGCGCTCGGTGCTCTGGCTCATCCGGCTCGCGGCCTTCCCCGTGGGCGCGCATAGGAGGGTCTCCAGGCCGGCGGCTTCCAAGCTGTCGAGCAAGGCCTTGAGGGTTGTGGTTTTCCCCGTCCCGGGCCCGCCCGTGATGATGCACAGGGTGGACTGGCACCCCAGCGTGACGGCCGCGCCCTGTTCGTCGGTGAGGTGTGGGGGCAGGAGGGGCCTGACGGGCGTAGGCGTGCTGAGGACCAGGCGGATGACGTCATCGGCGAGACGGGATTCCAGGCGCAACTGATCCGGAAGGTAGGCGGCCCCCAGGGCTTCTTTCAGGGACCCGGCCTGGAAGGCGCGGGCGACGGCATCGGTGGCCTCGTCATCCTCCAGGGCATGCAGGTCCCGGAGCTCACCGTAGAGGACAGGCAAGGGCAGGCAGGTATGCCCGTGTTCCTGACAGGCGAGGCGCACGATCTCGTAGGCCAGCGCTGGGCCTCGGCGAGGGTCGAACAGACTCAGGCCCTGCTGCCGGGCGGCATAGTCGAGCACGCTCAGGGCGATGCCGTACTGCACGCCGGCATAGGGGTCCTCCTCGAAGCGCCGCACGGCTCCGGCACCGTGGACCTTGACCAGCCTGCGGGCGTGCTCGGGCGGCAGGCCCAGGTCGGCCAGGGCGCGCAGGGTGGTGTAGAGGCGGCCTTCCTTGCGGGCATAGTCCCGCATGGCTTTGAGGAGGGAGGGGGTGCAGCCGGAGATTCCACTGAGGAGGCCATGTGGCCCCTGTACCAACTCGTGCGTCTGGTCGCCCAGGGCGTGCACCACCTTGATCACGTTGCGCGCGGCCGGGCCCGGCAGGCGGGAGTAGAAGGCCCAGGCAATCTCTGTCTCCGTGACAAGACGCTCGGCCGTCACGATCTCGCCTGCCTCGACCGTGACCTGGAGCTGCGCGCCCTTGAGCACTGGGGGCAGGCCACGGGGGGCAGTGAGGCGGTGCTCGATTTCGTTCACGAGAAGGATGCACCCGTCGAGGCCTGCCTGGGTGCGCCAATGCCGCTGGACACGGCCAATCAAAGGCGGCGCAGTCATGCGCGCATGGTGGGTGTACTTGGGGTGACCTCGTGCTCGAAGTCACCCCAAGTACACCCATTCTGGGTGGCATGAGCACGCTTGACTTCTACTGGACACTCGTCTTCGAGGCCGAGCATGTGTCCGCTGCCCGTGCTGAAGTTCGCCGGCTGAGTGCGGACGTCCTGGTGGTCTGTCCGCAGGCCTGCGCTGTGGCCGTGACCCCGAGGGGTGGGGTGCGTCTCTGGGATGCGCAGGGGGAGGCGCTGGATCTGGAGGGCCTCCCCTTCACGCTCGTCGAGCAGGTGCTGAGTCTCTTCGGACCGGGGGTGTACGCCCTGGCGGTGGCCGGCACGGGTGGGGCAAACATCGAGCGGGCCTTCCGGAAACGCTAGGCCGCCCCCAGGTGGAGGCGGCCGGTGCTTTAGGGTCAGGGGTCACGCAAGAGTTGGAACGAAAATTCCCGCTAAGCATGTCAAGTTGACGTTCAGACCTGCCCTGATAGGTGTCAGTTTGAGCCGAAACGGATTTCAATTGGACAGGAAATCGCTGTATTGATCGCAGGGCATGGGTGTCAGGCTGGGGTACCCCAAACGTCACCTCCGGGTGATATTAAGTTTCTTTACTCCATATAATAAGTGGGTTTTCCATATTGTCCCACTGCTCGCTGAATAGACGGGATAAATACCTTGAACAATTTACCGCGCTCCCTTTAAAGACTGAGTCAATGCTACCATCAAAAAGACCAATAGCTCCACCTAATATGTACTTGCAACCGGTCAATGCATGGATGATTTCCTCTAGTTCGGAAGGTTGATTATTAATCCGCTCCCCACTGGGTCGCTCTCTTGAATCATTCCAAAGAGAGGTCGCAGAATAATCACTCTCCGAGTCTGATAAACGAAGCGCAATGAACTTCAAACCCTTAAAGGTTGGTGCAGCAGATTGCGCCTCGAGACAGATAGTATCTATATCGTCTTCGTCAATTCTATCAAAGTAAATCCTACTAGATAAGATCTTAATTTGTAGTAGAATTTCATCAGTATTTTTGAATTCTTCATGGAGGTAAACCACTCCAATAACATATAGAGACATATAATACCTCACTTGCAGAGGAGGGGCACTTTTTCCTTGGAAAACGTTCCTTTTGCGGGATCCCACTCGTGGCTGTGTGGGAGATCTTGACCTGAACGGGCAGCGAAGTCTATCCGTCGTACAGGATTCCCATGCGCGTCAAACTCGGTAGCAGAATAAATGCGACTTGAATCATTGGCATCAAACTGAAGTCCTGAGTGAGGACCAACGGCACCCTTCGCTGGTTCAGGAAGGCCATTTGCTCCACGCGACACATAACTCTAGCGGGACCCCGGTCAGTAGCCGGTCTTGAGGTACTTGGACAGGCGCACGGTGCCCGACTTTTTGGGGGAACAGACGGCGCCATCCCGGAGGTTGTCCGGCCGGCCCGGCTGATGCTTGACACTGAAGGTCGCCACGTTCTGGATGTTGACGTCGTACCCCTCGCTCAGGCAGGCATAGAGGATGTCGGCCAGCTGGTGGAGGATCTCGCGGCCTTCCTCGGCCGTCTTGATGCAGTTGGCCTCGGCGACGAGGCGATGGGCGATCTGAAGATTGCTCAGGGTGATGCGCTTGGGCGCAGGGGTGGCGGGCGCGGCGAGTTGAGGGGCAGTGGCGCTCATACGCGCATCCTCCGTGTACTTGGGGTGACTTCGGGGCGAATGCGCCTCGTCCCGGCTGCCCGTGCTGAGAGAAGGCTCATTCAGGCGTCCCGGTCGCGCAGGCTCTCGCTGAGACTGAAGGTCTGCTGGACACCCAAAAGCCGATCCTGCAATGCCGTACCGCACAGTGGCCCCTCCTCGAGGAAGAAGGCCATGTGCTCCAGGCTGTCCCGATTCATCTGGAGAAAGTCCGTGACGATGCCGTCCTGAACCCGGCGCAGGTCGCGCAGCACCGTGGCGTTGTGGCTGGCCTCCGCAGGTGTAGTCGGCGCATGGATGAACGGCAGGACGTGATCGTCGTCGGTAGTCGAGAGGTACCGCCGGGCGAGGCCCTCCCAGGTCAGGATGTCCTGGAGGCTGCCGTCGGAAACATCTTGCAGGAGAAGACGCTCGGCCGCTCGCCCTGCCAGGGCCAGGTGCATGTCGAAGAGCAGCTCGAACACGGAGCAGGGGCCCAGCTGGAGGTAGCCCGTCTCGACATGGGGAGAGAACAGTTCATCACCGGGATGGACGACGGCCTGGGGATGCAGGCCTTGCGGGTGGAAGGGGAGGAGGAGGGCGTGGCCGGCCTCGTGCACCCGGCAGCGGTAGGTGTCGTGGCGGGGGACCCAGGTGTCCTCCATGAGGGCAGGGGGAGTGGGTTGAGTGGGGACACGCTGCTGTGGGCGGGGCCACCAGGAAGGGAGGCGAAGGGACATGCCCGCAGCGTGCGTGTACTTGGGGTGATCTCTGTTCTCTCCCCCCGCTCTCCCCCACTCTCACAAAAAATGCTCCGGACGTGGTGGTGCTGACTGGAGGCAGCGTTGGACATGGTCAAGGTCTACGTCTATGGAACGCATATCCCCTCGGACATTCCCACGCATGAACTCGGTCCCTTTCTGACAGAGCAGGAGGCCCGAGACGCTGTCGCTCAGTTGGAGGGAAAACCCTTTGCTTGGGAACGCACCAAGTGGGGATTTATGACTTCGAGTCGAACGACGCGCTGGGTGACGGAAGTACGCGCGCACTTGCCTATGGATAAGCGCTGACCGGGCTCACGCGGGTTGGAGACCGTGAGGTCAAGAAATGGACGGGGAAGGTTGTGAGGGGAGAGTGGACCGGAGTCGGATACGCCGCTTGACAGGTGGGACGCCACACTGCGCGGCCACCGCGTGAACGACGTCGACGCTCGGGGGCCAGGGCTGCACCTGAGAGAGGCAGACCTTCATCCGCTGGAGCACCGGCAGATCCTCTGGTATCGCCAACGCATCTTCCAGGGGCCACCACTGGCCACTGGTCGGGTCGTATTCGACCCGGCTCCCGAAGTGCAGCTGGAAGTACAGCTTCAGACCATCACCCGCCGCAGGTGCCACCAGATCTCACACCACGCTTCCTTGTCCCGGGGGCGCTTGCCCCGGAATTCGATGCGGGACAGCGCGCGTACCCAGTCCGGGGTCAGGCCCTGGCCCAGAACAGGATCGGCAACGAGTGCGGCGAGGCCGAGCGGGAGGCTGTCGTGGGTTGTTCCGCCATACCCCTCGACGTCACGGAGCAGGTCCTGCAAGGTCAGGGCATACGCCCGAGCAAGGCTTTCCAGGGTATTCAGACTGGGTTGTGTGCGGCCGAGTTCCAGTTCACTCAGGTACGGCACGCTGAGTCCACAGGACGGGGCCACGTCCTTCAGACGAAGGCCGGCGGCGTGGCGGAGGGTGCGGAGTCGTTCGTGCAACAGCATGCGTGCCGCACAGCATTCCCCGCCGCTATGAAGGCAAATGCGGACTACGTCACCGTGACCGCCATCCGCGCTGACGGGCGCTCCTCAGGCGGCGTCGCTCGGCGAGGGAGCGCCCGGGCCTGCTCGAAGGGCACGTCTGTATCCGCGTTCGCCACAAAATAGTGGTAGTGCCGGCCGGGTGGCGCGTACAGCCGGATCTTGCGCTCAAGGATCGCTTCGACGATCAACCAGTCGCCCTGGTACTTCACCCACTCGCCGAGGCAGGGCAGGGGCAGGGGTTCTTGCGGATCACGCTCCTGCTGGACCTCTCGCCGGGCACGCACCCGCGCAGGCAGGCGTACGTCTTCCCCACTGCGCATCAGGCGCACGAACAGCCCCGTGGGGTTGAACACCCGGCAGTCATGCCGCACCAGCGCCCGGATGTCCTCCAGCACCCCCATGACGCGCGCGATGGGGTTCCCATACCGCAGCACTGCGGAGAGTGCCTGCGTGGCATCGACCTTCGCCTGCCCCGCCAGGGCGGTCAAGTTCACGTCCATTTCCAAGGTGTCCCTATGTTCTTGAGCTTCCTTCGGTAAATCAGACCTGCACATAGGGACACCTTGGGAAAAGATGCGCCGGAGCGTCTTCGGGCAGCTCGTGGGGAGGGCCTGGACGGCCGTCTCGAAGGATGCCAGGCCCAGAATGTCGAGCAGCCCGCGTGCGAGGTCGTAGGCGCTCACGCGGTGGGTGCGGACCATGAGGAGCAGGTCCGCCTTGAGTTGTGGGTCAAGCATCTTGCAACACCTCGTTGTGGGTGTTAAGGTGGCGCTATTCGGGCAGCCACTTAACTCCTCTTGAATTCGAAGCGAAACTCACCTGGCAGGGTGGGTTTTCTTCTTATGTCGGGGCCGTGTCTCCCCTTGTGCAGGCCTACCGTGTCGTCATCACATAGTTCGAGTATACGCACAATCCTCGTGCCGTCCGGACACGCTTACGTTGCCCAGAAGAGATCTGACCCTACCCGTGCTCCGGCAAGACTTACTGGTGCATAAGCGGGGCTTGCGGGACATCAGTGAGCAGGGCCAGCCCTACGCGCGTGAGGGTCACGTCACCCAGGGGGAGTCGCCCCCTGGCGTCATAGCGTGGAGGACCCTCCGGACTCGGGATGGGACGCACGTAGCGCTCGCCGACCAGCAGCGCGGCCAGGCCTTGTGCCTGGGCCTGGCTCAGTGGGAGGGCCCGGAGCGTCTCCAGGGACGCCACGGTGCCCAGGGCGGGTGTAGCCGGGTACAGGTGGGTCAGGAGCGCGCGGCGGCCTTGGGGCGTGGTGTCGAGCCAGGCGCGCGCGGCCGCGCGGTCGCGGCGCCGGTGAGCGGGATGATCAGTCGACATGGGGGGTAGCCTCCAGCATACGGGGACACAGGCGGCTGCATGCCGAAGATGGGCGCGGTGGCCGGCTCAATGGGGCGGAGCCGGGGGGGACGTGCGGGCGCTTGGGTCATGGCCTGCCGGAGGGCGGGCTCGTCGAGCACCCAGTCGGGGTAATCGAACGTCAGGTCGCCCGGCGTGAAGGCCTGAACGTCGAGGAGGGGGGTGAAGACCAGTGGCGAGACTTGCTGGAAGTCCACCTGGAACTGCTCAGCGTGCAGTGGGGGTGGGCACAGGATGAGATGGAAGGGTTGCACTTCGATCCAGAACAGGCCTGTGGGGGTACGCAGGATGCGAGGCTGCTCGCCCGCCCGGACGAGGCTGCGGGCAAGGAGCAGGGTGGTGGCGGGGAGGGCGTCGGCCTGGGGAAAGCGCCGCAGCGCCTGAGAACGGCGCAGGGGCAAGCCCAGGAGCGCGCAGAGGAAGTGATGTGTATGGGCCGCGAGCTTCCGCCGGAGCTGAGCCACCTGGCCGGGTGAGAATGCAGAAGTCATCAGGTGTTCTCCGGGAGGGTGCGGTCCTTCATGGCCCGCCGCATGAGCTGAGCGAGACCGGCGTGTCCGCCGCGTAGATCGTACGAGGTCATGCCCAACGCCGCCCTTCCCTCTACGGCTGAATTCTGGAGGTGGATGTTGCCCCAGGCGAAGAGCTCGACCGCGCCCGAGACGCCCTCAAGGGAGAAGCGGAGGCCTGAGTGGAGATGGGCAAGGAGTTGCCGAGCCTGGTCATCGTTCAGCGCGCAGCCGGGGACAGGACGCTCAGCGTCTGTGGCATGGCGGGCGCTGATGAGGAGATGTTCGCCCTCGGCCCAGGCGACGAAGCGGGTGTCGTAGGAGCCCAGGGTGGCCTCGTGATAGGTCGTGCTCATTCGAGGACGCCCCAGGCGCGGAGGTAGGCGACGAGGGCGGCGATGCCCGGATCATCGTGTCCCTTCGCCTCGCCCTTGCACCCGGTTCGGGGGGTTCTGTCGGTGTCGTCGGAGGCGAACAGGGGCAGGCCGCCGAGTGTGACCTTGGCATCCCAGACCACGGTCTCATAGGTCTCCAAGCCACTTCCTGTGGGGGCGATTCGCTTCTCGATCCGGTTGTGGAGGCGGAGGCGGCCGTGGGTCGCGCCCAGGCGGCTGGTGATGGTAGTCAGCAGGGGGCCGGCCCCGGCTTCTTGCCAGCCGCACTGATACTGGGGATTGAGTTTGAGGGTATAGCCGTCGGCGAGATCGAGTTCCCACCCGGGTTCACCATCGGGCAGCGTCAGGCGCTGCATCCGGTAGCCATCTGGGATGCCGGCGAGGAGGTCGAGCAACTGATCGAGGTGAAATTCGGGCGCGCGCTTGAGATCTTGGAGGCGGAGTTGGACGGTGGGGGTGAATGTCGTCATGAGGCCTCCTGAAGGCCGGGCGGGTGGTGCGCCTGGGGCTTCAGCGTGCGTGTACTTGGGGTGACCTCATGCCACTTGGCGCTGGGCTCCTGGCCTCAGCGGGAGGCGTGCAGCAGCAGACCGAGGAGAAATCCTGCCCCCCAGAGCAGCACGAAGGCCACGAGGGGCCCCAGCCAGTGCAGGGCCTCCCCTTCCTGGCGGCCGCGCCCCGTGACCAGGGAGAGCGCAATCCAGAGGGGGATCAGCACCAACGCGGGGGTCGTGACCCACCAGAGGTTGGCTGGGTCGTCGAGGCCTGCACGCCACGCCTGCACCTGTGCGGGGGACGGGGCTGCACTGCCCGAGCCCAGGAGGAAGCCGGCGATCAGGAGGCCGACCAGGGCCGCGAGCAAGGGGGGCGACATCTTCATCTGGAGGCCATAGGGTGCGTGTTCTTGGGGTGACCTGTCAACGGGATGTGCGCGCTAGAGGGCGGTTTGTGCCTTCGGCCAGGGTTCTGTTCCAGGCAGAACGCAGTAGACTGGAAGGAATGACGGCGACCGTGCTGCCCCAGGCGTTGGAAGTCCTGCAACGGGTCTGGGGGTACAACGAATTTCGGGGCGTGCAGGGTGACATCGTGCGCACGGTCGCCGAGGGGGGGCACGCGCTCGTGCTCATGCCGACCGGCGGGGGCAAGAGCCTGTGTTACCAGCTCCCCAGCCTCCTGCGCCCTGGGGTGGGCATCGTCGTTTCCCCGCTGATCGCGCTGATGAAGGACCAGGTGGATACCCTGCGCCAGCTGGGCGTGCGGGCGGCCTACTTAAACTCGACCCTCTCCCCCACGGCGGCCCGGACGGTCGAGCAGGCCGTCCTGACAGGGCGGCTGGATCTGCTCTACATCGCCCCGGAGCGGCTCCTCCTGCCCCGCACGCTGGAGCTGCTGCACCGGGCGCAGATTGCCCTGTTTGCGGTCGACGAGGCGCACTGTGTCTCCCAGTGGGGGCATGACTTCCGGCCGGAGTACCAGCAGCTCAGCGTCCTGACCACCGAGTTTCCCGAGGTGCCCCGGATTGCCCTGACGGCGACGGCCGATGACCGGACCCGGGCGGACATCCGACAGGTGCTGGGCCTGCAGCGGGCGCCGGAGTTCGTCTCCAGCTTCGACCGGCCGAACATCCAGTACCGGGTGGCGGACAAGACCAGTCCCCGGCAGCAACTCCTGGACTTTATCCAGGCGGAGCACCTGGGCGATGCTGGGGTGATCTACTGCCTGTCCCGGCGGTCGGTGGAGGAAACAGCGCAGTGGCTTCAGGAGCAGGGCCTGCCGGTGGTGGCGTACCATGCGGGGATGCCGCCGCAGGAGCGCAGCTGGGCGCAGGAGCGCTTCCTGAACGAGGAAGGGCTGATCGTGGTCGCCACGGTGGCCTTCGGCATGGGCATCGACAAGCCGAACGTGCGCTTCGTGGCGCACCTCGACCTGCCCAAGAGCATGGAGGGCTACTACCAGGAGACGGGTCGCGCCGGACGCGACGGCCTGCCGAGTACCGCGTGGATGGTCTACGGGCTGGCCGACGTGGTGAACGTACGCCGGATGCTCGCAGATAGTGACGCACCTGAGGACGTGAAACGCATCGAGGCAGGGAAGCTCGACGCCCTGCTGACCTATTGCGAGGCCGCGACATGCCGGCGGCAGTTGTTGCTTTCCTACTTCGGCGAGACGCTTCCAGAGCCGTGCGGGAACTGCGACGTGTGCCTGAACCCGCCCACGGTGCGGGACATGACGCAGGAGGCACAGATGGCGCTCTCGGCGGCGATTCGGACGGGGAACCGATACGGGTCGGCGTACTTGACGGACATCCTGCTGGGGAAGGACAACGACAAGAACAAGCGGCACCGGCAGCTCCCGACCTATGGGGTGGGTCAGGGGCATGACGTGAAGGTCTGGCGCAGTGTGCTGCGGCAGCTGGTGAGCCTGGGATACCTGACGGCCGGGCCGTATCAGGGCCTGACGGTGACCGGGCGGGCGCGGGGCATCCTGCGCGGGGAGGTGCGGCTGCTCTTGCGCGAGGACACCGTGAAGCCTCGGGCACCCAAGCGGGAGCGCGCGCAGGCGACGCGGGTGGCGATCGGCGCACATGACCGGCCACTGTTCCTGGCCTTGCGGGCATGGCGGGCAGAGCGCGCCGGGCAACTGAAGGTACCGCCGTACGTGATCTTCAGCGACGCGACCTTGAAGGCCGTCGCGGAGTTGCGGCCGGGCAGCCTGCACACGCTGGGCACAGTCAGCGGGATCGGGGAGCGCCGGCTGGCGGAATACGGGTCAGAGGTGCTGCGGATCGTGCGCTCTGGGGTCCACGAGGAGCAACGGCGGCCGCGCGGGACCGTACAGGCACACGAGTTCGGCTTGGTGCCCCAGGACGTGACCTGGGAGACGCTGGCCGCGCCCCGGGTTGGATCAGGGGGACAGGACGTGCGGCCAGCATCCCAAGAGAAGGCGGTGCTGCCCGAGCTGCTGGAGGTGACGCTGGAATCCCCAGACCCGCCCCTCCCGCTGCCCGTCGAACCTGTGGCTCCCGAAGTCGAGGTCGTGCGAGTACCGGAGGTGATTGCCCCCCTGGTGGCGCAGGTGGAGCCGAGTGTCCCCGTCGAGGCCTCAGGGCCTCAGCCGCACCCGGTGGTTCTGGTGGCCTTGCAAGAGCTGCGGCGCGAATTGGCCCGCGAAACGGGATATGCCGCGTATGTGGTTTTCCCAAACGCCACATTGACAGCGTTGGCCACTCGCCTGCCACGGACGATGGCTGAACTGATCGGCTTACCCGGTTTAGGGGCGAAGCGGATTGAGGCCTATGGAGAAAGCATTTTGGACGCGATCAATACCGAGTTGGACGAGTAGATTGCACGGCCCGGAGGGAACCCCGCGAAGCCTCCACCCACGATCAGGATGTCATAGGGTTGTTCGGACATAGGCGGAACTTTAGAGCACCCTATGAAGCGGGGCGGCGTCAGGTGCCGTCACAAGGGCGGCGTTCTGGGTGTACTCCGGGTGAGCTCAGCTTGGGCGGCAGTGGAGGGTGGTGAGGTGGGTGCCCTGAGCGTCGTTGAAGGCCCCTTTGAAGTTGCCAAGGGCATCTGCGGTCCCGCCGAGGACCGTGCCCACATCGCGCACGTCGCTCAGCATGCCCTTCTTGAAGCCGAGTTGAGGCGACATGCTCCCCTGCGTGCGGGGCGTAAGTTGGAGGTAGAGGTCGTTGAAGGTCAGGGTCGTGCCGAGATTCTGGACGATGGCCTTGCCCTGGGCGTCGAAGATGTCGCCTTGGGCATCGAAGCGGCCACTGGCGGTGCCGTCTGGGGTGAGGAGGAGCGTGAGGGTGACCCTGGTCTTGTTCAGGAGGCCCGTCATCTGCCCTTCGCAGAACAGTTGGGTCTGGGTAGGGGGTGGCGTCAGGCTCGTGGTCGCGGCGGGCATGCAGCCGGTCAACGCGAGTGCGAAGAGTGCGAAGGGGAAAGGGGTGCGCATGATGGGCCAGCCTGCCCCCTGGGCTCTGAAGCCCTTGTCACAGGAGAGAACGTTCAGTGGCCGGGCGATGATCTGGCTCACGGGGGAAGGTCTGGTGCTCAACGTCATGAGCGCAGCGGCGGCAGACATTCCAGCGGTTGAGGTCTTGGCGCTGGGCGCCGCAGCCGTGGCAGGTGCCATCAAAATCGAAGTCATGGACACAGGGGTGGCAAAGGCCGCCACTGTTAAGGCCGACCTGGGGCATCCCGCACTCGGTGCATGTGCCCTGAAGGCTGAAGTTGTTCTCCCAGGCCTGCTGGTCGGCCGTGCAGGTTGGACAGAGCGGCCAGACGCTGTCGAGCGCCTCGCTGGGGGTCAAGCAGAACGCGCAGAGGCCAGATGTCCTCCGGTCCTCGTCGGGAAGATCGTGGTGTGACTGGAGCGCTTGTGGCTGACGGCCAAGGGGAACGCCCCTGTTCACGAGCGCGTACAGGCCGTGTCGGAGGTGCTGTAAAAGGCTATGGAAAGATCGCCTGCCGCGCATGTCAAGCCTGGTCCAATGCAGGCCGGTGCTCGTGGACAGCGCCATGGGTGGCGGGGACGATCAGGAGAGGGGCAAGATGCGGGTAGAGCGGCGCACCCTGGACACTGTTCTGCCGGGCGAGGGTGGGGAGGTGCTTCTGGAAGTCGTCCCAGAGCGCTTGCGTGAGGAGATCCACGACGGGTTGAATGCCGGTCCCCCCCTGTCGCAGCAGGGCCTTGCGCAGGCGTGCCTGGATGATCTGTGGGGGGAGATGCGGCACGAGCGACCGGTCCTTCTTCCGATATGAGCCCAGGGACGTCTCGTACGTGTGGCCGGAGAGCCGGAGCGCGACGAAGAGGCGGCCGGCGCGGCGACGATGCGTGGGCATGAGAGGGAGGGTCGGGAGGGCCGTGACGGGGAGGGGCTGGACAGCCGTGAGCTGGGCCTGCCACTTCGCGAGGGTCTGATAGGGCTGGCGGTAGGACTGGGCGCGTTCATGGGCACGCACGTGATCGGGGGTACGGCGTGGACAGGTGAGGAGTTGTCGGCCGGTGGGGAGGGTAGTGTGCCGCTTGCGGAAGAGCTCGGCGCTGTCTGTGAAGAGCGTGACGGTCTGGATGTTGAAGAGGTCCAGGAGGCGGAGGGTTTCTTCGAGCGCACCTTCCTCGGAGGCCTGATCGGGGGCGAGGAGGCCCCCGAAGGCGCAGGTGCGAGGGCCGTAAGAGAAGACAGCCCCCCAGGTGCCCCCACCGCCGGGCAGGTCGCCGCTGTAGTCGAAGTGGACGGTGAGTTCGTCGAGCAGGGTCGTGCCGTGTGGTCTGGGGGCGGCTGCGGGCGATTCAGGGCTGATCGGGGGTGTGGTCACGGGTGCTCCAGGGGGCGGGTACGGCAGAGGACGTGGCCGTGGTCGAGGGCAAGGAGCGCCGCACGGGCGGGCACCAGATAGCCGTGCCGGGGGCGTGAAGGGCCCTCCGTCCGCAGATCGGTGGCGTACATGGGCACGCCAGGGCAGTACCAGCGGGTCGCGGCCGCGTGGGGCGAACGTGGGGCGTCATTCCAGATCCGGGCGAGGGCGTCCTCTCCCTCGTCATCGAGCACGCCCTGGAAGAAAGCGCGGTACTGCGCCCCGTCCCCACCGACCCACCGGGCAGGGCGGTGCTTCTGCCCACGGGGGACGGGCCAGCTCTGGACCACCTCGGGCAGAGGGGGCGGCCAGGTCTCCTCTACGCCCATGTGTCCAGGGCCTCCTGGTGAATGTGCAGTTGGGGTTGATAGCCCGGGGGATTGAGGAGGAAGGCCGCCTGCACCGGTTTCCAACGCCCATCCGCCCCTGCACTCAGGGCTTGCTGGGCGCAGGGCCGCAGCAGGCTCAGCTCGGCGCGGGGCGAGGTGAGGGGAAGCCGGGCTTCATAGACGACGCGAGCGCAGTCCTGCCTGGTGATGGTGTGCTCGTCGAGCACCAGCACCCGGTGCGTGATGTCCGGCCGCTGGTCGAGGAGTTCTCGGGTCAGGCCCAGGAAGGACGGCGGCAGGGTGACGGCCGTAGTGTGCCGGCCATTGCCCTGGGTGACGGTGAGGACCTGCCCGTCCAGGAGGACCGTCACCCGGTTATCCCAGGCGTCGATGCCGGGGCGTGGGGGGGCGGTGAGGGCGACGTACCAGGCCAGGGGGGTAGGCGTGGGGTGCGGGAGGGTGGGGGTCATGCCTGGGGCTCCTGAAGCAGGTCGAGGACCTGCTGGGTGTAGAGGTCCTGAAACTGGAGGAGATCGTGGTCGGTCGCGCCGGCGTCGCGCATGAGCTGGCGCACGATGTGGGCCCAGTCGCGCTGGGGACGGGTGAGTGTGCGGATGGTCTGACAGGAGCCGTAGCTCAGGCGCAGGTTCGTGCGCCCTGCTCGGCGGCATTGGAAGGTCTGGTCGGGCGTGATCACACCAGCCCGGAGCAAGATCTTCTGCACGCCCGGAGGGGTGGCCCAAGCGGTGCAAGGATGTCGGGTGAGCTCCGTCTGCCGGTGCTGAAAGTCCTTCCAGATCAACTCTTCCAGTCGGGGCAGGTGTGGGGCGAGCGCCGGGCCGTAGATGCGCAGCAGGTGATGATGGAGGGCCGTCTGGGTCTCCTGGGCGTCGACACTGAACTGCCCTGGCGCGTGCTGCCGGCCGAGCCGGAGGGTGTCCGGGAGACCGCTGATGCACAGATCCAGGTAGAGCGCCTGGCTCACGAGGCGGTACCGGCATTGCAGTTCCCCAGTGGGCTGAGGGGGGACGTGCTGCCCAGCGCCGTGCTGGCGTTGCCCCCAGCGGTGCACGGTGGTGTAGGGCTCCTGCTGGCGCTGAGCCTCCTCGAGGGCCTGACGGTGGCCGGGATGGGTGGGGTGACAGGTCGCCAGGGTGAAGGGGGCCGGCAGTTCGGCCGCCCGGCGCGCGACGAGATTCGGATGGTCGGTGTAAAGCTGGGCGGCCGGGAGGTTCAGGGCATGGATCAGGCGCAGGAGTTCGTTGAGCGCACCGTCCTCGGAGGCGGTGTGCGCCGGGAGCAGGCCGCCGACGCGGTGGTGGTCGGCAGGGCCTGCATAGAAGACCGCGCCCCAGGTGCCGGCCTGGTTGGGGAGGTGGGGGCAGAAGTCGAAGTAGATGGTGATGGGCGCGGCGAGGGGGAAGGCCGGGAAGCTGGGCGGAGGCGTGGCGGCGGCGGACATGCTTCAGGGTGCGTGTACTTGGGGTGACTCCGAGCGCGAGGGATGTACGGTGTTTATGTCGTGTGGCTCGAAAAAAACCGACACTTCGGGCTGTTTCGTCTGGTCGTAGAGTCGGTGCAGGTGCCAGAGGCGCTGGTCCCAATCGAGCTGGCCTGCCCAGGCCTCCGGGGTGTCCTGCGCGAGAGTGAGCAGGGACGTGGGGCTGAATGGGGTGGGCGGAAGGGAGGCGAGGAGACGTTGCGCAAGACCTTGACTGCGCGCCGTCCAGCCACGTGCGCCGAGGGCCTGGGTCAGGGTGCGGATGGTGCCGCCGGGCAGCGCGTCGTGGGTCCAGGGACGCTCCCAGGTGTCATGCAGGCGGAGCTGGGCTGGGGCGGACATGTGGGGCAGGCGCTGGCCGCCATAGTGCGCGACGAGGAGATCGGCGAAGACCTGGGGGTCGAGGAGTCGGCTGTGAGGTTCGGTGAGGAGCCGGGCTTCGAGCTGCTGGAGGTACCGGATCAGGAGGCGCAGGTCGTCGAGCGTGCCGGGGAAAGAGACGACCGGGTCGTCGAGCTGGGGTGCGGTCAGGCCGTGGGTGAGCTGAACACAGGCGTGGGGCAGGGCGAGGCGGGTGTAGGTGTCCAGACGGCCGTCCTGCACGTAGCACAGGTGCAGGGTGTCGCTCTGGGAGATGGCAAGGGGTGGAAGGGGCGCTGAGGGGAGAAGGGTGATGGTCTGGCGCAGGGTGTGCCCGGCAGAGAGGAGGAGGGTGGTCTCGCCCGTGCTGCGGTGATGGGGCTGGTCGAGCGTGGTGGCCAGCGTGGCGGGGTGGATGTCGGGAAGCGTGGCGGTGTCATCGGCGAGGTGGTGCTGGAGCAGGTGGAGGGGGAAGGGTTCGGGGGCCTGGAGGGCCTGGGCGACGGCCGTGCGGTCGGGGAGGTGTGGGGAAGCGGGCACGGGGGGAGGATGCGTGCACTTGGGGTGACCTCCAGGCGCCTCACGCGGGGCTCATGGCGTGTTTGCACGGTGAGGGTATGACCTTTTTCGATTCGATCGCGGCCGTGGACCTGGATGACCTGCTTGCAGAAATGCACGGAGGGGTGGACCGCTCTAGGGGTCTGACGCCTGAGGACTTCGACTCGGAGGACGCGTACCTCGAGGCGCTGATGGGTGAGGATGGCGAGGATGCGGGTGAGGTGATGGATGATGACCTGACGCCGGAGGAACGGGAGGATGCGCAAGCGGCGGCGGAAGAGTGGGCGATGATCGCCGAGCGGATGGTCAAGTCGGGCCGGGCGCGCGACCTGACGGCGGCGTACCAGCTGCTGGAGAACGAGCAGACCCGGATGATCCTGGGTGAAGACGCGCCGATCTACATGCACCGCTACGACGTGACCATCTGAGATGGGTGCCGTGCCCAGAAGGGAGGACTGATGTCCACGACACTGGCGGAGCTCGAAGCGCAGCGCCTGGTGTGGAGCTTATGGGTATTCGTGCCGACCTCGAATCAGTTTCTGACGGACGAGGCCTGGAAGTTGTTGATCGACTCGAAGGGGAAGCCGCTCGGCGCGGCGCAGTTGGGGCCCTTCACCTGCACGTACAGGGCGGCGCCGATCTGGTTGTTCTGCGCGGGGATGCCGTCGGCGTCGGTGAAGGCGCCGTCACCGTCCAGATCCGGCGCGATCTCCAGGGTCTGGCCCTCGGCGAGCTTCTCGGGCGCGGTGGTCGTCCACGCGCCGCCGTCCACGCGGTAGAGGGCCGCGCTGTTGGCGAACATCGGCACGGCGCCGATCAGGCTGGTGCTGGCGGGGACCGTGTCGCGCAGGCGGCCCTGGCGCAGGAGGGCGTCGCCGCCGTTGCGCGCGAACAGGGCGTACTTGATGACGCTGCACGGCTCGGCCACGATGGGCTGCTTGTAGGTGTCCATGTTGTCGAACATCGTCTGGCCGCTCGGGCAGTTCAGGAGGCCGTCGGCGTCCACCGTGCACAGGGCCTGCGTCTTGTCGATGCGGCCGATGCCGCGCGTGATGTAGAGCTCGTCCACGCGGAAGGCCTCGGCGTTGTAGGGCGTCAGGACCGCCCGCTCGGGCGAGGCCGTCTCGGGGCTGTAGGCGAACAGCCGCACGGTGCTGGAGCTTCCATTGGCTTCGCCTGCGGGGACCTGCTGTGTGACGAACAGGGGCTCGCTCTGGCCCATGGCGAGGTCGCCGAAGGCGGCGAGGGCCTGCTGCGGGGTGGCGTACTCGGTCGTCTGGGTGCCCAGGCGGTAGGTGGTGGGGTACTTGCCGGCACTCTGGTCGAGCTGCAGGCTGCTCGCGTTCAGGGTGACGTTGCCGGTGTTGCGCAGCGTGTGTTGCGTGACGATGGTGGCGGGCGCGGTGGTGCGCCGCTGGTTGTCGCCTTGCAGTTCGGCCCCCACGCGGTCCTGGGTATCGACACAGCCGATGTTGCCGCTGTCGGCCACGGTATGGTCCGCGCCGCTGGTGGCGACCGGGGAAATCTGGAACTGGGTGGTCCCGGCCTCGGCGGCGTCGATGGGGTAGGTGGCGAAGAGGGTGCGCGTCTCGCCCACGTCCAGGCTGACGGAGGTGACGGGCTGGTCGGTATCGGGGTTGAAGGCGCCGTCGCCGTCGTCGAGGTAATAGGTGACGGCCGTGTTCTGCTGGGGGGCGGCGTTGCCGAGGGCGGTGGTGAGGTCGTAGACGTCGGGACCGTTGCTGACGTTCTGGATTTCGTAGGTGAGGACGGCATTCTGGCCGGGGATACCGATGACGGTCTGGCCGCAGACGGGGGTGCCGCCGGGATTGCCGTCGGTGCCGCCGTTGGGGGTGATGGCGACGGCGGGGACGTGCTTGACGGTGGCGGTGACGGTGTTGCTGGGGTCGGTGGCGTTCGTGCCTTCGTCGGTGAGGTAGTCGAGGGAGCCGGTGTTGGTGATCTCGGTCCCGGCGCGGGTGGTGTTGCCGGCGACGGTGTTCTGGGCGGCGCTGGCCTGGGAGAGGCTGAGGGCGCCGAGGAGCAGGAGGAAGGTGGCGGCGGCGGGCTGGGCGCGGTGGGTCATGGGGTGTCCTTGGGGCGAGTGAAGGCGGGCGTGGGGGGCGGCCGGGGCGGGGCGGATCAATCGACCTGGATGTCGTAGGCGACGGTGTAGGGGGTGTTGAGCTGCATCTGGGGGAGGGTGACCTGCACGGCGCGGTACTCGCTTTCGGGTGCGGGGACCTGCCGGGTGACCGTGCGGCCGTGTTCGGTGACCTGCACGGTTTTCATGGGCGTGGCGGCGAAGGTCTTGCCGTCGAGCGAGAAGGCGGCGGTCGCGCCTTTGGGGAGGTGGAGCTGGCCGGCGTAGGTGGTGTGGGCGGGGACGGGGATGGTGGCGCGGGGGCTCTTGAGGGTCTTGTCGGTCTTGGCGATGGCCACCTGGCGCAGGGTCTGGCCGGGGAGGGTGGTGTCGACCTTGCGGAGGGTGACGGTGCCGTTGGTGGTGACGGTCTGGTAGAGGCCGAGTTCGAGGGTGGCGGCCTGTGCGGCGGAGCCGGCGAGGACGAGGAGGGCGGTGGCGGTACGCAGTGGCTTCATCTGGTCTCCTTGGCGTGACATCGGCCGGGGGCCTCCCGGTCTGACTGCCCCCAGCGTGTGGGGCGCGAGGGTTTCGGCTGCTTGCCCGGGACCAGGGGGCGTTCAGCAGAAAGGCGCACCTGGACGTGAAAAACGCCCTGGCTCGGGGCCAGGGCGCGGGGTGGTGCGGTGGGATTAGAGGTGCGGGCCGGACAGGTTCGGGGCGTCCGTGGGGACGGACAGACCCAGCCGGTCGAGTGCGGCGCGGCGCAGCGCTTCGGAGCGGGTGTGGACCAGGACGACAGTGCCCATGCCCAGCGCGACACTGAGCAGGGTGGACAGGGTTTCCGGGAGGCCGGGGAGGAAGGCGAGCAGGATGAGCGCCAGGACGATCATTACGGCCAGCCCGGCGACGTAGGCGCTGAGTTCGAAGCCGCCGACCAGGGCGCGGGGCGTGAGGGCCAGGGCGTGGTCGGCGTGGAGGGCAGGCTCGGTCTGTTTCAGGTGGGTCTCGCGCAGGGCCTGCCAGTGGCCCAGGTGGCGGGGGTCACGGTGCTCGCCACTGGTGATGACGGGGAGCAGGTCGCGCAGGGCCTGGGTGTAGGGGACGGTGCCGGGGGTGTGGCCCCGGAGGAGGGGGTGGTCCTGGAGAGGGTTGTCCATGGCGGCAGCGTGGGGGCGGGAGGGTCAAGGGGGCAATGGGAGGTGAACAGCTGAATGCGCCTGCGAAGGCACGGACTTGGGGTATTGTTTTATATTCCCGTAGGTATAAAGATCTAGATTATTTTATTATAGGGTTTGGTTTAAAAAGATTCAGAGTATTTTAGAGGAGATACGCTGAAAATATATTTCTTTCGGATCAATGCCTTCACGAGTAAAAAGATTTGGTATATGCGTATCTCCGTCCTCTACTTCAAGAGCAAGTAACGCTAAGTCGAAAGCATCTTTAAGGTGACGCCCTTGAGAAATTGCCTGATACAATGCCGCAGAAAAGATAGGCGCATCGGCGTCATCAACCTCTTCATTCATACCGATTGCTGCATCAATATGCTCTACGGCTGCCTGAGCAAGTCCACTGGAATGGCATGACATGAATACTGCCACGCGTAGATTCTGACTCAGCCGGAGTGCTTTGACTACCAGGGCGTTATCTTGAGCATCTATATCTCCACTCTCATTGATAAAGCACAGGGATTCGTTATCACCATGACCACTGAAGTGAAGCAGATGGGGCCTATAGCGTTCCAACTGCGGCATAAAATCTCGACCCGTAGCCGCCGGATGTACCTGAAGTGTAAGTGCTTCTCTATCCGTAGAGCCCCACAGTGCGGTCTGAACGGCTTTGACTTCTCGATCGACCCAAAGAGGTGCCTCAGCTGTGTTGGCTGTCAATAGCAGCAAGTGTGGCACCTCCAGCAGGGTAGTTGCAGTGGAAGTGGTTTTCCGCTCCAACCGATCTGCAAGGTCATAAAAAAGTGTCCTCCAGAGCGAGAGAACTTTTCGGTGGAAATCTTCGTCCGGGGCTTCCCCATTAAGAACCTCATCTCTTACACGAGACATTTCTGCATTCAGGTGAGGAGGTATCTGGAACATGATTCGAGCTCTCTCATTCAATGAAGCATGGCGTTGGGGATTTCCCACCAGTGCAGCGTGCTGACGACTCAAAGTCTCAATAATATTACCGGCTAGACCTGAAATTCGAATCTGCGCTTGCGTGATTAAACTATTTTGTTTATCTGTAAGATAGGCAAGGTCTAGAAATAGATCTACTACATCTGGATCATCAATAGATTCTGGGTTATCATTTATATGATCTATGATTGCCTTTTCCAAAATTGTAAGCAAACTTCCGACCTTAGTACGGTCTTCGCCAATCTTCGGTGCCGTAAGAGGCATTGCACCGGACATGAGGTCTTGACCCGCTATGATGTCCAAACCCCGCTGACGACTGGTTTGATATGTAGGAGAAGGCACATTAGGCTGTATCATACAGTTGTTTCGATCTATATCTTTAAATTCAATACTAGCATCCAATCTGTTAAATAACCAGACTGCTTCTTGATAATGAGATTCAAGACTTCGGGTAAAGTTTTGGTTTAACTTTTTATGGTCTTCTAGGGCTAACTTAACCAAAGGAGACAGTTCGGGATCATCCAGAAGCCAGTAAAACGACTGAAGAGAGTATGCCAAAAAGTTCCCATTGCCAACCCTAGAGGTCAGCTCGTCTAATCTTCTTTGGAGAATGGGCGGTAACATGCTCGTCACAAGAGGAGTATATCGGACAAAAAATTATCCTGGGAAAATTTTGGGTTTTGCATAATCCACAACAATTCAAACGTATGACTTGCAAGAACGCTGGGTAACGTACTTGATCAGGCCGAAGTCTGCGGCGTCGAGCGCGGCGATCACGGGCAGACGGTAGACCTGCCAGAGCTGTCCAGCGTCGGCTTCCTCGCCGCAGTGGATGTACGGGATACCGGGGGCGAACCAGCGCAGGCCCCGCCTGGGCGCGGGGACGGTGGAGCGCATTCGGGTCTCGGGGTGTCCACGCTCGGCCAGGGGGGTGAGCCAGGCGCGGTATCCGGCTTCGTCACCGAACATGCGGGCGGGGCTGTGGCGATGGCCTCGGGGGATGGGCCAGCCTGGGGGGAGCAGGCGGAGGAGGTGAGGCTCGAGGAGATGGATGTCGGGCATGGGTTCAGGGTGGGATGCGTGAGGGTGTAGGGCGCTCCCCTGACCGTTTCTGGTTTCACGCTAAATGCGCATGGATCAGTAATCTCAGCCAATCAGTCTGCCTCAAGGGGGTTGAGGCAATACAGCCGATGCGTCTTCCCTGCCTTACAGTGCAGATGCGCTGTTGTCGCCTCCACGTAAGGACTGGATCATGCTCCGTAGGCTCCTCAATGCGCCTGCCTGCTCGGTCTCGGTCATCCCGGCCAGCATTCTGACCTCGACAGCTCGAACAGCGCTGCTCGCCTGCTCCAACTGGTGTCGGCCCAGGGGGGTGAGTTCTGTCGGCAGCACCTTCCCAACGGCGGCTTCCGTTGCCCTGGTAACGTAGCCCTCGTGTTCCAGGGTCTGCAGCAGGACATTCATCGACTGACGGGTCACGAAGGTTCCCCGCGCGAGTTCAGAGTTCGAGAGCCCCGGCCGTTGTGCCAGCAGCTCAAGGCAGGAATAGCGGGTCACGCTCATCCCGAGTGGCCGCAGCACCTCCTCCATCGCAGCGCGTAGAACGCTCGATGCTTCTTTCAGGAGGTAGCCCAGGGAGGTCTCCAGGTCGATCCCAGTGGTGTCTTGACGCATGTCAGTATTCTGACATAGTATGGGCGTGTCAGGAAACTGACACACAGAGGAGGATCACCATGCCCGTCACTGGACCCGACTTCATCTCACTCCAAGCGAGCGACCTCGCCATCTCCCAGGCGTTTTATGAGCGATATCTCGGCCTGGTCCGCTCTCCAGCTGGCCCTCCACATGCCGTTGTCTTCCAGACGACGCCGATTGCTTTCGCCTTACGGGACGTAGTGCCCGGCACCCCTCTCTCCGGCACCCCTCAGCCTGGCATCGGTGCCGCGATCTGGCTGCATGCGACGGACGTCCAGGCCATTCACGACGCGCTGGTCACCGACGGCCATGCCATCGTCTCCGCACCCATCGATGGTCCCTTCGGCCGGACATTCACGTTTGCCGACCCTGACGGTTACCACATCACGCTCCACGACCGCGCGTGATCAACTAGAGTGCGTTTCGAAAGGTCATGAAGATGATTTTGCACGCCCTGGTACAGACGTAGGCTGATGAATGACGCGCCGAGCCTATAGCAGCGACCTGACCGATGAGGAATGGACTGTCCTGGAGCCTTTTCTCCCACGTCCGGAGCACCCGGGACGACCTCGCATCTGGTCCTTACGAGACATCCTTGACGGTATTTTCTACATCCTGCGTGGCGGCAACGCCTGGCGGTTGATGCCGCACGACCTCCCACCTTGGCAGACCGTATACGGGTATCACCGTAACTGGCGCATCAGCGGCTTCTGGGAGCGGTTGCATACCCTCCTGCGCGAGCAGGTTCGGACCCAAGCGGGCCGCGATCCGACGCCTAGTGCCGCGATTATTGACAGTCAATCGGTACGGACCACCGAGGCCGGTGGTCCACGCGGCTACGACGGAGGGAAGAAAATTAGCGGGCGTAAGCGGCATCTGTTGGTCGACACGCTTGGTTTGGTGATGGGAGTGGTGGTACACGAAGCGGATATCCAGGACCGCGCGGGCGCGGTCCACCTGTTTGAGAAGGTGCGCAACGTGTTTCCTCGCATGCAGCACGTCTGGGCCGACGCCGGGTATTCTGGAAAACTGATTCCAGCAGTCAAGCAGGTAGTGGGCTGGACGCTGGAGGTCGTCAAGCATCCCTGGGCAGGCAACGGCTGGACCTGGGCGCGGAAGGATCGCCCCCTCCCGCCCAGTGAGATCCCGGAGGGCTTTGTGGTCCTGAAGCGACGTTGGGTGGTGGAGCGGACCTTCGCTTGGCTGGGCAAGTCAAGGCGGATGAGCCGGGATTTCGAAGCCTTGCCAGAAACCTCCGAGAACCTCGTCTACGAAGTCATGATCCGCTTGATGGTCCGTCGGCTGGCTGCCGCCTGATGGCTCAGCCCTACCCTTTCAAAACGCTCTTTACTGATTCATGCGTTGATTCATAGCGTTACGCACCGGCGTTCTCCCGCCTTGCTTCGGCAACTGGAGCTCCGTCGCCACGCGCTTCTCCCGCTGGGGCCAGCAAGCCGTGTGGACGCGCGTCCTCGCACAACTTCAACAACTTGCTGAAGGGCAAGGTGACATTGACTGGCACAAGCCGTCCATCGACTCCACCGTCGTCCGAGCCCATCAACATGCCGCAGGGGCACAAGGAGGTCAACAGCATGAAGCGCTCGGCCGCTCCCGAGGTGGATTCAGCACCAAACTACACCTCAAGTGCGGGGGGTAGGGAAAACCGCTCGCTCTTCACCTCACTGGTGGTGAGCGCCACGACATAGTCGGCTTTCGCCCACTGCTCAACGGGGGGAAGGTGAAACGTTACGGTCCTGGGCGACCCAAGCAACGCCCGAAGCAATTGGTGGGCGACCGCGGGTACAGCAATGGTGTCGCTCGTATGGAGCTGACTCGTCGAGGCATTCGCGCTGTGATCCCACCCAAGCGGAATCATCGCCGTTCCCAGGCGTACGACCATCGGATGTACCGTGAGCGGAATCAACTTGAGCGGGCGATCGCTCGGCTCAAGCGCTACCGCCGAGGAGCGACGCGATATGACAAACGGCAGCTCCATGATTTGACTCGGCTGACCATTGCGGTGGTATTGGCGTGGTTGCCAACTGAAGCGGCCGAATCAGGAATCACGCACTGACAGGCACAATACGGGCATGAAGCCTTCTCCTGATTCCCTTCCCATTGTTTTACAAGCTCGCAATGACAAGCCGCACGACGTGACGTTGGTGCTGGAGCCTTGGGGGGAAGAGGTCGTGCTCCTGAGCGGTGTGACAGTCACCGTGACGGTTCACGGTGTGCGTGCACAAGAGGTTGAATTCGTTTGGGGCGAGCAGGACGTGACGCTCTTCGTGGCGCCAGGCAGCACGGTTGAGGTAGCGGACGAGCAAGGGGTACAGGTGCTTGAGCTGGCTCTACCTGTTCCGGGCCTTCCGGAAGGAATGTCGACGCGTGCGTTCGTGAGTCAGGTACTCACAGGCGAGGACCAGACTTGACCCTGGCCCATGAGAACACGCCCTAACAGGACTTTGTCACTCTGGGGCGGCTGAGAGCCGCCCCTTGTCGTCATGGTCAATGCTCTGGACATGCCTGTGCCCCGCAACTGGCAGCGGTCTTTTTCCGACTTTCTGTCTCCCTGTCTGAAAACCCTCAACCATCCCAAACAACGGACCTGCCTGCCCAGGTACATCCGAGGTCTCTTGGCCCCGCTGGAACGCAAAAGCACCGAACCCATCGCTGAACATGTCGGATTGCCCTATCAACGTCTCCACCATTTTCTGAACGTTAGCCCCTGGACTACGGATGCCCTGGACCACCTCCTGGCCACGCGTGCCCAGTCCCTCTGTGGGGGGAAGAAGGGCGTGCTCATCATCGATGACACCGCGCTCCCCAAGAGTGGGGATCATAGTGTTGGCGTCGCCCACCAATACTGCGGTGCGCTCGGGAAGCTCTCCAACTGTCAGTCGCTCGTGACGCTCACATTGGCCGACGGGCGCATCTTTGCGCCACTGAGCATGCGATTGTTTCTGCCCAAGAGCTGGACAGCGGATCCAGAACGCTGCTTCGAAGCCGGCGTTCCTGAACACCTGCATACCTACCGTTCCAAGAGCGACCTGGCACTGGAAGAACTCGACCGTGTGCTGGCGCAAGGCACGACCTTCCGGGTCGTGCTGGCTGATGCGGGGTACGGCATCAGCAAAACGTTCCGCCAGGCCCTGACCGCACGGGGCCTCACCTAGGCGGTCGGCGTCGTGGGCCACCAGAAAGTCTTCGGTGAGCACGTCACGGTCGCTGCCGCACCACTCCAGACCAAGAACGCGGGACGTCCACGGAAGCATGGCGTTCCCAGCGAACCGGCACGTCCCATCCGGGACGTGCTGCACGCCTTCCCACCACATCGCTGGCACACGGTGAGGGGCGGCAGGAAGGCCCGCTGGCTCGTGGTGCGCGCCCGGATTGCGGATGGGGTCGAAGATGGACGGGGGCGTCACTTTCCTGGCGAGATCGTGTGGATCGTCGGGGAGAAACGGCGCGGTGGAGAGCTCAAGTATCACGTGACCAACCATGCCGCCGGGACGTCCAAGGCGCAGATTGTTCGGGATATCAAGTCGCGTTGGGCGTGCGAGACGTTGCACGCGCAAGCGAAGGAAGAGCTGGGACTGGATCACTTCGAAGGACGGTCCTGGCGGGGTCTGACGCATCACGTGACGCTGGTGATGTTGGCCATGCTGTTTTTGCAAACCGTTCGAGCGGCGACCAGCGCTATGGCGCTGGTCCTGACGTTGCCGAAAGCGCGGAGAGAAGCGAGCCGAACGCTGGAAAACGTTCGGCTCGGTCGGTGTCCACATTGTGGGGAACGGGTCCATGGAGCGTCACCCTAAGCCGGCAGAGAAGTGACAAAGTCCTGCTAAATCAGTGTGAAGAAAATCAGACTGTCTTTGGAACGTTCACCTTGGCTCTACCGATACTCCTCCTTGGTTAAGCCTTCAAGATACAGGCATTTAAGGATTCTTATTTTAATGCTATGTTGAGGTCTACTCCTGATTGGGTAAGACGCGGCGTACGAAAAGAGTGAGGACCGCTTCGTACGCCGCGGGGTCGATATTCCAGGTCCGCACATGTTCTGCTCCCTCAATGCGGTGGTACTCCACGATATCGGGACGGGCATGTGCCAGACGCTCCACGTGTGCCACCGGCACGGTCCGGTCGTCACTTCCATGAAAGAGAAGCATTGGGGTTTCAAACTGCGTCATTACGCTGTGATGGTCAGCCGCATCGAAGTCCTGCCCACTCTTTATGACGGTTAGCCATTCCACTAGTCCTGCCAGAGGCAGCAGGTGATAACGGCGGGCGTAATGTCGGATGAGCGACCGCCATTCTAGTGGTGGAGAATCCAGAATCACACCGTGGACATGCGGAGCCATAGGGCTGTATCGCAAGAAGGCCAACGTGATCGCTCCCCCCATGCTGAACCCCATCAGGAGCAGGCGGCGTGCCCCCTGCTCCTGGGCATACCGCACGGCCGCCTCCAGGTCCTGCCACTCCTCTGCGCTAAGCCGATAGACCCCCTGCCGAGTGCGAGGTGCGCCGTGGGCATTACGGTAGGTGATGGTCAGGCTAGAGAGCCCCAGTGCAGTAAAGGTAGGCAAGATGCGGAGTGCATCTTGCCGGAGCCCCTTATATCCGTGAGTCACAATGACCCAGTCAGTGCCAGCCACCTGATGGTCTGGACCGCCAGGAACCAGCCAAGCCGGCATCAAGCCATGCTCGGCTGGTACCAAGACATCCTCGTACTTCAGACCGCGCGACGCAGGTGTTCCAAGGCCGACGGTACTGGGCCGGATCAACTGGCCGACAGGTAGGGTGGCCTCCTGCCACTGCACAGTACGGGTGAGTGTATGTCGGGTCTGCTCGACCACGGGCCCGAGTTGGGCAAAATGCCGTTTGCCCTCCAGGTCGTCCCATTCCAATCCCAGCACCCCAGGACGGGTGGTGGCGGAGTTCCGAGTCAGCCGCAAGAGGGGAAGTGGTTCATGATCCATCACACTGAGTACACGCGTACGAGGGACGCGTCGCCGAACTACAGGTGCCCAAACCAATGCGTCGGCGAAATACCATCCTAGCTTCAGAATCGCACCCCCCACCAAACCCAAACCCAGGAGGATCCAAAGCGGACGGGCATGGTGGCGCCCCATAGCCAGTAATGGCAAACCCATAGAACAACGATTTCATAAGGTCTGGGCGAGGCCAATCCGCCTTTTCTTCACCTGTAGGTTGCTGAGCGTTGGTTCACACCGCCCCGCCCAATAGGGTTGAAGACCGATTGCGCAGTTGCAAGGCAAAGCAATGGGGAGCGGCCCAGCCGCTCCCCATCCGCGTTCTGATGAGTCAGGCGAACTGTGGAGTTCGATTCACCGTGCGCAGATTCACCAGGCCAGCCACACCGCCCCAGAACTGTCCATAGTGCCGGGGATCATTGCGGTAAAACTCCCGACAGACACGGAATTTTTTGATCTTGCACACGACGTCCTCCACCGTGATCCGTACTTTGGAGATCTGATGGTTCAGATCGCGGTCGTCCGGACTGAGCCGGCCACCCTTGGGGCGCATCCGGGGGACGATCACTTCGTGCTGAGGACAGAGTTTGTCCAGGCCTGTATACCATCGTGGGCTGGCCCCAAAGTTTGGACAGTTTCGAGTAGAGGCTCGGCTCAAGAGCAGGGTACAACATGGGCTCTTCCTGCTTACCCAGGGGACGGTCTGACGTCCACATTTGCGGTGCTCTGTCCGCAAAGGGGGGCGGCAGGCCGCCCCCTGGCCTGCTGAGCATAATCGTCAGGGGTTCGGTAGCCCAGCGAGGAATGCGGTCTTCTGGCGTTGTAAAAGCTGCGATAGCTGTCCAGAACGACACCGGCGTGCCGCGCCGAGTAGAACACCTCCAGATTCAGACACTCCTCCCGCAACCGAGAGTGGAAACTCTCAGCGAAGCCGTTCTGCCACGGTTTCCCTGGCAGAATGAACCGAGTGCCAACGTCCTGAACCGCCAGCCAGATCCCCAGGTCGCGGGCGATGAACTCCGGGCCGTTGTCGCTGCGAATGAATCCTGGCGCGCCACGCGTGGCAATGACCTCGTGCAGGACGTCCTTCACGTCCATGGACGTGAAGGACTCCGCCACCCGCAGCGCCAGGGACTGACGGGTGAACTCGTCAGTCAGCGTCAGGATCTTCAACGTCGTCCCCTCCAGGGTCTGATCGAAGAGGAAGTCGTACGTCCACACGTGATCCGGGAACTCAGCCTGCATAGGAACACTCGCCCCAGTGCGGATCTTCTGTCGGCGTCTGGTCGTGACCGTCAGGTGCTCCTCGCGCCAGATGCGCCGGACCTTCTTCCGGTTGACGCGATGTCCCTCCTGGACGAGGAGGGCGTGAATGAAGCGGTACCCGCGTCGGGGATGCATAAGGGCCAGTTCGCGAATGCGCTGCTGGAAGTCCCCATCCTGGCGCGGCTTCGGACGGTAGTACCACGTGGATCTGGGAATGCCCACCAGGAGGCAAGCCCGTTCGGGCTTGACCTGGGCGGCAACGAGTTGCCTCGCTGCCGCCCGTCTCTCGGCGGGCGTCACCGCTTTTTCTGGATCACGTCCTTCATGGCATCGATCTCCAAGCGCTGCTGCCCGACAATTTTCAGGAGGCGGGCGTTCTCCTTCTCCAGACGACGAAGCCGTTTGGCTTCGTCGGGCGCCATATCGCCGTACTTCTTCTTCCAGGCGTAAAAGGACGCCGGACTGCAGCCGAAGTCACGGCACAGGTCCTCGACTGGCTTCTCGCCCTTTTTGGCGTCCTGGAGCAGCTTGATGATCTGATCTTCGCTGAACTGCCGGTTTTTCATGGGGGCCTCGCTTCCCAGCCTACGGCTGGCGGGGGCGAGCCTGACTCTCTACTTCATCCCGACCAGTTTTCGGGGGGCAGACCAATCGGTCGCCCCAGAGCCTGGTCCCCCGAGGCAGATGTGGCAGGAGTCTCGATTGCCCCTGGACCTTCATATCGTGGGTGCGCCCGCGGGCGGTCGCACTGAGATGGACGACCTGCCCATCCGGAGTGACGGCGACCTGGGTCTTCAGGGTATGCGTCCCCTTCTTGGTGCTGAAAAACTTCTTCTGATCCTTGGCTCGACCCACGGTCTTCTTGCCAGGGCTACTGCCCTTGTTCTTCTTGGGCTGCCCTCGGGGTTGTTCGGTGCCGTCGATGATGAGGTCAGCAATCTCCGGGAAGACGTCCAGCACGTCTTCAAGGGTGCGCAGGCGACGACGCGGTCCCGCGTCGTCAGGGGTGACCTTGCGGCCGTCCAGGGTCCGGGCCCAGAGCGGAGCAGGCAGTGCTTGCTTCCTCAGCACCTGACACTTCGCCAAAAATCGCGTCCTGAACGCAGTTCAGCATGACAAGGGGCAGGATCTGAGTCTGTGACGAGCGCCGATACTGCCCGCCTGCATGCTGACACGCTGGCCGACCACCTGAAAACCCACCTCCCTCATCGCCGCGTTGACGCCCTGAAGCGGCTGGCAGAAGTGCTCCTGGCGGTGCTCCAGGCCGAATCGACGCTCCACCGCAAGATCGCACTCCATCTCCCCAGAGCGGCAACCCTGGAATCCAAGACCCGGACGGTCGCCCGGGTCTTCCACGACGCTCAACTCACTCCGCAGGACGTCTGTGACGTCCTGCTTCCCTTGCTCCCCGACGTCAGGCTCACTCTGATCATGGACCGCACGACCTGGCACGATGGCCAGACGCCGCTGAACATCCTCGTGCTGGGCGCACGCCTCGGGGGCGCAGTGATCCCACTCGTCTGGTCGATGCTGCCCCATCAAGGCAACTGCTGTACCGCCGCGCGAATCCTGCTGGTTGCGCGATTGCTCAAGGTCCTGCCCGCTCGACGGTGGGCCGTCGTGATCGCCGATCGGGAGTTCGTGGGGCGCGCGTGGTGCGCCTTCCTGCGCTGGAAACGCATTCGGCAATGTATCCGCCTCCGGAAGAACACGAGGATCGCGGACGAACTGGTGCGAGACCTGTTCACGACGCTTCAACCAAGAGAGGTGCGCACCCTGTTTGAGCGGACATGGGTGTATGGGGGCTGGATGCATGTGGTGATCACCCTGTCCCCCACAGGGGACAGGGTGATCGTTGCGTCGGATTTGCCCGTGCTGGACGTGCTGAACACCTATCGGCTCAGGTGGGCGATTGAATCTGCGTGTTCTTCGCTCAAATCTCGTGGCCCGAATCTGGAGGCGACGCACATGACGGCCCCAGCGCGAATCTCTCGGCTCTTTGGGCGGCTGTGTATCGCACTGGCCTGGATGACCCGGGTGGGGGCGCAGCGGACAGCGACCCATGCCCCTCGGCTGAATAACCGCGGGCGAGCAGTCGTCAGTGTGACGCGGATCGGGTGGCAGATTCTCACTCAGGCGGCGCGGTGGGGCGGCGATGACTTCTGGGACTGCCTGCGGCTTCTTGGGATGCCATTTCCAACCGCCAGCACATCCGTTTCCCGAAGTGTCAGGTGCTGAGGCGTTCTCCCAAGGGAAGTAGAGCCAACCCATGCCCAAGTCGTGATGACGCATGAAACACTCGATGAGCGGCAGTCACTGGTCCCTGACCTCTTCTAGGGATCTCTGTCAAGGATGCACCATGACCTTTTCCCTTCCCGTTGATTTGACTTCTCTTTACACCCAACGCGCCTTGGACCAGCAGGCGACGCACTTGCGTCTCTCGCTGACCAGATTGACCACAGACCTCCAGCGGCGCTTCCCCCAGATACCGACCCATAAGCCTTATGTGCTCGTACGTGCGATGATGACGCTTAATCTGACGATACACGGCGAGGCCTACCCCATCCGGCAGCAGGCCAAAGCGCGGGGGTATACCTGGCGGGCTGGCGCTTGGCACCGCCAGCTCAGTATTTCTCTTTTCCATCTGGATCCTGCGGCTGTTCAACAGGGCCTTGTGCAACTCCGTCAATTGATTGCCACGGAGCAGACGTTCTTCCAGAGGGAATGCAGTGTGGATCAACCCGTTCTAACACAGCCTGGGAAAGAACAATGAGTCATCCGAGAGACGCTATACCTATCTCCGCAGACATTCCTAAACTCTCAAACATAGAGTTGCGATGGGTGCCAGGCAGTGGTCGACAAGTGACGTTCGAAAAGGGGGGACGGCAGTTCACAGTACGTCTTCAGGACATCGAGCATCCGAATATGCACACTTTCAATGCGCTGTATTTGCAGGGCCGTGTCACAGTCCTTGTCTCCGCCCACCATCTGACGCAGTTGATGGGCGCCTTACGCCAGGCGGTCACTCCAGAAATGAAGGGAACCCTACCCGGGAGCTGGGTCCAGGCGGGTGGACTTTCTGAAGATGAGCCTCAGGACCGGTGACAGGTGGCGGTCATTTCCCAAAAACTTCTAGAAAGACGGCTGGGCTCCTTCCTGGTCTAACGGTAGGAACTGCATGGACACCTTCTTTTTTGGTCATGATCACAAAGTCTGGAACACAACATCTGGATGTTCACGTTCAAGAGCCAAACATCCAGGTAAAATGTCAATGAATCTTCAGAGTACTGAAAAGCGGGTGAGTGGATTTAATATGCATGTTAGCGTAATCATTCTGGCGAGACATGGTCCAGTGTGGGTCATCCAGGCGGTGCGTAGTGCCCTAGGACAAACATTATCCGACTTGGAAGTCATTGTGGTGACGGCAGGGGAGGATCAGACAACCCGTAAAGCACTGCAGGCCGTACAGGATGTGCGGCTTGCAGTGCTTGAATTGGCCTCTTCTCTGACAGCTGCACAAGCCTTAAATACTGGAGTTCAGCAGGCGCACGGTAAATGGGTTGCACTTCTTGATGACCGCGACCTTTGGATGCCAGACAAACTCGCCAAGCAACTGACCTGGAACCGGACGCCTTACGCGGACATTGTCAGTAGCCGCCTGGTCCACCGAACAGCTCAAGGAGACGAAGTATGGCCTTGGCGCTTGTATGAAGGTGGAGATCTACTTGGCGATTACCTGTTTGATCGGAAGGGCCTGGGTTCCGGTGAAGCCATCCTCCAATGGTCGACGCTTCTGATCCGGCGTAGCGTCTTACTGGTTCAACCGTGGCCAGCAGTTCCAAGGTACCCCGAGTGGGACTGGCTTCTTGAAGCCGTTGAGGTGCACGGTCGATCAATTACGATGCATCCAGACCCTCTTTGCGTCTGGCGGGTGTCTGATACTTCTTGGGCTTCGGTCGAGGACGCCTGGACTTGGCTGAATTATAGACGGACGCTCTTGTCCAGAGCGGCACAGAGTGGCTTCGTGGTGCTCCAAATTGCTCCGCTCTATGACACCTCTCGCTCATCAGGAACGTTTTGGCAACTTTGCCAACAACTGCAGCAAGTCAGGACGAGGGGCTCCCGTTGGCTCCAGTTTCTAATGATGTGGTTTCTACCTCAGGAAAGTCGTCAGCGGCTTCGGGACCACATGCCTTTTTTCAAGATGGCCTGATAAATCCAAGCCCATGATAAATCTGAAGCCTATTCCAAGCTTTGCCTGCCACTCGTTGAAGAGAGGTATGGTCTTGATCTGAACCCGTTAGAAGCATTGACGATCCAACTTTAGCGCACGTTCCAGACGCTTGTGGCTCACGAACACTATAGAGCCAAGTACTGTTGCAGGAGATGTACTGAAAAGGGCCGCTGGTACTCAGGATGTATTCACCGCGAATAGGGGTTGACAAGGAGGGTGCGGTAGCCAGTTCAAAGCGTTGTTATGCGACGCGAACTCCGCGGTAATGTCGGTAAATAGTGCCCCCTGTGACCTTGTCCCTGTTTCCGGTGCCAGTCTGATTGCAAATCAAGCAGCAGATTGGGAGAAACATGAAACGCAAACGGTACACGGAGCAACAGCTCCTGGAGATTCTCGGGCAGCTTGCAGCCGGAACCCCGATTGGCGATCTGTCGCGACTCCATAGAGTCGCGATGACCATGATCTACCGCTGGAAAGCCAAGTATGGCGGTATGACCGAAGACGAGACCCGCAAGTTCCGTTAGCTGGAAGCCGAAAATCAGCGTCTCAAGAAGCTGGTGGCCGACCTGTCGCTCGACAATGCCATGCAGGGGGAGGTGGTGGGGCGAAAGTGGTAACGCCTGGGACGACATTTCAGGCGCAAACGCCCCTCAAGAAGCAGATGGTCGCCCTCTTGCGGGACTCGTTCACGGTCAGTGAACGTCGGGCCTGCCAGGTGCTGGCCTTCTCCCGGACCACGCACAGACGGAACAGCCCGAAAAGGGAAAAAGACCAGTAACTGGTTGAGCGTCTCCGCGTGCTGGCGCGGGAACGGCCTCGATTCGGGTACCGCTGGATTCACCTGATGCCGGATCGGGGAGGTGAGACCATGAGTCACAAACGTGTTTACCGGATCTATCGGGCAGAAGGGCTGGGTGTTCAGAAGAAGGAGCGCAGGAAGCTCAGCGTCGGAGAGCGTCAGCAGAAACCGCAGGTTTCTGCGCCCAATCAGCGGTGGAGTCTGGACTTCATGGCTGATCAGCGGGCTTCCGGGCAGCGGTTCCGCGTGTTGAACGTCGTAGACGACTTCACGCGGGAGTGCCTGGTGATGCACGTCGGCACCTCCATTACGGGCCATGATGTCGTCCGCCGCCTTGAGGCAGTCGTTCGCTTCCGGGGCGCACCCCAAGCGATCACCACCGACAACGGCCCGGAGTTCGCGGGGAAGGCTCTGGATCTCTGGACCCACGACCGCGGTATCACGCACACCTTCATCCGGCCTGGAAAGCCTGTGGAGAACGCATACATCGAGAGTTTCAATGGTCGGGTCTGGGACGAGTGCCTCCATCTCCACTGGTTCCAGAGCCTGGATCAGGCTCGCCTCATCCTCACAGCCTGGCGCCAGGACGACAACGACGTCCGGCCCCACACCTCGCTTGGTGGCCGGACCCCGAACGAATTTGCCCGCTTGCAACAGGCGGGCTGAGGTACGTTGAGATTTGCAAATCGGCTGGAACCGCAATTGGGACACCCTCAATTAGGGCTCAGCGCAGATCAGCTTTCGGCTCCAGCTACCCCTGGCAGTTGCCCCGCATCGACGGCTCGAACAGGCGTGTGTTCGCCAGCCCACCTCGCTTGGCCTGGTACAGCGCTAAATCTACGTCCCTGAGTACTTCTTCCGAAGAGCGATACTCAGTCGTGACCAGCAAGACCCCACTGCCCACCTGAACCAACAGTTCCTGACTGCCTATGGCGAACGGGACCTGCAACGCTCCTTTCAGCCGGGTGACACTCTGGGAAACCACCGACTGCTCCGCTACACCATGCAGCAGGACCGCAAACTCGTCGCCGCCCAGCCGCGCTACGTGGTCAGTGGGCCGGATGACGGTCCGCAGGCGGCGGGCCAGTTCTTGGAGCACCTGGTCCCCGGCCGGATGGCCCAGGCTGTCGTTAATCTGTTTGAACCGGTCGATGTCGCAAAACAGCACTGCAAACGTCTCACGGCGCGTATGGAGCTCCCCCAAGGCCAGTGTCAGGGCTTCCTCAAACGCGGCGCGGTTAGGCAGGCCAGTCAGGGCGTCGTGCCGCGCCTGATGCCTGAACTGTTCCGCCAGCACCTGGAGATGCTGGGTGCTCTCGCGCACCCGGTCTTCCAGCGTGGCGTTCAGCGTGCGCATGGTCTCCTGAGCTGTGAGCAACGGCGTCAGATTCGTCAGCGTCAGCAAAAAGGTGGGCTGGTCCTGCGGTGAATCGGGTAGGGTCAGAACCTGCACCTGCACCTCCAGCCGCCCGCCGCCGCAGGGAATCACACTGAATTGCCCGGAGGCAGCTGTCTTTGGACGTGGGAATGTCTCGAGCAGGCGGCTGAACTCTGCCCGGTGTTCCGGGACGATGAACTGCAAGAAGCGGCGGTCAAGCAGCTGGCCACGGTCAAAGCCAAGCAAGTGCTCTGCGGCCTGATTGACGCTCTGGATATACGCGTGGTTGTTCAGGGTGAAGTAGGCCGTCGGCGCGTGTTCATAGAGTGTGTGATAGAGGCGGTGCTCGTACTCCAACGCCGTGACCGTGGCTTGAAGCTCCTCGTTCTGCGCGACCAGTTCGGCTCGGTGAACCTGGAGTTCATGGGTTAAAGCGGTGACAGGCCAGCCATCCCAAAGGGGGGGAGGCGAAGCGGAGCGCACGTGGTGCTCAGCCTTTTCGCGCAGTTCCTGTGATATCGGGTATAGCTCTGGACCAGTCATATCCCCTCCAAAAAGAGCTAGGAACTAGGAAGAGAAAGTGGGAGATCAGATCAACATACAAGACCACGAACCAGCTTGAACTGTATGACATATTACTAGATACACCAACCTAAAGTATGTGCACTCGGTCAAGAACCGTATCCCAGAGCCTTACCAAGCCTTGCATCAGCTGGCTCGGGCTTCGGATGGGTCAGTCTGACTGGGGCGACTCCTTCTGACTAGCCTCGTACTCCAGTTGCTCAACGCTCAGGCTCCGGTTGCGAGCAACGTTCTCAAAAATGAGCGCGCTGCGGGCTTCCATCTCTTTGGCCCTGCGCCGGTATTCCCCGGCCAGCCGGGCGTTCCCGGCCGCCTCAAACTCCTGGCCGGTGTTCTCCAACAGCATGCTGGCTTCTTCCAGCGCCCGCAGGGTGGCCCACAGTTTGTCCTCGATGGCCTCCGTCACGCTGACAAGTAGGGTGTCGCCGGTATAGGCATGCCCGGTATGACAGCGGTAGCGCGTGAACCCCCCTTCCTGAATCTGCACCAGCACGCCGCCGCACTCCGGACAGGTCTGCGGCGTGACCTTGCCGAACGTCATGACGCCCTTCTTGAAAGCGTGGCCGCCGCTGGCGATACTGATCTCGGTGATCAGCCGCTTCCGGACCTGTTCGTTCATTCCGGCCTCCCTTGGAGCTTGCACGGGCTCGGCGACTAGCTGGACCAGCAGGGCCGCAAGGTGCCGCGCGGTCACCACGTGGTCGATCTGGACCTGATTCAGAGCACTCGCCGGCATTGAGTCGAACTGAGCGTCACGTGGGTCTTGGACCACGGTGGTGCCGCCGAACTGCTTGATAGCCCAGAGGCCGGAGGTGCCGTCGTCTAGCAGGCCAGACAGCACCACCCCGATCACGTTCGAGCCGGCGCTGTACGCCGCCGAGCGGAACAGGGTGTCGACGGCTGGCCGCATCCGGTTTTCCTTGGGCCCCCGGGTCAGGTTGAGGCGCCCGTTCTCGATCAGCAGGTGTTGATCGGGCGGCGCACAATAGATCCGGCCCGGCAATATCGGATCGCCATTCGCCGGGTGCACGGCGGAGAGCGGCCCGGCGCGGCCTAGGATATTAGGCAGAAAACTTGGTATGTAGGCCGGGATGTGCATGACGATACACACCGCCGCCGGAAAGTCAGCGGGCAGGCCAGCTGCGAGCTCAAGCAGCGGCTGCATCCCGCCCGCCGATGTCCCAATCACGATTACCCGCTGTGTCTCCATGCGGGCAGTGTGCGCTCTGCCCGCAGGACCAAGCCTTAGGGTTCCTGAAGACAGAGCGGACGTTCACCGTGACGACGGATCAGTTAGGCACGGGGGCAGTAGGCGGGACCTGACCTATTCGGCGGGTGATTGGTCTGGGGTGACGTGTTGCGCCGCGTTCATCGCGCCCGGCACCTGCACCCAGAAGACCGCGCCCTCCCCGGCCACCTCTTCGCCCCAGACCTGGCCCTGCCAGTGCTCCACAATTCGCCGCACTAGGGCCAGGCCCAGGCCCTGCCCTGGGAAATCGCGCTCGCTGTGCAGCCGTTCGAAGACCCGAAACAAACGCTGTTCCTGCTTGGGATCGAAGCCCACGCCATTGTCGCGGATGCTCAACAGCACCTGCTCCCCACTGAATTGTACTCCTACATGGATGTGGGCCACCGGGCGCGGTCCAGTGAACTTGACGGCGTTCGAGAGCAGCTTCGTCAGGACCATGTGCATGCTCCGGTGGTCCACCAGCAGGCTGGGCAGCGGATCGTGGGTGAGCACCACCTGTCGGCCCCGCCGCTGCGGTTCCAATTCGTGAAACACCGTCTCGACTAGGTGGTTCAGGTTCAGTGGGCGGGCCGGCTCCGTCGGCTGACCACTGTGATAGAAGTCGATCAACGAGGTGGTCAGCGCTCCCAGGTCTACAGCCGCCTGCGACAGGTTCCTCAACAGTCTAACGCTGGTCTGGTCCACGCAATGGTCTATGGACTGAAGGTGCTGACTCAGAAGGGCAGTGAAGCCCTCGATCTGGCGCTGTGGGGCACTCAGGTCATGTGTGACCGACCGCAAGAAGGTCTGCAATTCCTCGTGCAGGGACTGGGCCTGCGTGGCGTGCCACTCGGCGCTGCGCTGAAACTCCTTAAGCGCCGTGATGTCGGTCAGGACCATCCGGGCCAGTGGGGCGGCCTCCCCACGCAGCAGGGTGCATTCCAACTGGGCGTCCCAACGCTGGCCGCCTTGCCGCAGCATACGCAACTCCAGGTGTGGCGGCCCGTCCGCCCCCGGGCCACGGAAGACCCGCTCCAGAAAGAGGGCCAGCTCGGCCCGCTGGTCGGCCTCCACGAACAGCGCGAAGTGACGACCGACGAGTTGCCCGCGGGCCGCGCCGAGCTGGGTACAACCAATCACGTTGATCTGCCCGATCAGCCCACTCTTGTCGCAGACCACGTATCCGACGGGCGCGAACTCGAACAGATCCGCGTAACGGTTGCGGGCCTCCTCGAGCGCCATGTTGGTCTGACGCAACACCTCGTTCTGCTGCTCGAGTTCGACTTGATGAACGTGCAGGTCCTGCTGCTGCGCGGCGAAGCGCTGTTCCAGCTGAGCAACATCGTTCATGGGGCTCCTCAGTGGGCCGGTGGAAGCTTGGCGGCCGAATGCTCTTGGGGGCACCGGGAAGGAAAGCGAAGAGTAGGGCATATAGTCGGGTGTGAGGAGTTCAACTTACCATTGCCACCGCGCTGAATTGCGAACCGCTTGGAAAGACCGTGTCCTGCTGCTCTACATGTCCGTCGGACTTCTCGTCTCGCGCTCGCCGAACCGTTCTATCGGACCGGTCGCCCCTAAGGTCTTACTCCTCAATCCGTAACTTCGCCGACCCAGACGCCGGCTCCCCTGTCGCAATGACCGCCTGCAACCGGCGGCGCAGTTCAGGCAGGTCAAAGGCGAGTTCCCCGGTGTCTGGCTCACTTTCTAGCAGCGTCAGCAGGGCTTGGCTGGCCGTTACGACGCGCAGGTGCTGATCCAGCAGCAGCAAAGGGTCACGCCTCGTGTCAAGCGCCGCTCGATCCAAGTTCAGCGACTTGACCAGTCGCCATTCTAGCGCCTTGACCACAGCGATACTGGTCAGGGCCACCACCACGCCGTCAATGCGGTTGTCCGCCGTGCGGTAGGGATTGATCCGCAGCAGGAACCACTCCCCGTCCAGGGTCTGCACCTGTGCCTCGTGGGGTTCCAGGGTTTCAAGCACCCTTTGGGTCTCCGCCAGCAGCATATTGTGACGCAGCAGGACGTTGAAGTCTTCCAGCGGCCGGCCCACGTCGGCCGACATGAGGCGTACGAGCTGGTTAATAGGTGGGGTGAACCGCCGGATGGTCAGGTCGTTGCCTAGAAAGAGGATGGCCGTGCCCGCCGTGTCCAGCAGGTTGTTCAGGTCGTCGTTGGCGCGCACCTGATCTTGGATGATGACCTGATGCTCGGCGTTCACAGTGCTCAGCTCCTCATTGAGCGACTGGAGCTCCTCCTTTGAGGTCATCAGCTCTTCATTCGCGCTCTGAAGCTCCTCATGGCTGGTCTGGAGGTCCTCATGGCTGGTCCGGAGCTCCACCACCGAGCGGGTCACCTCCTCGACCGTGGCCCGCAGCGCCTCGCGTCCGTGTCGGAGTTCTAGCTCCAAGGCCAGGCTGTGCCCGGCGTCGCTGGCGCGCTCTGCCTCGGCGGCCTCGGCGGCGGCCTCGCCGGTTTCCTGCAACGTGATCAGAAGTGGCCCATCGCCGGCGGGCCAAAGGGGCCGGACGGTCAGGTCGAGCGTCTGGGCCGGGGCTGTGTCGACCTCCCCTGGTGGCGCGGCCACCAAACCCCGGTACGTCACCCGCCGCTGCGCGTGGTGAGCTTCGCGCACGGCGGAGCGCAGTGCCAAGCGCAGGCTGACCGGCACCATCTCGAACACATTGTTCTGTACCTGCCCCTGCGGGATTGCCAGATAGCGGCTGGCGCGGCCATGCACGAACAGCACCTCGCCCTGCCCGCTGACCACCACCGCCGGCGGGGCGTATTCGGCCAGTAGGGCGGACTGCACCTGCGGGGTCAGATCGAGGTGGCCGGCAGGGCGGCCAGCAGAACTGATCCGACCCGGCCCGGCTTTCAAGGCAGCCTCGCTACTGAGCGGCGTCTCGCCGGCGTGTAATGGGGATGAGGGATTCAGTGGCGGTCGGCCCGCCTCACCCTCGCCACGCTCGTAGATCTTCCAGTGCCGGTCAAGGATAGTGAACCCCTGCTGACCGGTGCCAAGCGACTCGCTGGACCCGAGGAACAGCAGGCCGGCGGGTCTGAGGGCGTAGCGAAACAGCGTCAGGATCTGCCGTTGCAGCTCGGGGCCAACGTAGATCAGTAGGTTGCGGCAGCTCACGAGATCCAGGCGCGTGAACGGCGGATCGGCGAAGGTGCTGTGGGTGGCGAAGACCACGCTGTTCCGGACCTCGGCCCGCACCTGATACTGGTCGCCCCTAAGCTGAAAAAAGCGTTGCAGGCGCTCTTCCGACACGATGTAAGCGATGTCCCTGGGATACAGACCCTGCCGGGCAGTGTTCACGACCACCGGATCAATGTCGGTCGCGAAGACTTGCACCCTTGGGCGGTGATCGCCCACCAGCTCCCCAGCCAGTTCGTGCAGCACGATGGCGACCGAGTACGCCTCTTCGCCGGTTGAGCAGGCGGTGACCCAGACCCTGAATGGGTTCTGCCCCCGCCCGTGGTTCCGGATGGCACTTCTTAGGTGGACTTTCAGGGCCTCGAAGGCCTCGGCGTCCCGGAAGAAGCTGGTCACGTTGATGGTAAAATCCTGAAACAGCGCCTCGACCGCGTCTGGCGACGCTTCCAACATCTGGATGTAATCGGAGACGTCCCCAATCCCCCGCTCCCTCATGCAGCGGTCAATGCGGCGGATCAGCATGGCGTGCTTGTAATGCTCGAAATTATGGCCGCTGTGGGCGTGGACCAGCCGCAGGATCGTTTGTAGCGGCGCGCTGGAGCCGTCCCCACCCTGACCCAGTGCCTCCTCCAGCAGCGGGGCCACATCTGTTAGGCCCATCAGGCGGGCCGCGAGTTCCGGGGCGGGCTGTACGTCGTCCGCCAGCCCTGTACTGACTGCACTGCGGGGCATGTCGGAATACTCGGCGGTCTGCGGGTCCTCGACCAGCACCCACCCGCCCGCCCGCTTGATGGCGCCGATGCCCCGCGTGCCGTCCCGGCCCAGCCCCGACAGCACGATGCCTACCGCCTGCCCCTGCTGATCAGCAGCCAGCGACTCGAAAAAATAGTCGATCACGTGGCCGCCCGCCTGTGTCAGGTCTTCGAGGCGCAGTATTCCGCCCTCCAGGCTCAGGCTGTGGCCCGGAGGAGGAATGTGGACGCGGTTGGCACGCAGGGGCTGGCCGTCCGTGATCTGGACCACGGGCATGATGGTGCAGCGCGTCAGAAGGTCCGGCATCAGGCCCTGCGCGTTCGGGCCCAGGTGGGGCACCACCACGAAGGCCAGTCCGGTGCTGGGCGGCAGGCCCAGGAAAAACCGCTCGTAGCTGTCCAGTGCGCCTGCCGACCCCCCAATGCCGACCACCCGCAGGGGGGGGGCCAGTGGTGCTGGGCGGTAGTTGGTGGAAGCTTCGGCGATGATCGGATCTCCTGGAGTGGCGGTCGGGTAAGCGAGATAGGCATGACCGCCCGCAGGCTGCCCGTTCTGTAGTGGCTAGTCTAGACCGCACGGGGCCTGTACCATCCAATTGCTCTAGCGGTCCCCCCTTTTGTACGGGACAACTGCCAGGGCCCTGACTACCCTTCAAAACGTGGCATGAAGACTGATTGCACAGTTGCAAGGCAAGGAGATGGGGAGCGGCCCAGCCTGGAGTGACCCCCCAGGAGCGGACCAGGAGGCAAGGCACTTCGCACTCGTCAGCCCGTAGGCTGACGGTACCGAAGGAGCCCCTATGCCCGGACGCATCCACAGCCGCGAGTTTAAGCTCGACATCATGAACCAAGTCAACGGGGGTCAAAAGACGACCGCCCAGCTCTGTCGGGAACACGCCCTCTCGCCCGGCCTGATTCATCGTTGGCGCAAAGAGGTCGAGGTCCATGGGGAAGCGGCATTCACGGATCAGGCCAAACCTGACCCGTCGCTGGAACAGCGTCTTGCCGAGCTGGAGCGGTTCTGCGGGCAGTTGTCGCTGGAGAACACGATTCTAAAAAAGTCGTTGGCGACGTACCGCTCGAGACCAGGCACCAAATGATTGCGGATGCGCGCTCCGCGCATCCGGAGGTGTCGGTACGTCGTCTGTGTGAGCTGCATGGGGTGAGCCGCTCGTGGTTCTATCAACAGCAGCACGGAGAGGAGGTGGACCCCGACCAAGCCTTGGGAGACGACATTGAGGCCGTGGTAGAGGAGTTCGTCGGCTACGGATATCGGCGGGTGACCCGTGAGCTGGCTCGGCGAGGTCGCCCGGCCAACCACAAACGGGTGCTGCGCGTCATGCGGGAACGCCGCTTGCTGTGTCGCCCCAAACGTCGCTATCGGGCCACGACGAACTCGAACCACAGTGAGACGCGCTTTCCGAACCTGCTGCGCGAAGTCGTTCCGATACGACCGGATCAAGTGTGGCAGGCCGATCTGACGTATGTGCGGGTTCAGCAGGGCTTTGTCTACCTGGCCTGCGTTCTGGACGGCTTCACCCGGGAGGTGGTCGGCTGGTCCATGTCTAGGTTCCTCGACGCGGACTTGCCACTGGCGGCCTTGAACAACGCGCTGGCCGCGCGTTGTCCAGCCCCAGGGCTCCTGCATCATTCGGACCAGGGGGTGCAATATGCCAGCCGGGTGTACGTGGACCGCTTGCGGTCCGCGATCATCACGCCCAGCATGTCCAGAACGGGCAATCCCTACGACAACGCCAAGATGGAGAGCTTCTATAAGACCCTGAAGGCCGAGGAGGTCAATCTGCAAGAATACGTCGATCTGGACGACGCCCGGCGGCATATTGAATTCTTTATTGCGGACCTGTACAACCGCCGCCGACTGCACTCCAGCTTGGGGTACGTTCCACCCGCCGAGTTCGCCGCCCGCTACACTGCTGCTCAGACGTGACTTGCCCTGCGGTCCGCTCAATTGGGGTCACTCCAGGCCGGATAGGCACCCTCGGGCCAGACGGGTATCCGTACGTCGTGCCCAATCTCTTTACTTGGCAGGAGGGGCAGATCTATCTCCACACGGCCCGTTACGCCGGCCACTTTCTGACCAACGTCCGCTTCCATCCCCAGGTCAGCTTCGAGGTGGACGAGCCTGGGGAGGTCTTTCCTTACGGCCACATTGAATGTGATACCTCGGTGTCTTACCGTTTGGTGATTGTCTTCGGACGAATTCGCATCGTGGAAGATCTGGAGGAGAAGACCCGGTTCTACCAGGCGTTCATGGCGAAGTACGCACCTACAGACTCCTGGGGTCGGGAGAAGGATTCGCTACCCCGGATTGACGGCACGGTGGTCTATGCCATCGCCCCGGAGCTCATCACGGGCAAGGAAGGACGTCTCCCACCCTTGCACGAACGGTGGCCGGCCCAGAACCACACGGCTTCTCCGGGCTGGCGCTCGAACAAGTGAGGGCACCATCCACTGGCCTGCTGCAGCCCGCGCTGGCTGCGGCTGGTGCCAACGTGCTTTGGGGGCTTACCTTTCTGCTGGGTAAGGTCGCCCTGGAAGTCCTGCCGGTCACCAGTATCATCCTGCTCCGCTTCTCCTTCGCCGCCCTGACACTGCTGCCCTTCGCCCTCTAGCGTAGCCATCGTCCCCGACGTCAGGATCTTCCCCTCTTCCTGCTGCCGGGGGCGTTACAAGTGCCCATCACCTATCTCTTGCAGTACACCGGCCTGTCGCTGACGAGTGCTTCCAGTGCGGCGCTGATTCTGGGGACAGTCACACCTCTCCTCGCCATCGAGGCCTGGCTGCTTTTGGGAGAACGCCCGCACCGCCGCACCTGGGTGGCCATCGGCGTGTCCAGCCTGGGCCTGCTCCTGATCATGGGGGTGCCGGGTCCAGGGCGCAGCGTGCTCGGCGACGCGCTGGTGCTGTTCTCGACGGTCGCGGCCACCGCGAGTATTCTGCTGAGTCAGCGTTTGATCCGTCACTACGGCCCGGTGAATACGACCACCTGGACCTTGACGTGCGGCACCCTGCTGACCCTCCCCTTTGCTTTGAGTTCCGGAGGCCCCACGCAGGGATTCCGCTGAACATCCTGGGGAACTTGCTCTTCCTGGGGGTGGTCTGTACCGCGCGGACGCTCGTCCTCTGGAACTGGAGCGTTGCCCGAAGTTCGGCCGCGTTCGCGGGGATGTTCGTGAACCTCGAACCCCTGGTGGGGACGGTGCTGGGAGTGATGATCCTGCACGAGCGCCTGGGACCCTTCACCTGGGTGGGTGGGGGCTCATCCTGGGGGCCGCGACGATGATGACCAGCGTCAGGCGGTCCTGGTTGCGGAACCTTTTCAGTAGGGGCGACTTTCTTGGGTCAATGATGTTGGACTACTGCTTTTGTGTAGAGGTTGGAGAGATTCCGGATGAAGGCAAAGTCCAGCGGGGTTGCATCTCCGTGAACGGGCGGTCGAACAAGCCGGGTTGAGTGGAGGCATCGAACAGTTACGTGAAATCGCTTGCGGCCGGCGCAGGCCCTGTGCGGGGTGGAGCGGCCGTCCTGAACCTTCCAGAGGCCGGGGGGGCCGCCGGGCCGGCCGAGGTTGAGGGCGAGGCCATGCACTTGCGCCCGATCAGGAAGGGGAGGTCGAAGGCCATGAGGTTGTGGTTCTCCAGAACGTCCGGGTCGCGGTCCTGGATGAGTTGGACCAGGGCCTGGATGAGTTCGGGTTCCTGGGCGGCGCGTCGGGCCTCCAGCACACGCTCGAAGCCGCGGTTGTCGCGCACGGCGATCATAAAGATGCGGCCGGTGTCGGGGCTGAGGCTGGTGGTTTCCAGGTCGAATTGCAGGCGATGGGGATCGTCGAAGCCCATGCCTTTGAAGTACGTGCGTCCGGAGGCCATGAGGTACTGCTCGGTGGGGCCGACGGTGTAGTAGCTCGAGAGATCGTGGAGGCTGGTGATGGGACGGCCGAGGCGCTGGCTGGCGCCGGCGAGAACGGCGCGCCGGAGGGCCTGACCGTCGCGGGCAGTGAGGAGGTAGCGCAGCCTCCCAGGCGTCCCGGGCAGCTCGCGGGCGCTGAAGGGGGTGTGATCGTCGTGGGTGGCCAGGCGCGGGCCGAGGTGTTCGACGTCGGCGAGGTCACGGGCGTAGAGCCAGGATCGGAAGCGGGGGCGCTCGAGGGTGACCTGCCCGTCCTCGCGTCGCCAGACGAGAGCCCGGCCGGAGAGGTCGGCATGAACGGACACGATCCCGGGGGTGGGATCATGTCCGAACAGTAGGGGGTCAGTGGAGGCGTACGTCACGGGCGGGCTTCAGGGTACGCCGGGCCTGGGCAGATGTTCGTCTCTTGGGCCGGGTTTAAGACGCGCGAGCGGTGAGCTGGGCGCTGGCTTGCTGGAGGATCTGCCAGGCGACGCTGCTGGGGTTGAGGCCGCCGGGGTGCATGACGTAGGGGACGCCCTTGGCCCTGGCGATGTCGCGCAGGGCGTTGTGGGCATGGCCCATCCAGCGGATGGCGAGGATGACGACGGCCGTCTGATCGGTGATGCGGGCGTGGGCGTGGGTGCCGTGGTCGTACTCATCGGCACCAATCCACTCCAGATGGGTGAGGCCTAGGGTGTCGACGAGGGCCTGGTGGTGTGCGGGGTCGGGTACCCCGCCGATGAGGGTGATTGAGCGGCCCTCGAGGAGGGCGCGCTTCCTGCACGTGGCGGAACTGGAAAGCAACGGGCGCTTGTGCTTCAGGGCTTGGGAGGGCGTGATGGGTCTCAGGCTCGGGCACAGGTGCTGGGGTATCTCCAGTGGCAGGGGTGGAGGCAGCCTGCTCCACTGGGGCGAGTTGTTCCTGGGCGAAGTCATGCGTGCGGAGGCGGTCGCGGAGACCAAGCCAGAGGTGCAGGGCGTCGTTGTTCTCCTGTGCGGTCTGCAGGCTGGCCCGGAAGGGGCCAAAAATGCGCATGCTGTCCTCGAATTCGTGATGGAGAGGCAAGCGGAGACCAAGGGTACGGAGACAGGCGCGCAGATGGCCGGCGAATTCACGCACGAGGAAGAGGGCGGTCTGGTGGTCCGGGGTCTCCAGCCCGAGGGCGGTCGTCCTGGGGAGGAGATCGAGGGTCGCGACAAATTGGTTGAGGGCGTGCTCCAGATTGGTGTTGGTGTGTCTGGAGAGGAGGATTTCTTTCCAGCCCCAGAGGGGATCGATGCCGGTCAGGGTGGTGGCCATCTGGAGGGTGGGTGAGAGGCCCATGCCTGGGGCGCGGGCGATCTGGGCGAGGTGAGCGCAGGTACTGAGCATGAGGCGTAGGCGTAAGCCCTGATCCCGGTGGGGGTCGAGGCCTTCGACCAGTTGTCGGTCGAGACGATCAAAAATCTCCCAGAGGAGGCGCTCGCCCTCACGGTCGATACCGGGGAGATCGGCCAGCTGTAGGTGATGCATCCAGCGGAGGATGCCGAGGGCCTGGGTCGAGGCGAGGTCACGTTCCTGCTGTTGCAGCACGGTGCCCACGCGCAGTGCGGGAACGCGGATGCGGCCCAGTTCCTGATGGATGGCCTGGAGGTGCCCTTGCAGCAGGCGGGTGACGTGCGTGGAGGTGCGTTCCTGGGCATGAATGTCGCGCGCGGCGAGGAGGCACCTCGCGGCGTGGTTCAGGGGGACAGTGACGGGTTGGTCGGTGTAGCGGTCGCGGGCGTTGAGGTGGAGGAGGAAGACGAGGGTGGCCTGTTCGGTGGGGTGCAGATCGGAGGTGAGGAGCGCTTTGAGGGTCTGCTCGCGGGGCTGTCGTGTGGGGTCCTGGGTGGGGTCGGGGAGCAGGGTGAGGAGGTCGGGGTGGGTGGGGTCCTGAAGGTGTTCAGGGCGGCGGTAGAGAGTCCAGAAGAGGCTGCCTTCGTGGAAGAGGTTGGGGAGGGGGAGGTGGAGTTCTTGCGCGCGGTCGAGGAGGAAAGCGGCGGCGTGGTGGAGTTCGTCTTGGTGGTAGGGGCTGCCGGTGGCCTGGCCGCTGAGGAGGGCGATGGCGAGATGGTCGAGGCCTTCCTGGAATTTCTGACCGATGGGATGGAACTGGTTGAGGGTGGTGGCGAGGTCTTGGGTGAGGGTGAGGGTGTGGTGTTGGAGGTTCTGGCGGTGGTTGATGGTGTGGAGGCCGAGGAGGAGGAGGTGGCCGGTGAGGAAGATGGTGTGGCGTTGTTCGGGGGTGGCGTAGAAGGTGGCGTCGTCGGAGAAGGCGTCGGGGTCTGAGGTTGAGGTGGTGAGGCAGGGGTGGAGGTGTTCGAGGTAGGTGGTGAGGGTGTGGATGTGGGGGGTCCAGCCTTCTTCGGTGGGGTGGGTGGGGTGGGGGAAGGTGAGGAGATCGGTGGGTTGGGGGAGGGGCATATCTGGAATGTGGGTGTACTTGGGGTGACGTGTGTGGAGATGTAGATATATTTGTGGATATATGATGAGTGGGATAGCGCTTTCTCTCTCCCACCTTTTGCCCCCACTGTCTACCCCTTTGCTTTCTTCCCGCTTTAGCACCGGCACCAGCTTAGGGAAAGACTGAATGCATGCCTGATATTTCGCAATTTATGCAGTACAAGGGTATTGGGGAGGCAGAGCAGGAGAAGGTACGGGGGGCCTCTCTCCATCGTATATAATGATTTTAACTCTCCAAGAACCTCAGCTCCCTACAAACGCTTCCCCTTCCGGGAACCCCCAGCCTGCCTCGACTTCCGTGGAGCCTTGGTCGTCCCCGCCTCCCCCTTCTTCCGCCGAGGCGCTCGTGCAGGCTTATCCACATCAGAGGACGCTGGCACTCTCTCCGCCCGCACTCCTCTCCCCACCTTCCACGTCCCCGCCAACAACGCCGCAATGCTCTGTTCATTCAGATCCTCCGGCAGCAGCTCAGGAGGCAACGTCACGACCCCTTGGGCCGTCCGCAAGCTCACCTGCCCCCCCTGCACCTCGAACACCGCCTCCTGCCCTGGCACCCGTAGTCTCGGCGACGTCCGCTGTGCCCGTGCAATCGCCGGCTGCAACGCCTCCCGCCACACCCGGTCCAGATACACCGTCCGCTTCAACGCCCCCTGTGCAATCGTGTCCAGCTCCCGCTCCATCTCCGCCGTGAACCGCGCGTCGACCAGCTGCGGCAGCTGCTGCATCAGGTACATCGCCACACACAAGCCCAACGGCGTCACATGCAGCTTCCGCCCCCGCACCGCCACGTAACTCCGGCCCTGTAACGTCTTCAGCGTGCTCGCGTACGTGCTCGGCCGCCCGATCCCGGCCTTCTCCATCAGCTGCACGAACGCCCCCTCCCCATACCGGGGCGGCGCGCTGCTCTTCTTCTCCTCCACCTTCACGCCGCTCAACCCCACCCGCTGCCCGACAGTCAGGGCCGGCAGCGCCTGGTCGTCAGCGTCCTCCGCCTCGTCCTCGTACAGCGCCGTGAAGCCCCGCTGCGTCAGCCGGGTTCCAGTTGCCCCCAGCGTCACCACGCCTGCCTGCAGGCGCACGGTCGTCTTCTCCCCCAGCGCGTCCTGCATCTGACTCGCCACGGTCCGCGTGTAGATCAGGGTGTACAGCGCCAGCTCGTCCCCACTCAGCCCAGTCGCCTTCGGGGCCTTGAAGTCCCCCGCAGGCCGGATGGCCTCGTGCGCCTCCTGGGCATTTGCATTGCGGGTCGCGTACTGGCGAGGGGCAGGCGGCAGTGCCCCCTGTCCGAAGCGCTCCTGCACCGCCACGCGCGCCAGCTCCAGCGCCTCGTCGGAGAGGGCCGGACTGTCGGTACGGATGTACGTGATCAACCCCTGCTCATAGAGCGACTGGGCGGCCCGCGAGGTCGTCTCCACGCTGAAGCGCAGCCGAGCCCCCGCCGCCTGCTGGAGACTCGACGTCGTGAAGGGCGGTGGCGGCCGCCGAACCACCGGACTGACCTCGATGCCCGTGACCTCCGCCTCCCGGCCTTCCAGGTACCCGCGCAGGCCCTCGGCCTTCTGGGCGTCCAGCTGGGCCACTTCCAGGCCCTCCTTAAGCTGCCCCTGGGGTGTGAAGCTCGCGGCCGTCGCCAGCGGCAGACCTCGGATGGCCTGCACTGTGGCCTGAAAAGGGGGCGTGGTCCCCACCTGGGCGGCCACCCGCCAGTACCCGGCCGGGACGAAGCGCATCCGGGCCTGCTCGCGCTGCGCCAGCAGCATCAGGGCGGCCGACTGCACCCGCCCCGCCGACTGTGGTCCCCCGATGGCGTCCCAGAGCAACGGAGACACCCCGTAGCCCGCCAGACGGTCCAGGATGCGCCGGCTCTCCTGCGCAGCCACGAGCGCCAGATTGATCGGCCGGGGACTCTGCAAGGCCTTCTGGATGGCGGCCTTCGTCACTTCTTGGTACGTCACCCGTCGCGCGTCCTTCAGGCCCAACACCACGCTCAGGTGCCACGCGATGCTCTCCCCTTCCCGGTCTGGGTCCGAGGCCAGGTACACGTCTCCCTTGGCGGCCTTCACCGCGGCGCGCAGCTCGGCGAGGACGTTCGCTTTGGCCCGCTCCACGTAGATCGGCGTGTACCCGCCCTCGACGTCCACCCCCAGGCGCGCCCAGGCCTGAGCGCGGTACTTCACCGGGATCTCCTCCTTCTTCGCCGGCAGATCCCGCACGTGCCCGAAGCAGGCCTTCACCGTCCAGTCCCGGCCCAGGTACGAGGCGATCTGCTTCGCCTTCTTCGGAGATTCGACGATCAGGAGCGGCATGAAGCGACCCACAAAGGAAGGGGAGAGGAAAACATGCCATTACGGTAGCAACAGAACGGGCTGAGATGTGAATCTCGTCCTTTTAAGGCAACGCCGCGGCGCTCCCTTCTCGCTTTGAGTATGCGCCTGATCTGGCCCGGACTTGGATGGCTCACAGCTCCTCCACGGAGTGGACGCCGTTCTGTCCTCAGCCTCTAATAGGACTTTGTCACTCTGGGGCGGCTCTCAGCCGCCCCTTGTCGTCATGGTCGATGCTCTGGACATGCCTGTGCCCCACAACTGGCAGCGGTCCTTTTCCGATTCCTGTCTCCCTGTCTGAAAACGCTCGACCATCCCAAGCAACGGATCTGCCTGCCCAGGTACATCCGGGGCCTCCTGGCCCCGCTGGAACGTAAAAGCACCGAACCCATCGCTGAGCACGTTGGATTGCCCTACCCACGTCTCCACCATTTCCTGAACGTCAGTCCCTGGGACACAGATGCCCTGGACCACCTGCTGGCCAAGCGCGCCCAGTCCCTCTGTGGAGGGAAGAAGGGTGTACTGATCATCGATGACACCGCACTGCCTAAGAGTGGAGCGCACAGCGCCTTGGTGGCCCACCAATACTGCGGTGCGTTTGGGAAGCTCGCCGACTGTCAATCGCTCGTGACGCTCACGCTGGCCGACGGACGTGTCTTCGCGCCACTGAGCATGTGCTTGTTTCTGCCCAAAAGCTGGACGACAGATCCAGAACGCTGCTTCGAAGCCGGCGTTCCTGAACACCTGCATGCCTACCGTTCCAAGAGCGACCTGGCACTGGAAGAACTCGACCGTGTGCTGGCACGAGGCACGACCTTCCGGGTCGTGCTGACTGATGCGGGGTACGGCGTCAGCAAAACGTTCCGCCAGGCCCTGACCGCACGGGGCCTCACCTGGGCGGTCGGCGTCGTGGGCCATCAGAAGGTCTTCGGTGAGCACGTCACGGTCGCTGCCGCACCACTCCAGACCAAGAACACGGGACGTCCACGGAAGTACGGCGTTCCCAACGAACCAGCACGTCCCATCCGGGACGTGCTGCACGCCTTGCCATCACACCGCTGGCACACCGTGAGGGGTAGCAGGAAGGCCCGTTGGCTGGTAGTGCGGGCCCAGATCGCGGATGGGGTCGAAGACGCGCGGGGGCGTCACTTCCCCGGCGAACTCGTGTGGGTCGTCGGGGAGAAATGGCACGGTGGAGAGATCAAGGACCACGTGACCAACCATGCCGCTGGGATGTCCAAGGCGCAGATTGTTCGAGACATCAAGTCTCGTTGGGCGTGCGAGACGTTGCATGCGCAAGCGAAAGAAGAGCTGGGACTGGATCACTTCGAAGGGCGGTCTTGGCGAGGTCTGACGCATCACGTGACGCTGGTGATGTTGGCCATGCTGTTTTTGCAGACCGTTCGAGCGGCGACCAGCGCCATGGCGCTGGTCCTGACGTTGCCGAAAGCGCGGAGAGAAGCGAGCCGAACGTTTTCCAGCGTTCGGCTCGGTCGGTGTCCACATTGCGGGGAACGGGTTCGCGGAGCGTCACCGTAAGCCAACAGCGAAGTGACAAAGTCCTGTTAAACCGACGACGCGGCTCATGAGCCGCGTCGTCTCTTGCCGCTCAGCGCGGCCTCAATTCAGTGAACAAGAGTTCCTGTTCAACCTGGCTTACCCTACGCCGGGAGATCCCGCGCCTGGATGACCTCCGGTGGGCCGACGAGCCACTCGCCGAAGCGGGCGCTGAAGGCGCGGAAATGATCGCTGTCACCATGGGCCTGAAGGGCGGCCTCGTCTGTGAAGCGCTCGATGACGTGGAAGCGCAGGGTATCGTCCCCACCGCTCTCGAGTAGCTCGTAGCGTTCGCAGCCGTTTTCCTGGCGAGAGTAGGGTGCGATGACCAGCAGGCCGGCGCGCAAAGCATCAGCCTGGCCCGGCGCAGGCGTCAGGGTAGCGAACAGGTTGATTGGACTCATGGTGTCTCCTGAACAGCAGCGCGAGTGGTCTATTTGCGCCGGGCGAGCGCTACAGCGAGGATGATGATCACGCCACGGATGATCAGCTGCTGGCTGTACTCCAGGCCCATCAGGATCAGGCCGTTGTTGATCAGCCCAATCATCAGGGCCCCCAGTACGGCGCCGAAGACAGTGCCGGCGCCGCCGAACAGGGGCGTACCACCCAGGATCACGGCCGCGATGACAGATAGCTCGTCGCCCTGGCCCCACTGGAAGCGCCCGGAATTCAGGCGTCCGGCGTAGAGCATGCCGGCCAGTCCGGCCACCGTGCCGGAGGCGACCAGCACCATCAGTTTGGTGCGGGCCACGTTGATGCCGCTGTAACGCGCGGCAGTGGCGTTCCCGCCGACCGCCAGTACGCTGCGGCCAAACGAGGTGCGGCGCAGCAGGAAGTGTCCGATGCCCAGCGCGACGAGGGTCCACAGGAACAGCGAGGGGATGGGCCCCAGGTCGCCGGAGCCGAAGAAGTTGTTGAAGGCGTCGTTGAGGATCGGCACAGGCGCTGTGGCGGTGATCCACTGTGCCACACCGTTGGCGATGCCCAACATGCCTAGGGTCACCAGGAACGAGGGGATGCCGAGCCCAGTCACCAGGGAGCCGTTGATCAGGCCGATCAGCGCGCCGCCCGCCAGTCCGGCCAGCGCCCCACCGACTGGCCCGACGTGCGGAATGGCGAGGGCGGCCAGCACCGACGACAGTCCGGCCACGCTGCCGACCGAGAGATCAATTTCACCAGAGGCGATCACGAAGGTCATCGCGACGGCCATCACCGAGATGGTCGCGGTCTGGCGGACGATGTTCAGCAGGTTGTTGCTGGACAGGAAGCCGGCGTCGCGCAGGAAGATTGAGAAGAAGAGGAACACCAGCGCGAAGCCCACGTACACCACGTAGGAGCGCCAGTTGGCGAGAGGGGAGCGCCGGGGTGCGGCCGCATTAGGCAGAGTGGTCATGGACAGCGCCTCCTTGCAGGGCGTGGTGAAGGTCTTCTTCCTGCGCGATCTGTTCGCGCAGCAACTCGCCGGTGATGCGCCCGCCCTGCATCAGCAGCACGCGGTCCGACACGGCTAGCAGTTCCTGGAACTCCGAGGAAATGAGCAGCACGCCCTTGCCGGCATCGGCCAGGGAACGGATGAGCCCGATGATTTCGGCCTTCGAGCCGATATCGACCCCAGCGGTGGGCTCGTCGAGGATCAGGAGCCGCGGATCGTTACCGAGCCACTTGGCCAGCACGATCTTCTGCTGGTTGCCCCCCGACAGCAGGCGCGCCTGCTTGTCGGGACCATCGGTCTTGATGCGCAGTTGCTCAATCAGTTCGCGGGCGTAGTCGCGTCCGGGGCCGTCGCGCATCACGCCGCCCCCCTGGAAGCGCCCGAGCTGTGGGAGCAGAAGGTTCTCGTACACCGTGTGGTCGAGCACCAGGCCCTGCACACGCCGGTCTTCGGGCACCAGCGCAAAGCCGTGGCGGATGGCAGCCTCCGGGCTCCGGTTCACGACGGGCCGGCCGTCCAACGTGATCTGGCCGCCCGTCACGCGCCGCACGCCGAACAGCGCCTCGGCCAGCTCGGTGCGTCCACTGCCCATCAGACCGGCGAGGCCCACGACCTCACCCGGATACACCTGCAGGGTCACGCCGCTGAGCCCCTCGGCCTGGATGTTCTGGACATCCAGCAGCGGCGCGCCCCCGCGGTTCACGGTGCGCCCCACGTATTCCAGGGCCCCCTCCATGCGGCGACCCACGATGTGCTCGATCACGTCCTCGATCTTGAGGCTGCGGGTCTCGCCGCTCAGCACGGCCTTGCCGTCGCGCATCACGGTGACGCGGTCGCCCACCTCGAACACCTCGTCCATGCGGTGCGTGATGTAGACGATGGCAATCCCGCGGGCCTTGAGGCCATCGACCAGGCGGAACAGCGTGGCGACCTCGGTGGCCGACAGGGCCGCCGTGGGTTCGTCCATGATGAGCACCCGCGCGTCTTTGCTCAGCGCCTTGGCGATCTCCGTGAGCTGCCACTCGCCGGTCGACAGGTCGCTGACCGTCTTGGTCGGGTCGATCTGCACGCCCATGTCGTCGAAGATCACGCGGGCGCGGCGGACGGCCTCGCGGTCATTGATAGACCCCAGCGCGCCGCGCGGCTCGCGGTTCAGGAAAATGTTCTGCGCGGCCGTGAGGGTCGGAATCAGACTGAACTCCTGAAAGATCATGGCGACGCCATGCGCCTCGGCCTGGCTGGGCGAGCCCAGGTGTACGGCCTGTCCGCTGACGATGACCTCGCCGGCATCGGGCTGATACACCCCCTGGAGGATCTTCATCAGGGTGGACTTCCCGGCGCCGTTGCCGCCCATCAGGGCATGCACCTCCCCGGCGCGCAGGCTGAAATCTACGCCTTCCAGCACGCGGACGCCGTTGAAAGCCTTGTTGATGCCGCGCAGCTCCACGGCCAGGGGGCTGGGGGACGGGATTGACACGTGGTCGGTGGTCTGAACCGTCATGGATGTCCTCCTCCTGCTCCAGCTCAGACGCCCGCCGTTTCCCTCGGGGCGCCGATGGATTCCACGTCGACCTCACGCCGCTCCTGGGCGGAGCGCACGATGGCGTCGGCGATCAGCTCGGTTCTGTAACCGTCCTCGAAGTCCGGGCGCACCGGGCGGCCGGTGGTGATGGCCGTGAACAGGTCGTAGGCCTCGATGATCTTGGTCTCGCCGTAGCCGATGCCCAGTGCTGGGATCGGCCACAGGCCCTCGCCGTAGGGATGCGCCGGCCCGGTGTACACGGTGCGCAGGCCGCGGGCGTCGCTGGGGTCACTGTTGAAGAAGACCCGCAACTCGTCGCGGCGTTCGTAGTTGAAGTGGATCGTGCCCTCGGTGCCGTGGATCTCGAAGGTGATGTAGTTGTTGCGGCCCCACGCGTTGCGGGTGGCCTCCAGCGAGCCGACCGCGCCGTTCTCGAAGCGCAGCAGGGTCATGACCTCGTCGTCCACATCCACGGCGCCCCTGGGCCCGCCCGCGGTCTTGTCGCTGGCCCCCAGCTTGTCCGCGCCGCCAGATTGCAGGGGCCGCTCGTGGATGTAGGTGTGCATCATGGCGTTCACGGCGCTGATCTCGCCTACCAGGTAGCGGGCCAGGTCGACCACGTGCGTCCCGATATCTCCCAGCGCGCCGGAACCGGCGATCTTCTTCTGGAAGCGCCACGACAGCGGCCCGCTCGGGTCGGCCGACCAGTCCTGAAGGTACGTGCCCCGGAAGCTCAGCACTTTCCCGATGCGGCCTTCCTCGATGTACTTGCGCGCCAGGGCCACGGCGGGCGTGCGGCGGTAGTTGAAGGCGACCATGTTGACCACGCCCGCCGCCTTGACCGCCTCGTACATGGCCTTCGCTTCGGCCACAGTGGGAGCCAGCGGCTTCTCGCACAGGATGTGCTTGCCGGCCTGCGCGGCGGCGATGGCAATCTCGGCGTGCGAGTTGTTCGGCGTGGCGATGTCCACCACGTGAATGTTGGGATCGTCGATCACGCGGCGCCAGTCGCCGGTTGAGTGCTGGAAGCCGAAGCGGGCGGCGGCCCCGGCGGCCAGGTCGTCGGTGACCTCGGCAATCGTGTGGCGCACCGGGATGGCGGGCGCGGGCCAGAAGAACATGGGCATGGCGGCGTACGCGAGCGAATGGGCCTTGCCCATGAACCCCCCGCCGATCAGGCCGACGTTGAGCTGAGGAATGCTGGATGCGGTCATGGTGGTACCTCCAGAATCATGGTGGGCGGGATCAGGGGTAGGGCCACGCGCAGGGAGCGCAGCCCCGGGAGGACTTACTTCAGGACGGACTGGATGTCGCTGGGTAGGGTCTGGTTGTAGACCCGCTTCCATGCGGTGGCCAACGTGGCACGCGTGACGGGCAGCGCGTTCAGGGCAACGTACGGGGGGGCCTTCTTGCCCAGCAGGCCGTACGCCGCGAGGTTCGCCTCGGTCACGCCGGCGTCGTAGGGGCGCTGGGCACCCAGGCCGCGCACCATGCCGTTCGGCTTGGCCATCTCCAGCGCGACGTTCTTGCCCAGGTCCATGGTCGCGATGACCAGGTCCTTGCGTCCGGCCGTGCGCGCGGCGCTCATCACGCCCTCGGCCGGCACGTCCCACACGGCCCAGATGGCGTTCAGGTTGGGGTTGCGGGTCAGCATGGCCGACGCGACTTTCTCGGCGTCGCCGGCGAAGTCCGGTCCGCCGATGCCCTGCTCGGCCACGATCTTGATGTTGGGGTACTTGGCGATGGTGGCCTTGAACGCGTCGTAGCGCTGCTTGGTCACGAAGAAGTCGGCCGCGTGGAAGATCACGCCGATGTTCCCCTTGCTGCCCAGCTGCTGCGCCAGCAGATGCGCCGAGGCCACGCCGTTGCCGTAGTTGTCGGCCGAGACGACACTCACGTAGTCCGTGCCGGCCTTGAGGCCGCTGGGTACGTTGTCCATGAACACCAGTTTCACGCCGGCCTTCGCGGCCTTACGGTACGCGGCGGCGGTGGCCACCGGGTCGGTCGGGATGGACACGATGATGCTGGGCTTGCGGGCCAGCACCGTTTCGATGTCGGAGACCTGCTTCTCCGGCTTGAAGTTCGCGTCTGTCACGGCGATGACCTTGATGCCCAGCTTGGCGAACTGCGCCTTGAGGCCGTCCACCTGCGCGTTGCTCCAGTCGTTGCCGCCGTAGTGCAGCACGATGGCGGCGGTGGCGTTCATGGCCTTCACCTTAGCCAGTTCAGCCGGGGTCAGCGTGACGCTGGACGCCGGTGCCGGGGCCTCACCGGAGGGTCCTTTCGAGTAGACCTTCGTGGCGAGCTCCTTGAGGGCAGCCTGTGGATTTACACCCTGTGCGAGGGCGGCGGTGACGAGCGCGGCGGCGACGAGGGCGAGCTTGGCAGTGTGCTTCATGGTGAACTCCTGGAGTCGGGGCGGAGAGACGGAGCGTTAGTCGGTGGAGACGGTCGCGCGGGCCTGGAGCCACGCGAGGCTGCGCGCGGCGGCACTCTTCGGATCGGCGTGGCTGTCGAGCTCGACGGTGGCCCAGCCGTCGAAGTGGATGTCCTGCAGCGCCTGCCAGATGGCCGCCATCTCGGGATCCTCATCGAGGGGCACGAACCCGAAAGGATCGCGGCTCAGGCCCTTGAGGTGGATATACGGAATGCGGCTCGCGTACGTCCGGATCAGGTTCGGCAGGTCATTGCCGCCGGCCGCGAGGTGCGCGGTGTCCGGGCACAGGCCGATGGTGCACTGCGACATAACCTTCTCCAGCGCCTCGGGCCCCTCCACGAGCGTGCCCAGGTGTGGGTGGTACAGCGCCGTCAGCCCAAAGGTTCGGGCGAACTCGGCGGCGCGGTCGAGGCCGCGGGCGAGCTTCGTGTAGTCCTCTTCACGGGGGCCGCCGTGCCGCTTGGCCCCGCCCCCCAGCACCAGAAACTCGGCCCCGAAGGTCTGACCGATCCGTGCGGCCTGCTCGATGCGCCAGAACTCGTCCTCCAGCACGTCGTCGTAGATGAAGTTCGCCCCCGAATAGATCGCGATGAGGCTGAGGTTCCCCGCCGTCAGGAAGCTCCGGAACTCGTCCTCACGGCCCTGGTAGGCCATCAGGTTGCCGTCGAACAGCTCCACGCCCAGGTACCCGGCGGCGGCGATGTCGCGCAGCGCCTCCTGATCTGACCCCGGCGTGAGGTAGAACAGATCCTTGATGCTCGTGACGCCCGCCGGATGTCCGACGACGCCTCCCCAGGTGTTGGTCTGATACCCGAATTTCATGGTGTGAACCTCCTTCTGTGCCCGCACAGGCGGGCCGGTCTTGATGGGTGAACTGGACGCTCAGTGGGCAGTCATGGCGGCTCCCTCTGGAGCTGGCGGCTCATACGGAAACGTCCAGGGCGGCCCCGACCTCAGCCGGCTGGCCGGTGAGATGGCTCGCGTAGGCGGCCTCGACGAACAGGGCGGCGGCGTGGCCGTCCTCGAAGCGGGCGATGCGCGGGTCGGGCGTGCCGGACAGGCCGGCGTAGAAGGCGCGCAGCACGTTGGTGATGGCATCTGGATAGCCTTCCGGATGCCCGGCCGGGTAGTGGGTGAAGGGGTGGCCTGGGTCTTTGAGCTGCACCGTGCGGCGGGCGTCACGGGACGCGAGCTCGATTTCCTCGGGCCGCTCCTGGCGCCAGCGGGCGCTTCCACGGGTGCCCAGAACCTCCAGCTCCAGATCGTTCTTGTGACCGGGCGCGACCTGCGAGAGCTCGAAGCTCGCGTGGATGCCGCCGTAGTCCACCCACAGGCTCGCCTGATCCTCGGTGGTCACGGTGAAGGCCTCGGTCTCGGCGCCGCCACTCGCGAAGGTCTGGACCGTCCCCAGCGGACGGCGGCGCTTGGCGTGCAGGGTCGAGAAGCGCGCCTGCACGCGCCGCGGTTCCAGTCCGGTGACGTACCGGGCCAGATCGCTCAGATGTGAGCCGATGTCCGACACGGCGCGGGTCTCGTGGGCGGGCGCGCCGACCCGCCAGTTGAAATCCGTGGCGTACAGCAGCCAGTCCTGCAGGTAGTGCCCACGCAGCGAGACGACCTCGCCCATCTCGCCGCCCTGCACGAGGTCACGCAGGGCCTGCACGGCCGCGTAGCCCCGGTAGGTGAAGTTCACGGCCGTCTGCCGACCGGAGGCGCGGGCCGCCTGGAGTTGTCGGGCGGTCTCGTCGCTGCTCACGCCCAGGGGCTTCTCGCTGAACACGTGCTTCCCCGCCGCGAGGGCCCGCAGGTTCTGCGGGGCGTGCACGTCGTTCGGGCCACACTGGTGCACGACGCTCACGGCTGGGTCAGCCAGCAGCTCGTCCAGGGAGGCGTAGGGGCGCAGGTTCAGCCGGGCCGCCTCGCGCCGGGTGTAGCTCTCCTCATGTCCGAGGACGCCGGCGATGGGTACGCCGAGACGGCGCAGCGCTTCCAGGTGTGCCTGCCCGATGAAACCGATGCCGACCAGCGCGGCCTGTGGGACGGGTGGGGTCATAACGGGGCTCCTTGTGGGATGGAGGGACTGGGCAGTGGGGGAGAATTGGGCTCAAGGTCGCTGATCGCCACCCAGCGACGTTCGGCGTGGCTGCGCGCTGCGGCCGTGACCGTCAGCGCGGCGGCATGCCCGTCTTCGAAGGTCGGGTAGCGGCTGTCCTCACCGGCGAGCGCGGCGTAGTACGCGCGGATGCCATTGGTCAGGGCGTCGGCGTAGCCCTCGGGATGTCCAGCGGGGTAGTGCATGTGCTCTATCGCGTCGGCGCACAGCAGGCCGGACTTGTGCAGCACCGCGTCGGGGTGGCCCGCGTGGGCCAGCCACAGCTGCTCCGGAGCTTCCTGCTGCCAGCGGGCGCTGCCGCGTGTGCCGATCACCTCCAGACTCAGGTCGTTGCGGTGCCCGGCGTACACCTGCGCCACCTCGAAGGTCGCGGTCACGTCTGGGCCGTACTCGACGAGCAGGGTCGCCTGATCCTCGGCTTCCACCTCGAAGGGCACCTGTGGCGTGCCGGGCCCGGCGGGCCGGTACCGGGTGGAGTGCATCCGGCTCAGGCGCGCCAGGACACCAGTGGCCTCCAGGCCCGTGACGAAGCGCGCCAGGTCGAGCAGGTGCGAGCCGATGTCGCCCAGCGCGCGGGTTTCCTCGGCACTGGCCTCCAGCCGCCAGTTGTAGTTCCGCGGCGAGAGCAGCCAGTCCTGCAGGTAATGCCCGCGAAGGTAGCGCATCTCGCCCAGCTCGCCCGAGCGCACCCGGTGCCGCAGCTCACGCACCATCGGGTAGCCCCGGTAGGTGAAGTGCACGCCATGCCGCAGGCCGCTCACCCGGGCATAGTCCAGCTGCCGGCGCGACTCGTGTGCGGTCACGCCCAACGGTTTCTCGGAGAACACGTGCTTGCCCGCCTTGAGCGCCGCGAGGTTCAGCTCCACATGTACGTCGCTGGGCGCGCAGTCGTGGACGACCGTCACGGCCGGGTCGTGCAGGGCCGTCCAGGTGTCCGGGTAGGCGCGCACGCCATACCGCTGCGCGACTACCTCGGTGCGTGAGGGGTCGCTGGCGACCACGCCGGCCACCGGGATGCCCAGACGCCGCAGGGCCTCTAGGTGGGCCCCGGCGGTGAAGCCGGCACCGAGGATCAGCGCGCGGGGAGGCTGGGTTGTGAAGCTCGCATACGACATGACAGACCTTCCAGGGATGGGGCCGGCCACCCGCCGGCGCTGGGGCCAGTGGAGAACCGAGATGGAGACCGGGCAGAAGTGGGGAACGCCAGCGGTCTGACGGTGGAACCCTGTGCATTGCGTTTTGAACTGTCCGAACCTTAGAACAGGCCTGGCCCCTGGCGCATCCCGAGGGTCTGGGGGTGGCCGCGTCGATTGGGGATCTGTGGCCCCCTCATTTCTGGGGGGAGGCTGGCGGCGCTATGCTGGGCCCTACCCACATCCCGCGCCGGCGGCGGTCTCGCCGGCTTGCAGCCCTCTGAACGTCTGGTTTCCTCTGAAAGTACAGGTGCCCATGTCATCGCCAGCCGGTTCTTTGCCACCCCACCATGCGCTGCCCATACAGGCCACCCCACTGGTCGGTCGAGGTGTGGAGATCTCGCAGATCAGGGGCGTGCTCGAGAATCCGGACGTCTCGCTGCTGACGCTGACCGGGCCGGGCGGCGTTGGCAAGACCCGGCTGGCGATGGAGGTCGCCCGGCAACTGGCCGGCTCGTACCCGGACGGTGTGGTCTTTGTCCCGCTCGCTGACGTCACAGAGCAGGCGGGGGTGTTGGGTTCCCTGGGCGCGGCGCTGCACCTGCACGAATCGCAGCGACCGACGCTGGAGGTGTTGTGCGACTTTCTGGCCGAATCGCAGCGCTTGATCGTCCTGGACAACTTTGAGCAGGTGTTGTCGGCAGCGCCCGCCGTGGCCGCCCTGCTGCGCGCGGCGCCTGACCTGAGCGTCCTGGTGACCAGCCGGGAGCGGCTGGGCCTGTACGGCGAGCACGAGTACGCGGTGCCGCCCCTCTCGCTGCCCGGCCCCGGTGGCGACGGCGAGGCGTTGCGCCTGTTCCTGGAGCGCGTGCGGGCGGTGCAGCCGAACTTCTCGCCCACGCCGGAGCGGCTCGCGGTGCTTTCCGAGATCGTCCGGCGGCTCGACGGGCTCCCCCTGGCCATTGAGCTCGCGGCAGCGCGCATTCGTCTGCTGCCGCCCGCCACCTTGCTCGCGCGGCTCGACAACCGCCTGGCCCTGTTGCAGGGTGGTGCGCGTGATCTGCCGAGCCGGCAGCAGACGCTGCGGGCCGCCATCGATTGGAGCTTTGATCTGCTGGCGCCGACCGAGCAGCGCCTGTTCGCGCGCCTGAGCGTGTTCGTGGGCGGCTGGTCGCTTGAGGCAGCCGAGGCGGTGTGCAACGTGGACGGCGACACCGACATCCTCGAGGGCCTCGCCTCCCTGAGCGAAAAGAGCCTCGTGCAGCGCCACGAGGGGGACGAGGCCCGCTACGGCATGCTGGAGACCCTCGGCGAGTACGCCCGCGAGAGGCTGGCGACCTCCGATGAACTCGCGTCCATGCGCCGGCGGCACATGACGTACTCCCTTACCCGCCTGGATCTGATCGGCCCCGCCCTGCAGGGGGACAATCAGGCCCACTGGTACCAGCGGCTCAGCGTCTCGCGCGCGAACATCCTGGCCGCCATGCGGGAGGCCCTGGCCACCAGGCCTGAGCTGCTCGGCAACTTCTCACGGCATCTGGGCTGGATGTGGTCGCAGCGGGCCGAGTACGACGCGCTGCCGCTGCTGCTCACCGCACTGGAGGGCACTGAACTGAGCCTGACGGCGCGGGGCTGGGTGCGGTGTGCGGTTGCCGGGATGGCGTACCGGCGAGGGCAGTACGAGGAGGCCAGGCAGACGGCCCTTGCCGCGGTGGCCGACTTTGGCGCTGCTGGCGACCCGAGCGGGGAGGCACATGCCCGAAACGTGTACTCGCAGAGTGTGTTCACCACGGATCTGGCCCTGGCCCGGGAGTCGGTGACGGCCAGCCGAACGCTGGCGGGCGTGCACGCCGACCGGTGGCTCGTGACCCTCGACCTGATCATGCTCGGATGGATCAACGTGCTTGACGGCCGCCTGGACGACGCGGCCCAGAACCTCAACGAAGCGCGCCTGCACGCCAACACGCTCAGGGAGAGCAGCCTGCTCGGATGGACGGGCATCGCCTCTGCGGGCCTGGCGCTGCGCCAGGGCGTGACGGAACCCGCTGCGGCCCTCCTGGGTGATGCCCTGGACTACGCGGAAGAGGTCGGCATCCAGGCCATGCGCGCCGCGGCGTGGCAGGGTCTGGCGTACCTCGCGGCGTACCGGCATGATGCGGGGCGGGGCGCCGTGCTGTGGGGTGCCATGCAGACCTTGCGGCTCAAGCGCAACCTCGTCGCGCCGTGGGAAGAGCAGCTCTTTGCGCCAGGTCTGGACGAACTCACCCATCAACTAGGTGCCGATGATCTGCAGCGCCATCTGGAGGAGGGCCGTCGCCTGCCCGAGGCCGACGCGTACGACCTGGCCCGCCAGGTGCTTCAGGGCCAGACAGCGACCCCGGCGCCCGAACAGCTGCCACCCGCGCCTCCGCCTCAGGAACCCAGCACGCCGCTCACGCCCCGGGAACGGGAGGTGCTGGCGCTACTGGCCGATGGGCTGAGCAACAAGCAGATCGCGAGCCGTCTGGGCACCGGCGTCTACACGGTCAATGACCATGTGAGCGCCATCTACAGCAAGCTCGGGGTGCGCGGTCGCGCCGCCGTCACCCGGTACGTCCTGGAGCGCAGGTGATGTGGTCAAGGACTGATTGGGGGTTCTGGCCACTGCATCCGACCGGGCACGAGTCCGATAGCAGGGGGCCTGTGGTTCAGGCCACCCCAGTCGGAGATCTCAGGACACCGCCTCTTGACTTCAAGCGCTTGAGGTTCGGTCTGATGGGTCGACATTCATCAGGATCTCTCGCCCGCGCGATCTCCAGGTATCTGGATGGCGCCAAGGCACGGTGGACACAGGGAGGGAAAGGGGACACAGCGCCCTTCAAAAAGGTAGGAGTGCGCCACGGCTTCAGGGATAGGGCTTGTAGCAGGCACGTCCAGAGCAGGCCGTGCGGTGCTGACTCACCTGGAGGGCCACGGCAGTCATTGAAATTGAAACGGAGCTGTACCCCACCTCAGCGTAGCTGGCGGCGTTGACGCGTCAGCTGGACATCGCGTCCGACCTGTGGCGCCTGCTGGCCCGACAGGCACAGGCCGATCTTTACGGTCTGGACGTTGCCCTCGCGGCGCGGCGGCACAACGCCACCCCCAGCTTCGGCGCACTGGCGCGACTGCCGATCACGCGCACGGCGACGCAACGCACTGCGGAGGTGCGCGCCCTGGCGCGTGACCTGGCCTGGTTGCGCAATCTCGGGGTAGTCTCGCTTGACGACCTCGTTGCCGAGTTCAGCCGCCGCGCCCGTCGGGGCGAGATCACCCCGGAGCGCCCGAAGGAACATGGGTTGCTGCTCGGTTCCCTCGCGCGGCCGCTGTGGCCGCAGCAGGTTGAGCTTGGTGGCCTTGAACACGCCCTTGGTAGCTGCGCTGTACACGCTGCCGGCGGCGGTGCGCAGGGCGGTCTCCACCTGGCGGGCCAGATTCGCTGGCCCCCTACTGCGCCTCTTCACAGAAAACGCGGAATTTCTCGGCCAGCACTGCTATTCATTGTCATATACGAGGTGCAGCTTCTGAGTCAGTCACTTCTTCAATGAATACGACTGGGGTACCACCGCGTGCTGGACCCTCCTCAGAGACGCCCAGTGGGACTTCCTGCTCTGAGCGGCCAGGCGAAAATGTCATCCGGGCCTGCGGCTGAGTGTCAATCTCACCAGCGTCCCGAAAACGGGACGCCAGCTGCCGTTCGTTCGTGTCTACAACGAGGTCCACGGCATCCATCTCGTGATCCTCTTCGCAGGCCCACGGAACGCTGAAGTTCCCAGTGGGGTACCGGGTGTACCGCGGCAAAGGGACCCCCACACCCGTCACGCTGGCCAGTGATCTGCTGCGCAGCGTGCCGAACACTATTCGCACCCGGTTCTGGGTGCGCGTCCTGGCCGACAGTGGATTCGAAGCAGCCGCCTTTCTGGACGAGATTCGGATGCTGGGCTTTGAGGTTGTGGTTGGCGTCCGGTCGACCAGGCGCACCAAGCATCCTGGTGTCGTCACCGTCGCTGATTGCCCGCGTGGGGGGTACGTCGAGTTCCAGAATTGGCCGCACGACACCTTGACGCTCGGCCACGTCCAGCGTGGCTCACGCGTGTTCTACGCCGTGTCCTCCGAGTTAATGGATGGTGACGAGGTGATCTCAGAGGGAGCGAAGCGCGGGCCTACCTTGTCCTTCTTCAAGGAAAGCAAATATTAATTTGGGCTGAACCGCTTTGCTCTGCGGACCGTAAGGGGATTGGACCGGTGGCTGCTGTTGATCTTCGTGGCCTGTATGCTAACCCTACTCGACGCATAGCCGGGCTAAACGCTGGCGAGCAGCGCACGACGTGCGCTGCTCGCTCTTCAGCCGGAGCTGTATCTCAACCGCCTACTGCACTTCCTCACGAAAAACGCGAAATTTCTCAGCCAGCACGGTTATTCATTGTCCTATGGGGGGTGTAGCTTCCGAGCTTAGCGCTCCGTCACGCTCTTCGCAACATGAACAACCTTTCAACGAGAAAAGGCCACCCTATAGTCCTCCTGTGTCCAGGCCCTCCTCACCTCTACCCCACGGGCTCCAATCCCTTCAGTATTTGAGTGAAACGCTCGCTACTGCCCACACCCAAGCGCAAGTACTGGATTTCACCCTCACTCCAGCCATTGACGTGCTCAAAGCTGTCTCTGGAACGGTCCTCTTGCTCAACGAGATTCCCCAGACCCTCATCGTTGCTGCTCGTCAAGGCAGGAGCGATCAGAACCCTTGGCAGGACACTCCTTTCACCATCCACACGCCCACAGGCGACGCGCTCATTCACCAACAAGCCCTGTACTTCGAAGATGCTGGCGAACTCACGGCGGCTTACCCAGAGCTCCGCCTGCATACTCCAGCAAAGGCTACTGCCATCCTCCCCCTCTTCCTTGATGGGCAAAACCTCGGTGTCCTGATCCTGGATTTCTATGAGCCGCATCTTTTCACGCTCGAAGAGCGGCATTTTCTCTCCAGCCTGAGTCGCCAGTGCAGTCTGGCTCTGGGCCGTACCCACCTCGTTGCCGCTTTACAGATCAGCACGACCCGCTTTCAGTGCCTTGTGGATGTCAGCCCTATCGGTGTCGCTATAGGCACGCTGGATGGTCGTCTGATCCAGGTCAACGATGCGTATCTACAACTGTTGGGCTACAGCCGGGCGCAGTTCGAGACCGGCGAGATGGATTGGCAGGGTCTCACGCCCCCCGAACATCAAATGCAAGATCAGATGGCCTTTGCGCTCGCTGTTCGCGACGGGTCAGCACCGCCATACGAAAAAGAGATGTTGACCGCGTCCGGGGAGCGTATTCCCCTCGGCATCACCTTGCTGCGGTACGATGACCAGAAAATCCTGGGCTACGTGCAGGATCTCCGCGCTTATAAGGCACAACAGCAAGTCCTCCGGGATGAGGGACACCGTCTTCGGGGTCTGGTGGCAGATCGCACGACCGACCTCCTGACCTTCGTCGCCTTCACGGAGGCCGCCAGTCAGACCAATGATCTGGGAGAACTGGCCCAATTGGCGATGGATACCATCGCCACCGTGCTTCCCGGAAGCGTTGCTGTGCTCTATGAACGGCAGCCTGATCGCTGGGGCTTACAACACTATACGGATGGCCTGGAGGAAAACCTGCGGGAAGAACTGCTGCGCCATGGTCTTCCCCTCGACGCCCCCGCAGTGGCAGCGGTCGAGCGAACACGTGAGACGATTTTCCTCGACGGGTCGGGGATTGCCGCTCAAGGTATACCCCATACCGAGGCTTTTCAGGCCATTGCCGCCTATCCGCTCATCCAGCAGGATGTCGTATCGCACACCCTGGGCATCATCCTTGCTCCCGGTGTGCAGTGGGATGACGGCTCCAAAGCCGTGATCACGGCGATCGGGCGCAGCTTCTCGTTACTGTACGACCGGGTCTCCACAGCTCAGCAACTCGCACTCAAAAATGAAGAGGCCGAACGGCGTGCACGCGCTTTAGAAGCCTTCGTACGTTTCACGACGACGGTGGCGAGTACGACCGATCTGGAGGTGCTCGCGCGGACGGCCAGTGCAACCCTTCGGGACGCTGTGCGGGACGCCCAGATGGGCTTCTATCTCGTCCGGGAGGATACCGCCCGTCCGCTCTTTTTCTCCGAGAATATGCCTCCTGCATCGATCGAAGCCTGGCAGATAGGGATCACACTTCATACGCCTCTGTTGCAGGCGGCCCTCACACGAACCGGCACACTCTTCGCTGATCCGCACCTCCATCAGGATTGGTCGCCTGATCCTGAGATCCTGAGCATCCGCGTGTATCGGCAGGACGGGCAACCCTATGCCATTTTCACCACCACCACTACACAGGACCACTGGACCGCAGAGGATAAGGCCATCATCACCTCTGTCGGGGACGGCCTTGGAGTGGCGCTCGAACGCCTGAGCAGCCTTGCACAGTTGGCACGACAAGCGGAACGACTGGAGCAGACCAATGCAGAACTGCAGATCTCGAATCAGGAACTCGAGGCCTTCTCTTATAGCGCGTCACATGATCTGCGCACGCCTGTACGACATATCCAGGGTTTTGGGGAGTTGGCACGTCAGGCGTTGGAACGTGGACAACTGGATAAATTACCTCATTTCCTACAAGTGATGCGAGAAGCGTCTGGTCGCATGAACGCCATGATTGATGCCATGTTGATGCTGTCTCGGATTGGTCGCGCCAGGTTTGAGGTGCAGCCTATCTCCTTGAGGAAGATCGTTGTTCAAGCGCAGCAGGATGCCCAGCAGGAATTTCCTGACCGGGCTGTGCTCTGGCACAGTGCAGAATTACCTATTGTCCAGGCAGATCCTACGACATTGCAACAGGCCCTGACGAATCTGCTCAGCAATGCGCTGAAGTATCAGGATGGATCACGAACAGCTGAGATCTGGATAGAAGTGGATGAGCGTCCAACAGAAGTAGTGGTATCCGTAAGAGACAATGGAGTGGGATTCAATCCTGAATACGCGAATCAGCTGTTTGGGGCATTTCAGCGCCTTCACCGTCAGGAGGAGTTTGAGGGAACGGGAATTGGGCTGGCGACAGTTCGGCGAATCATCATGCGACATGGAGGCCGAATCTGGGCGAAAAGCAGTGTAGGTCAGGGAGCGACTTTTACGTTCACCCTTCCCAAATAAGGATGACATGGGAGGAAACATGGAGTAGACTCGCTCGGATGGAAAAATGGTTCACCATTTAGGTCTTTTTTAGGGCAATGGTGCGCCGCGGTCGTGGAGAAGCGTATTCAAATGAGCTTCGTCGAGCACTGGCACCTTGAGTTCGTTCGCCTTCTCCAGCTTCCCGCCCGCATCCTCCCCAGCCACCAGGAAGCTGGTCTTCTTCGTGACGCTCCCGGCCACCCGACCTCCGTACCGCTGTAGGTGGGCCTTGACCAGCTCCCGCGACTGCGAGAGCGTGCCGGTCACCACGAACGTCAGTCCCGCCAGCTGCTCCCTCGCCTGCACATCCTCGCTCGGCCGCGGCGCAATCCCCGCTGCGAACAGCCGCGCGATGAAGGCCTGCATGTCCGGCTCCGCCAGCCCCGCCACGATGCTCTCCGCCGTCTGTCGCCCCACATCCGGAATCTTCGCCAGATCATCGGCCGAGGCCTCCTGCACCGCCGCGAGCGACGGGTACACCCGCGCCATCCGGGTACTCGTTCCTTCCCCCACGAACGGCAGGCCCAGCGCCCGGATGAAGCGCCACAGCTCCTGGCCCTTGCTCGCCTGGATCTCGGCAATGAGCTTCTCTGCGTTCTTCCTCCCCACTCGACGCACGTTCCCCGTCGTGGTCTCCCCCATCTCCAAGTGCTCGACCTGCTCCGCCGTGAGGGCGTAGAGATCCGCCGGGTCTTTGACCAGCCCACTGGCCACCAGCTGCTCGACCAGGCGCTCCCCCAGCCCCTTGATGTCCATGACGTCACGTGAGGCGAAGTACCGTACCCGCAACGTCACCTTCGCCGGACACACCGGGTTCGTGCAGAACGTTCCCACTGCCCCCTCATGCCGCACGGCCTCGTGCCCGCACACCGGGCAGTGGGTCGGGAAGGTGTAGGGCACGCTGTCCTCAGGGCGGGCCTCCAGCACCACGTTCAGGACCTCGGGGATGATCCCTCCAGACTTGTGCAGGCCCACAACAGATGCTGTTGGGGATCGTGCTGATCTTGAGTGTGTCCGCAGCCTCGCTGTTGGCGTCACGGTTGGTTAGCCGGATGGCTCGGTTAACAGCGGCCGACCGGATGAGAAGGGGGAACTGGAGGTGCGGGTGCCAGTGTTGGGGAATGATCAGTGGACGACGCTGTGGGAGGCGATAGGCCGCTTGTGGGAGAGTATGCAGAGTATGTTCAACCGGAGGCGCTCATCGTGAAGTTGAGTTACTGCCAGTATAGTGGCGTGGCGCTGTGCTGACGGCCGAGGTGGGCGAGAAGAAGGGGAAGGTTGGGGGCGGGCGCAGGGGGCGAACCAAGTGCGGGTATTGAGTCCCAGCCCGACCTTTACGGAAGCGTCTTGATGTATTCGTCCAGCTGACGTGTTTCCTGAGGGGTCATGGCATGGGCGATTTTCGCCATAGTCAGGGTCGTGGCCGGTAGATCGGTACGGTTCGCCAGAGCGGCGAGCTCCGAGATCCGGGTTGTGAAGTAGGCCGGTGACTGACCAGCGACGCGCGGGAATCCTGCCGCCGCGTTGCCTGCGCCCTGCGCGCCATGGCAACCGGCGCATGCGGTCAATCCAGTTCGGGCATGGCCCTGCGTATAGAGCGTCTGACCCTGCTGACGCAGCGCCGTGTTGCGGCTGGTCCATGGGTCGGCGGCAGGGGTAGCGGCCAGGTAGACCGCGATGTCTGCGATCTCCTGATCACTCAGGCGCGCGGCCGTCTGGTTCATGGCCATGTTGCGCCGCTCACCTGAACGGAAGAGCGCCAGTTGGGCAGCCGTGTAGGAAGCGATTTGTGCCGAGAGACGGGGATACTGCGGGATATAGGCCTGCCCATCGCGACTGTGGCACGACACGCAGTTGCGCAGGTAGACCGCATTGCCCACCTGGGCACGGCCGGTGAGGGTACGGTCATCAATCTGGATGCTGATGGTGCCGATACCCGTTGCTGCGGGAGGACCGGAGGCTTCGCCCGTCTGGGCCTGAGTGCCAGATGACGTTGCCCCTGAGGTCATCTGCCCGGAATTTCTCTGTCCGTTGTCTCCCGGTTCCGCCTGGGGGGTCTGGACGGTGGTCGCGGGCGTAGTCGCCTGTGACGCTATTGTCGTCTGACTGGCCACCTGCTCCATGGAGGCCTGAGGCTGCGGCAACAGGCTGCGTAGCCCAGTCCGGTCCACGATCAGAAACGCCACGGTGGCCACCACCAGGATGAACGCTATGCCCTGCAAAATGGGTTTCATGCCGCGCCTCCATGCCGGTCAAAGGTCATTCCAGAGCCCCCGGATTCTTGAGGTACCGGGTCCGCAGGGCGTCGGCTACGCGATAGGCGAAGGCCCCCACTGTCCCCGTGGGGTTGTACCCACTGTTGTGCGGGAAAGCACTGGCCCCCACCACAAACAGGTTCGGCACGTCCCAGCTTTGCAGGTAGGTATTCACAACGCTGCTTTCCGGATTTTTGCCCATGATGGCCCCACCGATATTGTGGGTGCTCTGGTAGGGTACGACGCTGAAATGTCCGCTGAGGCTGTTAACCTTGTATCGGCTGGCCCCCATCTCACGCGAGATCTTGTCCATCACCCCCGCCATGTACTTGGCCATATTCAGCTCGTTGGATCCCCAATCGAAGGTCATGCGCAGCATCGGCTGACCGTAGGCGTCCCGGTAAGTGGGATCAAGGTCTAGGTAGTTCTGTCGGTAGGGCATGACCGCCGCCTGCATCCCTACCGTGAGGATTCGGCTGTAGTACCGTACCATCGCCTTCTTGAACTCGGGGCCCCACGCGGGCGTGCCGGGTGGCACTGGGTGCGACTGGATTGGCCGCGCTCCGGTCTGTGCAAGGGCGATGGTGCCCCCGTGAATAAAATCCAGGCCCTTATGATCGAAGTTGTCACCGTTGAAATCGTCCATGACGATTCCAGCTGCCCCCGCGCCCAGATACCGCTGGAACTGCCTGTCCTCGTAGACGAGTGAAGTGCTTGCGCCGCTGGACTGGTAGGTGTAGTTCTTGCCTACTACCCCCCGGCCCGTGCGAGGGTCATAGGGCCGCCCGATGCCCGAATTCAGCAACAATCGGACGTTGTTGAACACGAAGGATGACAGGACGATCAGCTCTGCTGGCTGTTCGAACTCACGGCCCAGGGCGTCCACATAAGTCACGCTGACGGCCCTCTTTTTGCTGGAGTCCAGGTTGATGCGCGTAACATTGGCGTGGGTACGCAGGGTGAAGTTCTTGTTGGGCAGTAGCTTGGGCAGCACGGACGTCTGGGGAGAACCCTTGGCGGACATGTGGCAGCCGAAGCGCTCGCAGTACCCGCAGTAGTTGCATGCTCCCGCTGTGATGCCCTCGGAGTTGGTGTAGACCTCGCTGTTGTTGGCTGCCGGAATGATGAAAGGGTGGTACCCCAGCTTTTCGGCGGCCTGTTGGAACAGGGCGCTGGTCGCCGGCACCTTCAGTGGAGGCAGGGGGTAGTCGCGCTGCCGGTCGCCCTCAAAAGGGTTTCCGCCGGGGCGTTTCTGGCCGCCCACATGCCCCGCGTATCCGGACACTCCGCACAGGCGTTCGAAGCGGTCATAGTAGGGCTCCATTTCGGCGGAAGTGACCCCCCAGTCCTGCACGGTGCTGTTCTCAGGCAAAGCGCTTGCGCCGTAGCGCGCCACCGTCTGAGAGCGGAGCTGGAAATCGTAGGGCAGCCAGCGGTAGGTCATGCCGTTCCAATGCACGCCTGCGCCGCCTAGGCCGTCGCCGGGCAGAAAAGCGCCCATGTGCCGGTACGGCAGCGCGCGCTCGCCAGCGTTGTTGCGGAAGGTGATGGTCTCCTTCGCGAAGTTCTGCATCAGGTTGTACTGGATGCCATATTTGAGCTCGTCGTGCATTCCCGGAACCTGAAAGTCAGGATCCGTATCCCGATAAGCTCCGCGTTCCAGCCCGACCACCTGTACGCCCGCTTTGGTCAGTTCGTGTGCGATGATCGACCCGACCCATCCCACGCCCACGACCACTGCGTCTACAGCGGGCAATTTGGTGGCCATCTCAGCGGCCCCCGGTCTGGGCAGCGGCGGACTGCGGAGTGGCCGCCGCCTGATTGCGGGTCTGGTCGGCCTGGGGCTCGCCGGTCTGCTGGGTATCGGCCAACGACAGGAACATCACCTTGGGCAGCGTCTTGCTCGTCTTGCTGATGAGGTCGCCGTACATCTCCAAGTACACGCCCGGAAAGCCGAGTTGCTGCCAACCGGTCTTGTTGCGGTTGCCACCGTAGGCGGGGTCAGCCAGAAAGCCCTCAACGGTGTTCTGCAACAGGAAAGCGAAAAATTGCTGCGTGACTTCTGCGGGAACGTTGGGATCGCTGATCCTCCCGGCTTCTAGGTCCCTGAGCACCGTATCCTGCTGGGTGCCGCTCAGATCGGCGAAGGCTTTCTTGTACCGGGCTTGGGTGTGGATCTCGGCGGCCGAAATGCCCGCACGGTAGACCTCGGCTGGAGTGAAGGGCAACTGGTAGCCTTGCATGGGTGTGCCGACCGCCCAGGGACCCTGCATGTACCAACGCCCCGCCTCACCGAATGTGCCGTAGAGCTGCTGGTCTATGTAGTAGCTTACACCCGCTTCCAGAGCGCCGGGTCCGCTAGCGTCGCGGGGCAGCAGGCGCTCGACCGCCGCCTCGATAAATCTGGCCTCTACACCGGTAAAAAACGTGTAGGCCTGTGGGCCCGAGCCCAGGCCGCGCAGGTCATTGGGCGCGTAAGGCGTGACCTGCTGTACCGAGCCGCTCTGGACGACCTGTGCGCTGCCTGGCGAGGCGGCCTTGAAGAAGAGGACCGTGGTGCCCAGCCCACCCGCAATGCGGAAAAAGTCGCGTCTGTCCATCTCAGACTCCTTGAAAGTCGCCCGTCGTCTACTTCTGGATGTCGCCGGGTCCGGCGTGGACCGGTCGGTCGAGCCCACGTCAGGCGGTACGTACAGGACGGAAATGTAACGGAGTAGCCTATCCTGGCGTGGAGGTTTAAGCCTGCGCCTCGGGAGACGGCCGGGTCAAGAAAATTGAAGACTTGCTAAAGATACGTATTGAACGTGTATCTGAAGAACGCCGTTTAGGGCTGTAGAAGAAGACAGCCAGGACGACGTGCAGACGGAGCGAACGCAATGTCTTGGTCTGCACAGAGCGAATCTGAGCCTCCATCAATCCAGCAAACACCGTTTCAATGCGTTTTCGCAGTCGAGGGTGGCGGTCTGGCCGCCACCTCATGTCGTACCGGATATTGTTCTTCGGCGGGAACACGTCGCCCAGACAGCAATACCCCTTATCACCAACGATGCGTGGCCCGCCGAAGTCGGGCCACCGCCGGTTGAGCTCATCGCTGTTGGGGGTGTCGTGCAGGTTGGCTGGACGAATCAGATACTGCACGATCCTCAGTACCCGACATTTTCTATAACGCCGTCTGGGAGAGGATTAACAGTTCAATAAGGGACAGACCGCTGTAGGCGGTCTGCTGCTCCGAGCAGCCCAAGGTTCGGACCAGCGTTCGCAGACCCAGGGTTACCACACGCCAGGCGCGTCGACCATGAGAGGCGCACCAAACATAGGCGATGGTCAGTAGACATCTGCCGCACCCTTTCCTGGGTCCAGCACAAATGGCGTGCGGTGTCCGGGAGCGCTTATGGGCGAGTAAGATCTCCCAGCCCAGTCGCACGGTGATGAGCGGGTGCAGCTCAGCCAACACGGGATCCACGTCGATTGGGTGGACCTCTCCCATCGGCAGGCCAGCGGGGCGGAGATCGTGGAGCGTGGTCATCCAAGCGGCAGGGAGTGAGCTCGTCGTCATGACGGGTCCAGGAGGATCAGCACGATCACTTCAGGCGGGTGGGTCATCGCAGTTCCTTCAACGCCTCGGGATAGCGCGACCACAGCGCCAGGAGGGCCATGCGTACGGCGGGGCGGCGGGTGGGCGTCGTCAGAGTCAGCACGGCCTTCAGGAAGGCCGGAGCAAGCGCGCGAGGCACCTGTTCGGAGGGCAACTGCAGCTCGCGCGCGGCGTCCTGCATCACCCACAGGGACGCGGGCCCCAGCACCACCATCACCTGGGCCTGCACCTCCGCCCAGAACGCAGGAGGCATCTGGACGTTGCCCAAGCGCAGACCCCCCTGCCGCTGCACCTGGGCCAGCACCGCCTGCACGTCCGCTGAGGAACACCGCAGCCCAGTCACGAGCTCCTGCACCGTCTGGCGCCCGTCGATGGCCTAGAGAATGCGCGCGGCTGCCGCATCGAGCACCAGATGACGGGCATCCCCGGTCAGGTGAGGGACGGCCTCCAGGGCGGGAAGGTCATCCAGCCCCGCGATGGACCACCCTGGGGCAGAGGCGTTCGCGTCCAGCTCCTCGTCGTCGAGCAGGAACTCCTCGGCCACCTGACGCGCTTCATCCACCAGGCGCGTGGCCTGCATCAGCAACCCCTGGTGTGAGCCCGCCAACGACCGGGGCAGCGCCTGGGCTGGGACTCCCCGGAAGACGTGGAACGTGCCCTCGATGCCCAGCAGCATCCAGAGCGCCTGTTCCCCCGTCACCTCCCCGCAGGAGGCGTGCACGAGCTCACCCTCCTGATAATGCAGTTCGCCGCATCGGCTCCCTTCTAGGACGATCCAGCCTTGATGCTGATGGTGGTGGAGCAGTTGCATGATGCTGGGGAGCGTGTCCGCCTGGAGAATTCCACTCAGCGTGGCGACGGCCGTCGTCATATCAGCACCTCCGCGAGCTGCGCATGCTGATTGGCCAGCACACAGTATGTGTCGGCCAGGGCAACGAACATCGGGCGCAGGTGCGGGTGCAGGGGAATCGACAATTCATGCCGGGCGGCCAGCCGCCGGTATCGCGCAGCCTGCGCCCGGTGTAGGGCCGGCCAGAGGGCACTGCCCTGCTGCTCCGCCATGAAGGCCTGCAACTCGGCGACCTCCTGGTGCCCCATCGCCATGAACGCTGCGATCGGTCCGTCCGTCTTCTCCTCGAGCACCTGCGCGGCGAGCAGAGGGGCTTCCATCAAGGCCTGCGCGCCCTCCACCCCTAGCTTCATCACGCCCGTCTGAGCCTGCTGCACCAGCTTCCGACGCACGCTCACAGCCGCACCGTCTCGCAGCCCGTGCACAGGTCCGCTTCCGCCCAGGCGCACCCGTCCTCGCAGCCCCACGAGGGCGTGCACCCGCACTTGCGGCACACCCGCTCCCCCGTGACCTCCTGTCGGAGGGACCGCGCCACCTGCTCGATCTCCGTACTCAGGCCGTACGGGTTCAGGACCTGGGCCGACTCGTGCAGCGGCACGCGGAACAGCTGGACTCCGAAGCCGTCCTCCACCTCCAACACACGGCCATCCTCGCGGAGCTTCACCCACCCCGCATTCCCCGGGCGCGTGATCACCCACAGGCCCTCCTCGACCAGCCAGCCCTGGAAGTACGGGTGGTCGACCTCCACGCTCCCCTCGCTCTGCGTCAGCTCGACGAGCGCATTCAGCACCCGACTCGCGAAGACCCCCTCCACCCGGATCGCCAGACCCGTGACCTGTCCCTGGGCATCCAGGTTCTTGACCATCACCGGCGCGGCCCCCGCGCTCGGCAGACCCATGAATTCTTCCAGCGGCATCAGTTGCCTCCACCCACCGTCGTGGGCATGAATGGGGTGCCCCGATCGGGGCCAGTCCTAGACTCGGCACGCGTACTCATGACCTTGACCGTAGGTGTACTTGGGGTGACTCCATGCTCACCCGTGCTCACCCGGAACGCGAACGTCGCCCCCACCGGACCGCCCTGCGCCAGGCCCGCGGCGATCAGCCCCCGCATGACCGTGAGCACCTCCGCCTCCGACACATCCAGCCAGGTCATGAAGGCCGACAGCGTCCCGTGCTTCCCCGCCAGCACATGGTGGGTATAGGCCAGCGGCAACGTCTCGTGCGCGGCACACTGAGGCACGAAGCGATACGAGGCAGCTCGACCCTGCCGGCTGCTCGCGCCCCCCGGGATCTCCGAGATGCGCCAGGCGGCCTGCAGCTCGCTCAGGGCCGCCATGGGGTCTCGGCCGAGGAGGTGACGTGCCGTCACGACGCTCAGGGACCCCTCGTCGCGCAGGTGGTCCAGGAGGCGCTGGGCGGCCTCGCTCAAGACCGGCTCTGGGGCGACCGCCTGCCCCTTCGTCTCGCCCGTGCTGAAGGTCCGCGGCGGGGCCGGGTCAGGCTGGACGGGTACCAGGGGGTGCAGCGGGACCACGAGGGCCGTCGAGGGGGCCGGAACCGCCACAGGCGACACGCTCAGGGGCACCTTGGTCTCGCCCGTGCTGAGGGTCCGCAGGTCGAACTCCGGGAAGAGGCTGGGGCCATGATGCCGTCCCCAGGGACGACAGGGCCAGTACAGCGGACCGGGTGGGGGTGGGGGCTCCCCCCCAGGCGCGGGCAGCAGGACGCTCAGGCGCAGCGTCTCGAAGTCGGGGAACAGGCTCAGGGAGGTGGGCAGACGGTGGGTCTTGCGGCGCGAAGAGAGGGAGGTCATACGCGAAAACAGGCCCCTTCAGGGGCCAGCACTCCCGCGTGAGCTTGTCTCTTTGGGGGATCGGGCCTGGGGGGCTTGCGCCGCCACCCCAAGCGCACGCTCAAGCTGCGGCTTCGGCAGCGCGCGTGGTCTCTAATCCAGCCAGGATGTGCTTCCCGCCTCCCAGGATATTGAGGTCGTCCTGGATCCGGCCGCGTCCGCGGAAGATCACCAGCGTGACGTACTCGAACTCGCCGTCGGACTTCTCGCGCAGATGCGCGGGATCGGTCGTTTTGGCTCCCCGGCTGTATTTGATCGCGGGCGGCAACTTCAGCTTGCGCGAATCCACCGCCTCCAGCACGCGCTTCTTATAGAAGTGACCGTCATGCCACACGCCCATTTCTCCCTCATGACTGACGGCAGGCCGGGCACCGAGGAGCGTGAAGTCGAACAGGTCATGCTGCGCGTAGGGGAGTTGAATCCCTCCCGCCGGAACATCGATCTTGGGGCGGTAGCCCTTGCCGACCCACTCCCGGATGGTGCTCAAGACTTCACCCGGGTTGGACAGGTACACCGTGTGTTCGATGTTCAGCGCGTTGAGCAGGACAATGCTGGTCCGGGGTTCTGATGACATAGAGCGGCCCTGGCCCGCGTGAGCGGGCCACTCCTGCACCACCCCTGCCCCCTTGCCCAGCTCAGCATCCGTACGCTTAGCTCGTGATTTAAGCCGACCGCGCTTGTCGCGGTCGCCTGTTGTGGGGTCGAAGGCCGTCAGGCGGTCTTTTTCAGAGCCGGGAAGCGAGGCGCTCGGCCTGAACACTTCCCTTTGGGTCGTCCTGGTGAACGGCCTGACGGTTTTGGCGCGCAAGCTGGACTTCCCAGGGGTACCAACAGCTGGATAAAACCTTGCCGGACTCGACTCGGCGTCAAGCGACCACGTTCCTGTGGTCGCTGCCATGGAAGACGGGCATCGGTCACCACCGGCTGAGCCAGGCGCAACTGGGTGAAGGCCAGCAGCACCAACAGCGTCCAGCGGTCCGCCTGCTCCGGATGACGCAGACGTGGTGTTTCCCAGTTCAGCGTCTGTTTGCAGAAGCGAAACGTATGTTCCAGATCGAACCGACGCGTGTAAGCACGCCACAGCATCGCCAGATCCGGCACGCCTGGTCCCCGCCACCAGAGCCAGAAGGCCTGCGGTTGACGCGTTTCCCGGGGCAACTTCGCCACCTCCAACAACAACACGGTCCCGCTGTACGTCGGTTTGAAGTGACGCGATCCTGGCCGCGTGTCCTGAGTGGTCTTGACGTGCAGCCCCGTCCAGGCACGCACATGGACCGTCCCGTACTGCTCCGTGGTTTCCAGATGCTCCAGATGGGGTGCCGGCCAAGTGGTCTGGTCCGCGCATAGAAACTTAGCTCCATGAATGCGTGGGCGACCTCCCTGGGAACCCGGACGCGTCGTAGCATCGAAGAAGAACCGTCGATTGCGCCGGACACGGACTAGGACGCTGACAGAGTCAGCGTCCTTGAGCTTCGCCAGGCGGACAGGATCGTACCCGCCATCGAAGACGAAGAGCGGCGATGCGCCTCCTGCGGGAAGCAAATTCATAACGTGTTGAACCTGTTCGTCGGCTATCTCGTGTACTGTCCGGCCGGGAGCGACTCGACGCACATCGAGAGGTGCAGTCCAGCTGCTGCTGACGGGTCCGAGTTGGGCAACCCAGGAGTAAGACCAGCCCGCGACGACAGGTTTCCCGGCACTGTGACGACTCGGATGGTAGAAGTAGCCCCGCTGTGGACTGGTCTCGGCATCGTTTCGGACCCAGGTCGAGGTATCGATGGCAAAGACGAGTGGATAGTCGTCATTCAGGGTGGTGCCGACCAGTGCTCGAACACGCTCGGCACCGAGCGTGCCCTGAGTCAATGCTGCGTACAGGCTGCCATGACCACGCTCGAAGGGTCCTTGAAGACTGAGGTGCGCGAAGCTGGGCACCAGTCCCGCAACGGTGATGGCGTCAAAGAGGTTGAACAACGCATCTGAACGATGGTCGAAGCAGTGGTAAACGCCATTCCGAAAGGCCTGCAGGTGGTCAAGCGGAGCTGAGGCGTTCATGCTCGATGGTACAGAACGCCGCCTACAGCGGCTTCAAACAGTTAAATCACGAGCTTAGAGTCCGAGGTATGCCGCGCCCTCTCCCCGCCCCACGTCCCCACGATTCCCGGCAGCCCCAGGTCGAGGTCTGGATGGGCATCGTGCTCTTGAGTCTGACCATCGTCGTGGTCCACACGGGCTGGCTGGCCCTGAAGATTCCCCTGCTGACGATCCTGGTCCTGATCTCCCTGCGCGCCCTGGTCGCCGTGTGGAATCTCTTCCTCTCCCGACCCGGCGAGCGGCTGGAAGGCGTCCCCCTTCGCCTTCCGCTCTGGCAGCTGGGCCTCATCACCACGACCTGTGTCCTCACCCTGGTCCTGCCCGGCCGAGTGGTCTATTGAGAACGACGTAAGTCAGGGCCGGTTGTGGACCCGGGAAACTCTAGGAACTATGCTCCGCAGCGCCTGACGCCCTACGAGAGCTGATGCGTACTTTGTAGGGTCTGTGGAGCAGATCCGCGAATGACGCACAGAAGATAGGTAGGATGACGTCTTGCAGGAGGCACCCTCAGGGTTCTTCTCCAAACCACTCAGGCGCGAGGGGCGGCCACGCTTTCTCTTGCATGGCACGCTCACTCCAGTTCTCCTTACCACTCCAGTGTGTGATGGCCAGGCGATACACCCGGGTGCGCAGCAGATCCGCCTCGAGGATGGGCCGGGTCGTCTCCCCCACCGTCAGACCCGGGAACACATGCTCGGACAAGCGTGTCAGGGCCTGCCGCTGCTCGTCCGGGTCCTGAAGGATCTCGGCCGTACCGAACACCACCACGCTGCGGTACTGCACCGACAGTTCCAGTGGTGAATTGCTGGGCAGGAAGCGGCCGATTTCGGACACTTCGGCCGTCGCCGGATGGCCCTGGGCCGTATTGGCGTGCAGGCGCCCCACGATATTGGTGTGATAGATCAGGTCGTGTTCCTCGGGGCGGTAGACGTAAGCCAGCGGTGTAATGAATGGAAAGGCGGCGCCGTCCTCACCCTGCCAGAGTGTGGCGATGCGGGCGATCCGCTCACGCGATAGGAGTCCTCTGATCCAGTCGTCGTCCCGGCGCAGGTGCGGCCGGCGTGAACGTGAGGGGTCCTGCCGCCTCGGGTCGTAGGTCCCACTCATGACAGCCCCTTCGCGAAGTGGTGGGAGACGATGTTCAGTCCAGCCTTCAGGTACTGGCGGTGCGCGGTGAAGCGGTGAGGCCCCACCCCTGAGTCGAGATGGAGTTCCCGGCAGCCCTGCCGCCGTGCCTCATCCTCCAGCCAGGCCAGCAGCGCCGCCGCATGGCCCCGGCCCCGAGCACCGGGGAGGGTGGACAAGTCGTCGAGGTAGAGGAACAGGCCGTACGCCAGATTGGTCTGGAGCCGGTAGCCCGCCACCGCCGCGGCAACCTCTCCAGACGTATCGAATGAACCGGCCAGGCGATATCCCTGGGCATAGGCCTGCGACATGGCCTGCTGGAACGCCTCCGGACTGACGACCGCGCCAGACGCGGGCCGGAGTTCCCGGAGAGCAGGGAAGGCGAGGTGAGCTTCATCGAGGTCAAGCGGACGGACATGCGGCATGACCCCAGCCTAGGCGGCCGGTGGCCCCCCACCCAGAGCCACTTTCAGGCACACTAAGGGGGCCACTTGCCATGACCTCCCTCCCTTTCAATCCACGTCTGCTCCGCGGCGCTCCTCAACCCCTCCATGTCCAGCTGGCCGGGGAGATCCGGGACGCGGCGCTGCATGGCCGTCTGCCCGCCGGCACGCGCCTGCCCGGGAGCCGCAGCCTGGCCCAGACACTGGGGATCTCCCGTGGGGTCGTCGAGGAGGCCTATGGCCTGCTGACTTCGGACGGCACCCTGGAGGCGGTGGTCGGGTCCGGCACACGGGTCGCGGCGGGGCTGCACCCCCACCCCGCGCCCCAGGAAATCGGCCCTGGAACTGCGCCGCCCTGGTTCCAGACGCGGACCATGCCGCATTCAGCCCGACTCGACGCGCGTGAGGGGCTGCACTTCCGCAGCGGCGTGACCTCCTGCGCCATGCTGGACGAGCAGGCCTGGAAACGTGCCTGGGCCCGGGCGACGGACCTGCCCCTCCCCGGCGAGTACGGTGACCTGGCGGGTCTCCATGATCTACGCGTCGCCCTGGCGGCCTTCACCGGGCGCCTGCGTGGGCTGGCATCCACGCCCGAGCAGGTGGTCCTGACCTCGGGGAGCCTGAACAGCCTGGGACTGATCGCGCGGGGCGTCCTCCCCCCCAGGGCGACGGTGCTCTACGAAAATCCCGGGTACCGCTCGGGCCACGCGGTCCTCCAGGCCGCTGGACATACCCTGGTGCCCGTGCCGGTGGACGCCAACGGGCTGGTTGTCGCGGACCTGCCCCCCGCCCAGGCGGTGTACGTCACGCCCAGCCACCAGTTCCCTCTGGGCGGGCGTATGAGCCTGGCCCGCCGCCTCGCCCTGTTGGAGTGGGCACAGGTTCAGCGGGCCATCATCCTTGAGGACGACTACGATGGAGAGTTCCGCTACGACGCCCCGCCCCTCCCCCCACTCGCCAGTCTGGACGGGAGTGGCCGGGTGCTCTATCTGGGAACCTTTTCCAAGATCCTGAGCCCGGCGCTGCGCTTGGGCTTCGTGGTGGCCGCGCCCGACCTCGTGGCCGCTCTGGTGCGCGAACGCTTTCTGACCGACGGGGGCCCTGCCCTCGCCGGTCAGGTGGCCCTGTTGCACCTGCTGCGCAGTGGTGATCTCGACCGCCACCTGCGCCGTGCCCGGCGCTGGCACGCCCAGGTCCGTCAGGCCTTGACGGAAGAGCTTGCGCCCCTGGCGCCCCACGCTGTCCTGGGAGGCATTGAGGCGGGGTTGCACGTCTGCTTGCATCTGAACCCGCCGCTGGACGCCGAGGACATCTCGGCGAGGCTGGCCGAGCGGCAGGTGTATGCCGAGACGCTGACCACGTTCACCTTCACAGGTGCCCCAGCGCAAGCGCTGGTGTTGGGGCACGGGGGGCTCACCCTGGCGGAGGTGCGGGTAGGAACCCACCACCTCCGCCAGGTCATCACGCAAGCCCTGAGAGACACGACTTCAGAAAACACTCTGTAGAGCCAAGCTATAGATCAAAGAGATCCTTATTGATAACGGCATAAGTTCAAGTCCATCAAATATTGAGGCGGATTGATGTACCGAACCCGTTGCCAGGCCGTCGTCAGCTTCGCTTTCAGCACGCCCACTGAGCGGGCACAGAAGTTCTCCAGCACATTCCGCTTCACGTACGTCCACACCAGCTCGATCAGATTCGACTCCGGAGCGTACGGTGACAACAACACCAGTGACAGGCGTTCGTGGATCTCCACGAACGCCTGAGTTGCCTTCGCTCGGTGTATGCCCGCATTGTCCAGCACCACCATGATCTCCCCTTGCACATGGCGCAACAGATGCTGCAAGAGCCGGGTGACGTCCCCACTCCAGATCGCCTCAGGCTTCGTGTACTGGAAGAATCGACCATCCGAAGTGATCGCCCCAATTGCCGAGAGTTTTTCCCGTTGGCCGGGAGTGTGACCAGGGGCGTGACTCCCCTAGGGTCTGTGCGGCTGAACTCATGTGGTGGCCATAGCCTTGAAGTTCGTTGTGCAGGATTGACCTTACAGGTGCGCAGTGGGATGCCCTCCATCCTCATCTCCCCAGCAACCCGAAGCGTGGACATCCCTATATTGATCACCCTTGCCGTCGTCCTGGTGGCTTGTCTGATGCTCTGGCTTCAAGCATCGTCCTCAAGGCGTGTCAAGTAAGGGCTGCAAGACTTGCCAGTCGGTAGAACATGACTCATCCCATGGGTAGGTGCCTTGCTTGTCAGGCCAGACGCATTGCAACGCTTGGAAGGGGTGCGACTGGTAGAACCACATGGCGGTGCCTAGAAAATCACGACAGTGCGTGGCAGCGACGTCAATGAACGCACACTCGGCATCCGTAAGAAGGCCAGCATAGTGACGATTTGCCTCAAAGCGGTGCCCGCCCTTCACGGCACGACCGATGACATTGAGGAGCGCGTGCATGAGCTCCAGAGGAAGGCCAAGGACAATGATTTCTGGATGCTGGTAGTTGGCCGTCAGGCCGACGGTGAAGGCGAACCCTGGTCCTTCGTCGTCCTCGGGCACGTTGATGACGTGCCAACCGTACTGTTGGACATCATCAAGAACACGTCGGTCGAAGTCGTTGTCGGGGGTGGGAGGAGCAAAAGTCACCCGTTCAGTGTCACACGACCGTGTGTCGAACTGTCATCCGATTCAGTCGCACAGACCCTAGTCGACCACGTGCGTCTGCGCACACCTTTCGGCGAGAAGCCGACCTCATCCAGGTACAGCAGGATGGCGCCCTGCGCGACCTTTTTTCCCCAACTCCGGATCCACCTGTTCTGTCCAGGACGCGATCCGGAGTTCATGGCATTCTGCGGCCTGTCCATCCGTCAGCTGGGGCGTGAACCCCAGCTGACGAAGAATGCTCCGGACGTGATCGGGGTGGTACCACACGTCGAAGTACCGCCCGATCAGGTCTTCGACTCGTCTGGTGCTCCAGGTCGGGGCAGGGAAGCCATAGTGCAGCGCACCCTCCCTCAGGAGGGTGCGGACCTGTTCGAGCTGGGCGGCGGTGAGTCAGGCGGGGCATCCTGTCGTCACCGTTGTCTGGAGACTGCCGGTGCGCTTCAGGCGTTTCTTCCAGTTACTGATGGGGTGTACGGACACGCCGAAGTGATCGGCAATCGCCTGCTGTGAATGCTGGCCCCCTTGAAGTCAGGGGGTCGCCGCCAGTCGATGTTCCTCCAACTGCGTCCGAGAGTATTTGGATGGATGCCATTCGGCTACACCTCCAGCATACCAGCTCGTATTTACGTCGTTATCAATAAGCCAGGCAGTCGAGCAAAAGAAAAGGCGGCCCGGTGAGGCCGCCTCGTCATGGGAGCGTCTTACTTCTTGGTCGTGCGGCGGGCCTTGGGCTTGGCCGCCTTCCTGGCGTTGCCCAGCGCCTGCCCCTTGCTGTAGCTCGCCTCCATCTTCCGGCGCGTCTCCTCCACCATCGCCGCGAAGTCGACCGCGCCCGATTCCACTGCCTCCAGGCTCGCCTTCGGTGCTGTTGCCCGGCGCGTCGTGGCCACCAGCGTCTCGTTCACGCCGTCGAACCACTTCTTGTACGCGGGCGTGACATTCACGACCATGTCCTTGACCGTGCGCGTATATGAACCTTCCGCCCCACGACGACGATATTCCTTGGGCAGTTCAAAGCGTTCCGGCAGGTCCGCCGCTTCGATCTCCCCCTGCCGAACCGCATCGCGGAACTGTTTGTAGAACGCATCACTGCGTTGGGGATTGGTGAGGTTCTCCATCTGCGCACTCAGCTTCTCGTAAGACATAGCTGAGTTATAAGGGGTGGCCTCTGTAAAGGCAAGAGGTCAACCTTTAAAACCCTGTCGTATTGGCATAACCCCGATTCATCTGCAGGGCATCCAGCTCACCCATGCTCAGATGTCCATACTGCCCGAAGGCCAGTTCCCAGCTCTATTCCAGTGTCAGATCATTGACCATGACCGTGTGATCCGTGTGCCCTGCCACTTGTCTGCCGTAAGTTTCCGTTGCTCGAAAGCCACACACAGCACAAAGGACGCTGGGTGCTCCGCGCGCAGGCGCACCAAGTCTATGGGCCCGTGAAACTGGAGACTGTTGACTTCTATGTACTACAGGAACATGGGCATATCCATGTACTCAGATCATTTCTTCAATACATATCCGGAGAGCACACTCCAGAGATCAACAGAGGAGCGAACACGTTTATATGTTTCTTCTTTTCCGGACTTTATCTGGTCATGCCGTCTCCACTGACTTTGGAAGACGTGGCGCGCTCGGAACGTCGGCCATAATCATCAACTCTGCACGGACCAATCAGCACAGGTTCGCCCCTTGTTTCAGGGGGCTTGATGAACCCACCGATGCAAAAACAACGATTAGACTAGATGGGTGACTACGCTGACCGCGCCCTCCGTCCTTGACCAACTCAAGGCGCTCGCGCAAGACACCCGCTATGACCTCGTCCGCCACCTCGCCCAGGGCGAGCACTGTGTCTGCGACCTGGAGGCCCTCCTGAATCTCCCCCAGTCGAAGGTTTCCTACCACCTCAACATCCTCAAAGAAGCAGGGCTGGTAACGTCTGAGCAGCGCGGCAAGAACATGTACTACGCCCTGAGCCGGGAGCCCTTCTTCCGCCTCGGGGGTCAATTGCTGCTTGATCTTTTCTCCGAGCTCCCACCTCTGACACATCAATCTAAATCGGTGTGTTAGCTTGCACGCATGCCGCGTGTCCTGATTCTCTGTACCCACAACTCTGCCCGCTCCCAGATGGCCGAAGCCCTCACGCGTGACGCCGCCCGTCGCCTGGGCGTCGCCCTGGACGTGCACTCCGCCGGCACAGAAGCCACCCGGGTCAAGCCCGACGCCATCGCCGTCATGAATGAACTGGGCCTGGATCTCTCCACCCACACCAGCAAAACCCTCCACGATGTCCCCGAGGCGCAGAACTTCGACTACGTCGTCACGGTCTGCGACAGCGCCGCCGAAGCCTGCCCTATCTATCCCGGCCACACTCTCCGGCGGCACTATCCCTTCGTCGATCCGAGTGGCGGCAGCCTCGACCGCTGGCGGACCGTCCGCGATCAACTCAAGATCCAATTCGATGCCTTCGTTCAGGCCCTCAAAGAAGGCCGTGACGTCCCGCCTACCTACGAGGAAAGTCCAGCGGTCGAGACGAAGTAAGTCATGCTGCTCGCTGCACTGATCTTCCTCCTGACCCTCGTCCTCGTCATCTGGCAACCCAAGTTGAGGTGGCAGCCGGAAGGCCTGGGCATCGGGTGGAGCGCCACCTTCGGCGCCCTCCTCGCCCTGATGACCGGTGTCGTCAGCACCGCCGACATTCCCATCGTCTGGGACATCGTCTGGAACGCCACGATCACCTTCGTGGCGCTGATCATCATCTCCTTGCTCCTGGACGAGGCCGGCTTCTTCCGCTGGGTCGCCCTCCACGTCGCCCGTTGGGGCGGCGGAAGCGGCCGCCGGCTCTTCACGCTGGTCATTTTGCTCGGCGCCGTCGTCAGTGCCCTCTTCGCCAACGACGGCACCGCCCTGATCCTGACCCCCATCGTCCTCGCCATGCTGCTGGCCCTGGGGTTCTCCACCACGACCACCCTCGCGTTCATCATGGCGACGGGCTTCATCGCAGACAGCTCCAGCCTACCCCTGGTGATCAGCAACCTCGTCAACATCGTCACCGCCGACTTCTTCAACCTGAGTTTCGGGAAATACGCCAGCGTCATGGTCCCCGTCGATCTGGCCGCCGTCCTGGCCAGCTTGACGGTGCTGTTCCTGTACTTCCGGCGAGACCTGCCCCGCCTCTACGAACCCTCGAAGTTGGATGCCCCAGACAGCGCGATCCGTGACCGCCGCGTCTTCCAGACGGGTTGGGTGGTGCTGGCGCTCCTCCTGGTGGGGTACTTCACCGCGGGTCCGCTCGGGGTCCCCGTCAGCGTCGTCGCGGTTCTGGGCGCAGCACTGCTGTATGTCGTCGCGGCACGCGGCCAGATCATCCCCACCCGCAAGGTGCTTCGCGGCGCGCCGTGGCAGATCGTGATCTTCTCCCTGGGCATGTACCTCGTCGTGTACGGCCTGCGCAACGCTGGCCTGACCGACGTGCTGGGTAATGTCCTGAGCCGATTTGCCGAGGGTGGCCTGTGGAGCGGCACGCTCGGCACAGGAGTCGTGATGGCCCTCATTTCCAGCGTGATGAACAACATGCCCAGTGTGCTGATCGGCAACATCGCGATCGACGACAGTACCGCAACCGGGCTCGTCAAACAGGGCATGGTCTACGCGAACGTGGTGGGCAACGATCTGGGCCCCAAGATCACGCCCATCGGGAGTCTGGCCACCCTGCTCTGGCTTCACGTCCTCGCGCGCAAAGGAATTCGAATTGGTTGGGGTCAGTATTTCAAGATCGGAATCGTTCTGACCCTGCCCGTCCTGCTGATCACGTTGCTGGCCCTAGCCCTCCGCCTCTCGCTGTAGTTCCCTAGAGGCTGCCAAGAACCGATTTGAATTGTTGGAGCTGGAGTTGGGACAGAGCAGAATGCGTGGATGATCCGGCAGGGCTACCCCAGCGACGTGGACGACGATACGTACTTCTTTCTCCTACCGTATCTTCTGCTCAGTCGCCAGGATGCAGGGCAGCGGAAACACCCCATTCGGGACGTCCTCAATGCCTTGTTCTGGATCGCTCGAACCGGGGCACAGTGGGCCTATCTCCCTCACGAGTTCCCTCCACCGGAGACGGTGCGCCAACAGGCGCACCGCTGGTTCGAGGCCGGGTGCTTCGAGACGGCCGCACATGATCTCCGCATCCTCTCCCGAGTTGAGCGGTCCAGAAACGGCGAACCCACCGCGATCATCATCGACAGTCGCACGCTCCAAAGCACGCCGGAAAGCGGGCACCGCGCCGGATTTGACGGGACGAAAAAGCGCGAAGGCACCAACGTGCATCTTGCGGTCGACACGTTGGGCCACCTGCTCGCCGTCTTGACGACCCCAGCCCATGAACAAGACCGGGCACAGGTCAAAGACCTGTGCTTGGAGGTGCAAGAAGCGACGGGCGTCAACGTCGAAGTGGCCTTCGCCGATCAGGGCGATACGGGAGCACAGACCGCGCTCCAGGCGGCTGAAGCAGGTGTAGAACTGATCGTCGTGAAACGTCCGGAGGCGTCGAAGGGCTTCATTCTGCTGCCCCGTCGCTGGGTGGTCGAGCGTTCGTTGGCTTGGCTCTCCCGATTCAGACGCCTCGGACGAGACCTTGAACGGTGGCCATCAACTCTGGTGGGATTCCATTTCCTGGCGGCTTGTTTTCTGCTCTGCCACAACCTCAAGCCCCTTTTTGCATAGGGTTCTTGGCAGCCTCTAGTCTGCAGACTGATACCGAAGTAAGCGAACAGCAGATGATCATTTTTTGGCTGGAAAAGCATATCTTCCAGCTCGGCCTTTCCCCAGAGATGAAACTCCTGCACGCCCGTCCCAAGAAGTGCCAGCCGGAAGGCGTCATAGCCTTTCTTGCTAAAGTCGCAGGCCGCCGCGAGGATGAAGCCGTAGGGCACGTCTGGCCCCCGCACACTTTCCTCTACATAGCGCCGGACTTGTGCAGGGCCGATGCGTTTCTCCCGCTTACACTGGATGATCCATAGGCGTCCTGGGGTGATGGGAGCAAAGCCGTCTTCCTCATCTCCATCTTCCGTGAGCGGTGCGCTGCCTGGTTCGAAGGCCCGGATATCGATGCCATCGTCGGCGCCGCCTCGGCCGGTGGCTTCGATACTGGTCCAAGGCCGATACTCATAGGCCAACTGCCGCACCAGATCCTCGAAGCGGTGAGGTTCCAGATCTTCGAAGTGCAGGGGATTGAGCGTCCGGGTGGCACGAGCCATACCTCATTCGAACACAGGCGGGCCGGAATCACAGCAGTTTTTCGACGATCACGACGTCCTTCCAGAGGCCGTCGAGTTGACCGTGCCGCTCGTAGAGGCCGACCTCACGGAAACCCAGGGACATCAGGAGCTTTCGGCTCCCGATGTTCTCCGGAAAGACCCGTGAAAGCAGTTTCCAGTACCCAGCCGCCTGCGCGTCCGCCAGGAGGGCCTGCATGGCCGCCTTCCCGGCACCCGTCCCCCGGGCAGCACGGTCAACATACACACTGAATTCGGCAATGCCGGCGTAGCACTCGCGCGGCCGGTACAGACTGGTGCTGGCGAACGCGATGACCTGTCCTTGCCGTTCCACGACGACGATGGGGTGCTGGCCGTCAAACCAGGGGGCGATGTCATCTGCCGTACGTGGGCGAGTCTCGAACGTGCTGCTGCGATCTTCGATGCCCTGGGTGTAGATACGGGCGATTTCCGGGGCATCGTCGGGGCGGGCAGGACGGGATTCGTTCAGGACCATAGTGACCTCCAGATCGTTGCCGTTGACAACGACACGCCCTCAGAAGTACGGTTTTGGCAGATCGTTGTCAAGTACAACGAAAGGAGTACCAATGACTCAGGACCCGACGGGACTTCTCCGGCGCATGACCCGCCTCCATACGGTCTTGCAACAACGAACGGCGAATGCGTGCGGTCTACAGAGCCTGGCACGGTGTCAGATCCTCACGCTTCTAGAGAGAGAAGGGACCCTGACACTCGCGGAAGTCTCCCGCCAGTTGGGGACGGACAAGGCCTGGATGAGTCGGAATATCGAGGCGCTGGTCCGGGACGGTCTGGTCCACAAACAGTCCCAGGCGCTGGATCGGCGGACCGTGGCCCTGACCCTGACGGAGCAGGGGCAGGCACAGGCGCAGGCCTTGAACGGGAAGCTGTCCCATCAGTCGGCTCGCCTCCTGGACCGGGTGCCGGCAGACGAGCAGGCCGGTGTCTTGCGGGCGCTGGAACTGCTGGTTGAGGCGCTGGAAATGGAGACAGCCGCTCAGGAGAACGCGACGTGCAGCTTGACCTGACCCTCCGGGACGCGCAGCCCGCAGATCGGCCGAGAGGGGTGGCGTTATTGCGCGCGGCTGGATTGCCCTTGGTGGGCCTCCCCGACGACTTGATGGGGTTCATCGTCGCCGAAGAGGGGGGCAAGGTCGTGGGCCTGGCCGGGCTGGAACACTATGGGTCGGTCGGGATGGTGCGCTCGGTGGTGGTGCACTCTGACTACCGAGGCATGGGGTATGGGGAGGCGCTGCTGCACGCGACGCTTGACCGTGCGGCGCAGCAGCGAATAGAGACGCTCGTGCTGCTGACCACGACAGCGGCAGCGTGGTTTGAGCGGTGGGACTTTGCCCAGATTCCCTGGTCAGAGCTGCCGGAAGCTGTGCAGCGTTCGCCGCTGGTGCAGGAGGGATGTCCAGCATCGGCAATAGTGATGGGACGGGTGCTGAGGGAGTAGACGGGCTCTCTCGCTGACGTATTGATATTTTTCGATGTAGTCTCTAGTATACATCTATGGATTTCGATGGGACGGCAGCGGTGTTCAAGGCGCTGGGTGATGTCCACCGTCTCAAGGCCCTACACTTTCTGGCGACCGCGGACGCGGGATGCTGCTCGACCGGGCAGGGCATCTGCACCTGCGACGTGCAGGAGTGGCTGGGACTCAGTCAGGCCACCACCAGCCATCACATGAAAATCCTGGTCGACACGGGCTTCGTCACCGCCGAGAAACGCGGACGATGGACCTATTACACCCTGAGTGAGCGGGGCCTGCAGGTCGCAGGAACGGCACTACAGGCGTTGCTTGTCCACGTGCCTGTCGCCCGGCAAGCGGCTGTGTAAGTCTCCTCGCTCTGGAAGGCCTCGCCTGATCGCTCTCAAAAGTATCGACCCTGTACGGGGCGACGAAGCCTCACAGGATACCTGCGAACAGTCCAGCTGGCCATAAGGAGTTCCGCCGTCCGCCGACTCACCGCCTTCTATTCATCGAAGAACGTCGATAAAGGAGTTGGAACATGACGCAATCGCTCTCCTCTGTAATCCCTGGCCTCACCGAACAAACCTCCACCGAAGCGGTGATTTCTGCGCTGCGGACCCTGCCACAGCGTCCCCTCCAGTTTCATCTGCATGGCACGGTGCTGGTGCCGGCGGGGTATCACGTGACGGAGGTCAAGGCCGTCACCATTGAGGCGATGGACTGCGGCGGCAAAGCCAACACTTGGCGTGAGACCGTCGTTCAACTGATGGATGGCAGTGCGGAGGAGGCGAAGGCCGGCTTCATGACGAATCGGAAATTCCTGGCCATTTACGATCGCGTGGTCAAGCACATCCCCGTTCGCCCGGACGCAGAAATTCGCTTCGAATATGGCAACGCGGCACAGCCTGCAATGCAGTATCACGTTACCCACGTGGAGATCGCCTCTGAGCAGATCGTGGTGCACCTCAGCACCCCGGGGGTGCAGTGCAAGGCTGGAGCGGCGTGTGGTCTGCCTGCTGAAGCTTCCGCAGAAGAGTGCGCTCCCGAATCCGGCTGTTGTGCGCCCCAGGCGCCCATCCTCCTCAGCTAATCGGCACTGTGCCGCCAAAAACGTAGTGCCGCTGGAATGCTTTGTCTTCCAAGCACAGGGTCGCGAGCATGGCCGAATCCTGGCCCAGGCTAGCGCTCAGGACGGTCAGGGGTGGCCGCTGATTGAGCCGCAAGAGGGGCATGATGCCCGCATAGGCCTCACTCGCCGAGGACATAGAGGCCGTCCTCCGGAAGCTGCACAGGCAACTTGCCCAGCTGCGCCAGCACCTGCGCCTGGCGGGCTGGTGACAGCGCACTCCACCAGGCGTCCCGCAACCAGAGCACCTGAAGGTCCGGCACCGCCTGGAGCACGCCGGTCACATAGCTGCACCCCGGCAGAAAGCCCCGGAGGAAGAAGGTCTGGCCGTCCGGGTGGGTCCGGCATTCGAGCGTGCAGCCCAGGGCGCGCTGGGGGCCCTGAAGTGGCGTGGAGCGTCGGAAGAACTGCATAGGCGAACACGGCCCCCACCTGGGGGCCAAGCCTAGCAGGACTTTGTTACTTCGCTGCTGGATTGTCGCGATGCTTTGCGGACCCGTTCGCCGTAATGTGGACACTGACCAAACCGAACATTTTCCAGCATTCAGTTCGCTTCTCTCCATACTTTTGGCAATGCCACGACCAGCGCTGTGACGCTAGTCGCGAGTCACAAGTTCGCCAAAACAGCATGGTGAACAGCACCAGTGTGACGTGATGGGCTAATCATCGCCATCTCAGTGCGGCGGCCCGTAGACTTGCGCTCAGTCAGCTCCAGATAAATTCGATGTTTAAGATTCTCCCAGCCGGGGATGCCAAGCGCTGCCTACAGTGAAGCCTGTTCGTCCATTCAGGTCTTCAACCTTTCTCTGCACACAGGAGCGTCCATGACCCAGCATTATCCCCGTGAAGTCGAAGTCCAGCCCGACGGCACCAAGGCCCAGGGCACCCCCGCCACCGGCTACGGCGCCGCCGACAAGACCTCTCTCCTCACGCCCATGCACTTCGAGCGCCGCGTGCCCGGCCCCAGCGACGTGCAGATCGAGATCCTGTACTGCGGTGTGTGCCACTCGGACCTGCATCAGGTGCGCGACGACTGGGAAAACACGGTCTGGCCCTGCATCCCCGGTCACGAGATCGTCGGGCGCGTCTCGGCCGTGGGCGCCGAGGTCACGAAGTTCAAGGTGGGCGACCTCGCAGGCGTCGGGTGCATGGTGGACAGCTGTCAGCACTGCGACTCGTGCCAGAAGGGCGAGGAGCAGTACTGCGAGAATGGCTGGCTCGCCACCTACAACGGCCCCTTCAAACCCGACGGCAGCAACACCTTCGGCGGGTACTCGGACCACATCGTCGTGACCGAGGGGTTCGTGCTGCGTATCCCCGACAACCTCGACCTCAAGGGGGTCGCGCCGATCCTGTGCGCGGGCGTGACCACCTACTCGCCCATGAAGCACTGGGGCGTGAAGGCCGGCATGAAGGTGGGCGTCGTGGCGCTGGGCGGCCTAGGCCACATGGCCGTGCAGATCGCCAGTGCGCTGGGGGCCGACGTGACGGTCTTCACCACCAAGCCGGAAAAGGCCAAGGACGCCGGCCACCTGGGCGCCAAAGCCTCGGTCGTCTCGACCGACGAGGACGCCATGAAGGCCCTGAAGGGCAGCCTCGACTTCATCCTCGACACCATTCCGGTCGGCCACGACGTGAATCCCTACCTCCAGTGCCTCAAGCACGACGGGCAGATGGTTCTGGTTGGTGCGCTCGAAAAGCTGGAGCCGCCGAACAACATGCTCATGGCGACGCAGCGCGTGGGCATCGCGGGCTCGCTGATCGGCAGCCTCGCCGAGACGCAGGAGGTCCTGGACCTGTGCGGCCAGCACGGCATCACGGCGCAGGTCGAGATGATCGACATCCAGGACATCAACGGGGCCTTCGAGCGCATGCTCGGGGAGGAGATCCACTACCGCGCCGTGATCGACATGGCCTCGCTGAAAAAGGACAGGAACGCGGCCGACTGAGTGCCGCGCCGCATATGCCCGCTGGTCGCTGCCAGCGGGTTTTTTAGCTCAGTTCAGGTCAGACATTGGCGAGCAGCTCACGGCGTGAGCTGCTTACTCTTTAGTGCAAGTGCTCTCCCAGCCACTTGCTGCAGTTGTCGGCAAAAACGCAAAATTTCTGGCCCAGCACGTCTACTCATCCTGCCATGCACAAGGCAATACCTAAGTTCACCATTGAATCACTTCACATGTAAACAGTCGGTCAAGTGGGCGGCCTCCCAGGCCAACTGTACGAATGGATAACCTATCGTATGTCCTCCGAATATGTGCGTTACCGCGACGATCTGGAGCAGATCCAGCCCGGCGAGGCCGAGACGATGGCCCGGCTGACCGACATGATGCGCGGCTTCAGCGAGGCCATGAACACCCGCTACCGCCACGCGGTCCGCAGCGTGCACAGCAAGGGCCACGGCCTGCTCGTCGGCGAGCTGGAGGTCTACGAGGGCCTGCCGGAACGCCTGGCCCAGGGGCTGTTCGCCCGCCCCGGCCGCTACCCGGTGGTCATGCGCTTTTCAACGCCGCCCGGCGACATCCTGCCAGACACGGTGTCCACGCCGCGTGGGCTGGCCCTCAAGATCGTGGGGCCCGAGGGGGCCGAGATGGTGGACGGGCACGCGGGCGAGGTCACGCAGGACTTCGTGTTTCTAAATTCACCCGAGTTTGGGCAGAAGGACGCCGCCGGCTTCATGAAGGGGCAGAAGCCCATCCAACTCACCGTGAACGCTCCCGAGGAGATCAAGGTGGCAGCGTCCCTGGGCGCGCGGGTGGCCGACAGTCTCACGGGGGGCAAGGGCAAGCTCTCGCCCATGCTGCGCCAGCTTGGTGGACATCCCTATACGCACCCGCTGGGCGAGACCTTCTACACCCAGCTGCCGCACCGCTGGGGCGACTACGTGGGCAAGCTGTCGCTGGCCCCCGTCTCGGCCCACCTGCGGCGCCTGAAGGGGCAGCCCATCAAGGTGCTGGGCGAGATCGACGCCCTGCGTGACAATATCGCGGCTGTGATCGCCCAGGAGGGCGGCGAGTGGGAGCTAAGGGTGCAACTCTCGGTCGATGAGAAGAAGATGCCTATTGAGGACGCCTCGGTGTTGTGGGACGAGTCGCTCAGCCCCTTCCTACCAGTGGCCCGTATCCGCATTGCGGCGCAGGACAGCGCCCGTCCCAACAAGCTCGTGTACGGCGACGACCGTGCGAGCTTCAATCCCTGGCACGCCCAGGCTGCGCACCGCCCGTTGGGCAATGTCATGCGTGCCCGCCGCGCGGCCTATCGCATGTCGGCCGACTTCCGCCGCGAGCACAACGACGAGCCCATTCCTGAACCTCGTAGTCAAAGTGACTTGCCTGAAATTTAAGCACTGGGAAGAGGGGTAAGGGTACTGTAGCTTGCCCTTTCACCTGAATGACTTGGCCCTTTCGCTGAGCAGGCGAGTGCACGTACTTGAGTGTAGGCATCAGAGGTCGGCGCAGATGCCTCCTGGGTATTCATCCAAAGTGATAAAGTCCTGCTAGAGGCTGTCGTCAGGTCGCAGTCTCCTAACCTGCGTCGGGCGGCCCCTGCACCACGCGAGAGGCGCGCTTCCCAGACGGCTTCTCACTCACCTGAATGACGATGAACCGCACACTGTCCCAGACCCAGGCGTGCGGGAGGTGACCGGCCACGATGGGCTGAGCCAGGACGCACGCCTCGAAGAAGTGCTCACGTGCCTCGGCCAGCGCAGAGACTTGCTGATGCCGCGCCCCGCGAACCGTCCGGTCCTGGGCCGCACGGAAACGCGCATAGGTCTCACAGATGCGCTCCACGAGAGCAGGATGGCCCTGGAGCTCGGCAAGCGCGGCCTCACGCCCCGCCCAGAGCGCCGCGGTTCGGGCCGGCGGTGCGTGCTCCGTGGCCGGCCCGAACCGCTGGTCCCAGCGGGCCGGTAAGGACGCCGCTTCCGGCAGCGGACTGACCGCCCATTCGGACTGCTGCTTGCCCAGGTGACTGGAAGCTCCAGCGCTCATTTGATCCCCGTGATTTCTGGGAGGCTGCGCTGGCTCATGTGCAGGGTGTACCCCGTTTCCCGCTCCAGCTCCACATGCTCCCGGTACAACTCCGGGTGCTGGCGCGCACCGTTGATCAGATCTCCACGCCTGGCGAACACGCAGAACACGCAGCTGAGCCGCTCGTTCCCCGTCGTGTATGCCGAGTGGAGCTGCTGGCCGGCCGCCGCGAGGTTGCGCTTGACCTGGTAATGCTCCAGAGATGACTTCCAGAACCTGACCCTTGTGATGCGAGGGACGAGCAGACTGGAGATCACTATGGGAAAGCAGAGAAAAGTCTGGAGCACGGACGTCAAAGAAGCCATCGTCCTGAGCGTGCTGCGGGGAGATCTCGGGGTCGCGGAAGCGGCCCGTCAGCACAGGGTCAACGAAAGTCTGATCCATACCTGGAAAACTCAGTTCCTAGAAGCCGGACGCGCCCGGCTCGCGGGCGACCGACAGGACCCAGGGTGTCACCACCCTGGAACGCGAGAATGACCGTCTAAAGCGCATCCTGGCGGAAAAGGAACTGGAGCTCGACATCTCGCGAAAAGTGCGGCGGCTCTGACACTGGACGAGCTGATCGTTCTCTGGCAGAGCCGACCCCAACTCAGCCTGCGGCGGTTCGCGCAGTATGCCGGCGTGCCGTACTGGCGGCTCCGGGACCATCAGCACAGCGCGTCGACGCGCTGTGCCAGGCAAGAGCACCGTGATGCGCTGTACGAGAAGGTGCGCCAGGCGGCACTGCAACACCCGACCTCCGGGTATCGGCTGCTGTACCAGGAATTCAAGGCCCAGGGCGAAGAGATTGGATTACACAAGATTCGCGTGGCCTTGGGCGAGTTGCATCTCCACCCACCGCTGCCACGGAAAACTCGGAAACCTTCGGAGAAGGTTTCCACGCCACAGGATTGGCCCGCAGGTCGACGGGTGCAGATCGACGCGACCCGTCTTTCCTTACCCGATGGGGTCTGCTGGATCTACTTCGTGCTGGACGTCCCTTCACGGGTAGTCCTGGCCAGCCGGGTGGTCCGGAGCCTGTCAATGCACCTCGCCAAGCTGACGCTTGACGAAGCGGTTGGTGTGCTGCGTGCTCAGGGGCACCCACGAGACTCTCGTGGTGCAGAGCGATGGAGGCAGTGATTTCACCAGTGACCTCTTTCAACAGAGCTGTTTGAAATACGGCAGCTGGGTGCGCTGCAAGGTCTCCCAGCCGGGGGGAACCGGACTCCTGGAACGCCTCAACCGGACCTACAAGTATCAGTTTGCCTTCCGCCAGGACTGGCAGTCCATGGCCGATGTCCGGACCGCCATGCCGGACTTTCACCGCTGGTACAACCACGAGCGCCGTCATTCGGCGCTCGACTACGCCACGCCTTGGTCTACACTCACTTCATCGGCAAACGCTCGCAACGCCGCTTGAAGTCAAACCTGGAGCATTACCACCTCCTCCGTGCTCAGCCCGTGGATCGGGAGCCAGTTCATCCACGTGCGGCCAGCCACGCTCTGCTTCTCGTTGGCCTCCCAGACACAGGCCTTGGCTCGACGTGGACTCTCGGCGCCGCGGATGCCCATCGTGTTCACGATGTGCGTGATCCCCCGCGCCTTGGCGTAGCGCCGGACCTCGCGCTCGATCGGGCCCCGCTTCAGGCCGCTCGTGCAGAAGCGACCGGTCGTCCCCGGCCAACTGGGCACCTCTGGCCGTGTCTGGAAACGGTGGCGCACCATGCTCAGCAGATCCGGGTGTGTCGAGCTCTGGGCGACTAAGAACGGCACGCCTGCCGCCGCCGCTTGATCCCTGGCGTGCTCCAATGTGCCTGGCCACTCGCTGCGCCCCAACGTCGCGTGCACGACCAGCTGCTGCTCCGGAGGGACGTGCTCCTGAACTTCAAGCATCGAGCACTGGCTGTCCTTTCCCCCACTGTGGTTCTGCACAAACAAGGCACCCGCATCTCGTGCCCGCCACACCTGGTCGAGCACCTTCTGTGCTGCCCGGCGTCGCGCCCGCAGGGACGGCTGTGTCTTCAGGGTCACGTAAGGGCCACCAGCACGAGGCTCGGTGAACGCTCCTTCGTGACGGCCAGGTTGCTCAGCGCTTCCCCATCGAGATCGCCGGCCTTGACGAGCGCGTCCGCCTTCTTCCGGTCGATGGTCGCCACTTCCAGCGTGGCCGCGTCCCCGAAGGCCTCCCGGAAGCGGTCCACCGGGTACTCCAGCGAACGTGAGGGGCGCAGTTCCGCACGGTACAGGGCGGTGGTGGGCGTCTTCCCTTCCGCCAGGGCATCCTTGAGGAGCTTGGACAGTTCGTCGCGCTCAGCCTCCAGGCCCTGGAGGGTGTCGCGCAGCGTGGCGTAGCGGTCGAGCAGGTCGTCGAGTTCGAGTTGGGTCAGTTGCGTCATGGGAGGTCCTCCGGGAAGACGAGTCGGGTGCCCTTGCGCTTGAGCGTCCACTGGGCACGGAGAAGGCGTTGGGTGAGGATGGAATCGGTAGACGTGGCCGGATCACGCCACAGCGCGGCCGCGAGGGGCGTCAGGCCGAGGATCCGGACCAGCTGGTGAGGCGGCAGGCGGGAGGCCAGGCGGGGCAGCACCGCGACGCTGCCCCACGAGGACGCTGGAAGTGGCTGCTCGAACGGTGGGTCGAGGCCCTGGATGGTGTAGCTGGCCGACGTGCGCCGGACGCGAACGGTGCTGGACCCAATGCAAGGGAAGGCCGGGAGACCCTCCCTTGTGGCGGCCGCCTGGGAGAGCGGGTGCGCCCGGTTGACCTCGGAGAGCACCCGCACGATCTCTAGTTCCACTCCACGCGTCTGGGCGAGGGCATGGATCTGCGCGGCCAGGGGGAGGGAGCGCAGCGAGCACTGGCCCCCACCAGTCAGCGCACGGACGGCGTTCGAACAGTCCAGGTGCAGGCGCAGCGGACCGGGGCGAGCGAACTCCACCGCCAGGGCGACGGCTTGCAGTTCCGCGTGTTGCAAGGACAGGGTGTACTCCTGCCGCTGGAGTTCCCGACGGCCCAGCAACACCCCCAGGCCAGCTCGATCCGACTGGACCACACTGGCGTCGCAGTAGGCGATCACGAGGGCCCACCCGGTTCCGGTGTCAGGACGGCCGCGTGCGTCCAGGCCCAGTGCCGCATGGCGGCCTTGGTCAGCGTGGCCCAGAGTCGCACGCCCGCGCCCTCGGGGAGCTGCACGTCCGGGTACCGCCCTGCCTGGGCATGGCGCAGGTACTCCTGCACTTCCCCGCTGAGGATGACGCGCAGTTCGTAGGCCGGCTCGAAGGTGATGGCGAGCTTGTCGGCCGCGCACAGACGACTGGGCTGTAACCCCAGATGCCGGGCGTAGTACCGCGAGTGCAGAAGGGTGAACTCACCCCAGGGACCGAGGGTCAGGGTGCCCCAGGGTGTCGTGCGGGGCTGACGGGAAGCCCTGGGATCGCACAGGCGGGTCATGAGCCGGGCTCCCAGTTCGACGTGGCGCTCCCCCTGGGGACCGTCGAGATCTGAGGTCAGCGCGTAGCCCACGTCATGCAGGAGGAAAGCCAGGAGGAGCCGCGCGTCGCGCGCAGGCCCGTAGAGGGCCACCCAGGCGCGGTAGACGGCGATGGGGTGGAGGAAGAAGCAGTGGGCACCGACGAGCAGACTGCGGAGACCGGACATGGGATGAAGCGTGCGTGCACTTGGGGTGACCGAGGGAGACATACGCGAAAGAGGCCCCTTGCGGGGCCAGGGCTGGGGGCATCAGGCGGCCTGCGGCAGCGCTTCGGCAGGGGCCGCCAGACGCACGCGCAGGAGGAAGGTGGTCGTGAACAGGGCGAGCAGGGCGTCCGGCTCGAACGGCCGCGTCTTGCCGTCCTCGCAGGTCACGAGGATCGTGCGCGCATCAGCATCGGCCTTGCGGAAGGCGTACGCGGAGATCGGCCAGCCGTCCGGGCGGCAGAGGGTGACGAGCAGGGGCTGGTCGGTGAGGTGGTCGAGAACGTCGCGGATGCCGATGGTCTGCATGACCGGCGTCTCGGCGACGAGCTTCTGCGCCATGGTCAGCAGGGCATGCTCCATCGCGGCGATGCGGTTGGGGTGGCCGTGGAGCTTGACCACGCGGCCGTGCGCGATCAGGCGGCTTAGGCGCTTGAGCCGTCGGAGGAGCGCGGAGCCGGGCGCGGCGGCCTTACGGAGCTGCTCAAGGGCTAGGGTGCGGGTGGGGATGGCGGTCTGGCTGACCTGCATGGGGAAAGGCTTTTTCATACGTGTGACTTGGCCCCCACGCGACGCGTGGGGCCAGGCCTCAACTGAGGATCAGGGTGAAGTGCTGCCGATGCCCCTGCACCTCGATGTGTGCGTCGAGCAGACCGCGCAGGTCTGTGCCGGGTCGCAGGAGGGTCGCTTCCATCTCGGCGGACACCCCGTAGTCCTGGGCGCACCTGGACTGAAGCGAGGCCTCCGTTTCGTCCGGATGCAGGGCTTCAGGCAGGTGGGTCTGGAGACAAGCCAGAGTCGGGCACAGCAGGGCGTCGTCGTGGCCGTACGCGTTCATGCCGTAGGGCACGGTGCCGTCCAGCGTGAAGTCCACGAACTGGAGCGCGGGGCCGTAGACCGCCGTCAGGGCCGCGTGAAGCGAGGTGCGCAGGCAGGGGGGATGAACCATGCGCGCCTGTGGCCCAGGCGCCCCGCGTCTGGGCCAGGACTGATATCGTGATTTTATCGGCCTGGACGCTTTCTTTCCGGTTAGGGATGCAGTAGACTGGGCGTGTTCCGCGAGGGGAATGGGGTGCATGACAATCAGGACAGAGGGGCCATCCAAGAGTGCGAAACGCACCTGGGGTGGGACCCAGGTGCGTTTGATCCGAAAGGAGGTGATCCGTACGCGTAAACAACGTAAGGATACACCGAAGCGCACGCGAAAGCCAGTGAAATGGACCGATGTGGCCGTCCTCGTGACGGCGCTCGGCACCCTGTTCACCGGGCTCGCGGCCTTGCTCACCGCCCTGAAGTAACACCCTCTCGTTCCTGACCCCTGCATCCCTGACCGCCCAAAGAACACCTGCCCACCATCACTGGTGGGCAGTCTCTTCTTGAAATTCAGTCTTCGTCGCGCGCGCGCGCCGTGGCGTAACCCTGGGCTTCGCGCGTGACCTGCTGGCGCATCTCTTCGGGAGTGGGGAGGGTATCGGGCTCCTCCGCGCGCAGCTCAATCTCATCCATCTGGTCGCTATAGGCGCGCAGATGGTCTTCGACGTGTGCCTGCGTGATCTCCCCCGCGTCGAGCTGCTGCGCGAGGGTGGTGAGGTCCGCGCCGATGGCGTGCAGGAGGGCGGAGAAGCGGCTGGTCGGGTTGATTATTGTCATGCGCATGTTCTGGCCCCCCTGGGGCCACCCCTCCTCAGACATACCATCGTCTCGCCTCCTTCGCCCGGATCATGGCGTAACTCTGCGCTTCCTCTTGTACCTGGAGGTGCAGCGCCTCGGGTGAGGGCAGCCGCTCGGGCGTCCTGGCCCAGGCTTCGACGTCCTCCAGCGCCAAGGCCGTCGCGTGCAGCACATCTTCCGCCTGCACGAGGGGCATCGTCCCCGCCCCCAATTGCTGCGCGAGCCCCAGCAACTCCAGGCCCAACGTCCGAATCGTGGCCAGTACCGCAGGATCAACAGGAGCACACATACGAACGATAGGGCCCCGGAGTGGGGCCAGAGCTTGCAATCGCTCAGGTGTGTCGTCAGGGAGCCTCAACGTAACCAGTCCTCCGCCTGGGCCTGCAAGGCCTCCGGCGTCATCTCCCGCTCCGCCTGCACCTGCCGGAAACTCTGGCTGCTCAGGCGCGTCTCCGCTTCCCGCTGAATCCGCTGGCTGACCTGCCGGTGTTCCGCCGGCGTTTCCGGCGCGTCCTTCCCGATCGCCATCCCCGACAGCAGCGCGTAGGGCACCTCGGGCAGGTACGCCCGGTGATATGCCGTCGCCAGTACAGCCTCGCGCTTCTTCCGGCGCGCCCGCCTCATTCCAGCACCTTGCCCAGCGTCTTTCCCACGGGAAGCAGCACGTCCTGGGGGAATGCGCCTGCGGTGAGGGCCGCGCGCAGCAGCTCCTCGTAACTGTGCCCCCATGCCATGAAGCGGTCCGTCCGGCTCGGGTGCGTAAATTCCGAGTGGAAGAAGGCCTGCTCCCAGTCCGACTGGGTCGCGGGTGTGCAGGAATTCGGGTACTGGGTGGTCCCTCGACAGACCTGCCCGGAACTGAACGTATTCCAGAGCGGCGCATGGAAGAGCGGGGCGTCCAGCGTCGGGCGCTCGTCGCCCTGACAGGCGTACACCCGCAAGGTGCCCGGCGTCGCCACGAAGACCAGACCTGGGAGCGGGATGGGCAGGCCTGTCAGCGCCGCAATGGAGCGCGTCTCGGCATATGCTGGGTTGAAGAGGAGGCTCTGGGGGCCGGGGCGGCGCCACCACGCGACAGCGAGGGGGGACACGGCCAGGGTGTTCTCGAAGGTAGGCGTCAGCTGCCCGCCTCCCAGGGTCTGGATGATCCCTTGCCGCGCTTCAGCGCTCAGGGGCGAAGCGGGGCCCAGGATCGGCTGACCCTGCGCGTCCTGGACGGGGTGGTGCAGCACGAGGTCCTGTTGTCCGGTATAGAGCACGAGCGCCCGCACCGGGCGCAGGAGGACCGGCGACCTCTCGGGGCGGACTGTGGGGGCCGGTTCGATGTCGATGGTCGCGGGCATACGCCAGCCTGGCCCCCGGATGGGGGCCAGAACTCTAATCCACGAGGGCGTCCCACATCTCCTGGACCCGGCGCTGCATGTCGGCCGTCACCTCGAAGTATTCCATCGCCCGTGCGTGGGAGGCGGTGTCCGTCACGGAGAACGCCTGCAGGTGCTCCATCTCGCCGTAAGAATCGTTGGCCACATAGTCCCCCAGTTCGTTATAGAACTCCAGCACGGGGTCATGCCCCTGGTCCCGCTGGCAGATCACAATATCGACCGCTCCGGGATGGATCAGGCGACGCTCTTCGTACCAGATCCGGCCTTGCATGATGCTCTTGGGGAGCATCGGCAGGTGGTCCAGCAGGGCACACAGCGTGGGGATCCCCTGGAGGCGTTGCACCTCCGGCAACCGCAGCAGCTCCAGGTGACGGGGATGGCCCTTGAAGAGGGGTCGAGGAAACATCCTCCCCACCTCTCCTGGACTCCACCGCCCCTGGCGCTCTGCCCAGCGCCACAGGTCCCGCTCGCTCGGCTGGAGTTCTACATGACTGGCCTCGTTGAGGTCCTCCAGCGCGTCCTCATGCCACATGTCACCGTAATGCAGTTCCAGGAAGCCCAGATAGGCATCCTTCGCCGTGAAGATGGGGGCATACGGTGATAGGGCCTGGTGTAGACGCTCCATGACAGCCCCGAACAGGGCAGGATGGACGCGTCCCAGATCCGCCCGCAAGCGGTGCAGGGAAAGCACCCGGCCCCGCCGAGGCCAGACCATCAGACTCAACCCGCCCTCCGGCCTAGCGCTCAGGGAGAGACACCCGACCTCCATGTGTACGTCCGGCGCATTGAAGGTCTCGTGATGCGCCTCGACATACTGTCGGGCGAGGTAGTCGAATGGATGGTCCTCTCGGTGCGGAGGGCGGAGCTGCACCAGGCCCTCGCGGGCGAAGCGCAGCACCGTCTCGCTGAACTGCGCGTGATTCCGCTGTGCTGCGGGGTGGTACTCGGTCAGGAGGAAGCCCGTGGGGAGCCCGGCGGCCTGGGGGACGCTCAGAGGAGCAGGGGGGGCACCAGCACCAGGGTCGGGGGCAGGACCGAGGTGCCCGGCCGCAGACACTTGATCTCCTGGGCCAGGAGGTCGCCCAGGTGAAGTTCGGCCAGCGCGGCGAGGATGGGAGACGTGCGAGGTGCGGGCGGTCGCTGGGTATGCAGCCATGTGGTGAGGTCCTCCAGGGTGAACTCAGGGGTCGGGGCGGGCGTGGGGGTGCGCGGACTCATTCCCCCACCGGGCGGGCGCGCGCGGCGCGGGGCGTTCTAGGCTTCCGGAGGGGCAGCAAGGGACGCTCCTTCTTCTTCTTACTGGGCTTGGTCTCGGGCACCTCGAGCGCGACATTGCGCACCGTGCCCGTCAGGTTCACGAACACGGCACCGTGCTTCGTCTCCCCGTGCAGGATGAGCTTCCCGATGAGTTCGGCCGCTTCCAGGGCAATGTGCGGGTTGATGAACAGGCTCTGCCGGGTCAGCGCTTCGGCGGCCGAGCAGCTGGGCGTGTTGACCTCGCGCCCCTGCATGCGCGTCGCGTCCCGGTCGAGGATGTGCAGCAGGCGTTCCGGACCCCCACGCAACTGCCCGAGCACCACCTGTCCAGTGTCCCGCTCGTTCCCGCAGTCCAGCCAGTAGTGCACGTGCCGGCCCTGCATGGCCTCGTAGATCTCCCGGCGACTCTTGCCGGAATCGACGCAGCTGATCACGACGTGGTTGCCCTGGGCGAAGTCGGCGGGCTCAGCCCGGCGGGGGAAGGCCTCCCACGCCCGCCCGGCGTACAGGTTGCAGCGCTCGATGAGGGCGATGACCTTGTACCGGCCGACGTCGGCCGGCGCGAAGTTCTGGCGGGTGAGGTTCGTGACGCTCACGACGTCCGGATCGAAGGCGCGGATGTGCAGGCCTGCGCCCCCGAGTTGGCGGATCGCCACGTCCACGCGGAGGAGATGGGTCAGCAGGAGGCTGCCGGTGCCGCCGACGCCGATCAGGGTGATCTCGATGCGCTTGTAGGGATCGAAGGTGATGCGGTGCATAGGCGCGTCCTGGCCCCGCCGCCCGCGGTGGGGCCAGAACTGCGGAACGCACCACGGCGGCGCGCAGGGGAACGCGGTATGACGGGGGCGTGATCCGTGACCAGCTGCTCTCCCCTGCCCCAGCCGACCTCGCGGCGTTCCTCAACCGCTACACGCGCTCACGGGACTGCCTGGTGCAGGTGGCCGGGCTCGCGGAGGTGACCTATCAAGGCCGGGCAGCGAGTACCGCCGACGTGGGGACGTATCTGGTGCTCATCAAGCAGGACGGGAGTCTCCAGATTCATCATCCGACGGGCATCAAGCCGATGAACTGGCAGCCGAAGACGGATAGCATCACCGCGCGGGTGGATGAGGATGTCTGCATGCTGCTGGCCTCGCGGCGCAGCCCGGAGGAACTGGTGCAGGTGGTCTTCCTGGAGCCCCAGATGGCCCTCGCGCTGGAGCTGGCACAGGCCGGAGGCTTTGTACTCCAGGGGTCAGAGGCACAGATGCAGCAGACCTTGGCGGAGCACCCGGAGTTGATCGAGCCGGGCTTGCGGGTGCTGAACCGGGAGCTGATGGTCGAGTCGGGTGGCATCGACCTGTACGCCCAGGACGCGCAGGGGCGGTATGTGGTGGTGGAATTGAAGCGCGGCCGGGCCACGCAACATGCGGTGTCGCAGCTCGCGCGGTATGTGCGGTCGGTGGAGCAGAAGTTGGGGAAGCGGGCAGTGGTGCGGGGCATCCTGGCCGCACCGTCCATCACGACGCCGGCGCGGCTGGAGTTGGAGAGCCGAGGCCTGGAGTTCCGAGAAGTTTCGGCATTGCCGAGTGCCACGGCACCCGTAGGAAGCGCGTCCGCGCAACCCTCGCTCTTCGACTGAACAAGAGAAGAGGGAGGCTCGAATGGCCTCCCTCTTCTCTGTTCCCGTGCGCTTACAGCGCGTCTTTGAGGGTCACCGCGACCTTGAAGGCGACCTTCTTGCCAGCGGGGATCTGAATCTTCTCGCTCGTCCCTGGGCGGACGCCCGTGCGCGCCGCCGTCTCCTTGACACTCAAGGTGCCCAGACCCGGCAGCCCGACCACTTTCCCACTCTTGAGCGCGTCGAGAATGATTTCGACCGTCGCATCGAACATCTCGCTACTCTGCTTGCGCGTCAGGCCGGACTTCTCGGCGATCAGGTCCGCCAGTTGCGTTTTCGCGAGCTTGTTCCGTTCCACCGGCGCGGCGGCCACCGGCGCAGGGGTAGCCTTGGGGGTGGCTTTCGGTGCGGCCTTGGGCGCGGCCTTCGTCGACTTTTTCGTCATACCCGGCATCCTGAGACTTCCCCGTCCCAAACGCAAGTTTCAGGAATCTTCAGGTCGCGGCTCCGGAAAACCCACCGCCAGCCAGTATCCGATCTTCCCCACCGGCTGGCCGGTCAGCGCCAATTCCGTTTCCCAGGCCGCCCATACCTGCTCCAGCACTTCCGGATGGCACCCCAAATAGTCCCCGAGCGCGCGGCGTAAGCGTGGCAGGCGCACCTCGTCCCGCTGGTCGGCCGCATAGAAGTCGGCCAGCTGCTTGATCAGTTGGGTCGTGGTCCAGGTCGCCAGGTGCATGCCGTGCCGATTATGGGCCAGTCAGCGTGACGAGGTACGTGCCAAGGAAGGTGTCCTCAGACATCTGCGTGAGCGTACACGTGGGATCGTCTCCTTGCCGCTCCTGGAGCAGCACGATCTGTTTCCCGGGGAGTCCCTCGCCCCAGTACAGCACCCGGGCACTGTGGCCAGGGAAGCGCTGATGCCGGTACACGGGCGCCAGGGCGGGCTGCTCGGCGAGACGCATCGCCTGCTTCGCACGTCCGACGACACAGTCCCGCTCGTGCCTCTCCTGATTCACGTCCTCCCAGGTTGCCGCACAGTGCCGACAGGTGAACGACGGCGGATGGCCCGGTCCTGGATTGATCACCAGGGGTTCGAGCAAGGCGGGCAGCAGATCCGGCGGAAGCTTAAGCAGCTGGAACTTCTTCATGCGCGATGCCTGGCCCCTCCAGGGGGCCAGAACTCGCCTCCAGTTGCCGCGTCCAATTCGCCTGCGACCGTTCCCAGTGGTGCAGGATGCCCATCACGTACAGCCAGGGGGATCGCGTCAGGGCAGATCGCTTCTCGTAGGCCACTGTGACGGCCGCCAGAAGCATCGGCGAGGGCCACGCCTGGCACACCTTCTGTGCGTCCTCCGGGGGGCACGCCAGCCGGCACAACCCCTGAAAGGCCATCAGAAACTCCGGCACCGCCTCCCCCGCTTCGCGGTACGCCTGCGGCCTGATCGCCAGGCAGAGCTGGTCCTCGTGCAGCACCGTCCAGCCGAGGAGCGTTTCCTCCGCGCCCCACTCGGCTTGGAGTCTCAGGAACTGCGATTCCTCCACCTCCAGGCCCGCCGCTGGCATCAACACCTGCAGGAACGGTTCCTCATACCCATCCATCCAGGGCCGCTCTACGCCCCGTGACGGGCAGGCGGGCAGGCACTTCAGGAGATCCGGCTACACGGGGTCCCGCTGGGCACTCAGGGGCGCGGGGCGGCCCATGAGGTCGGCGAGGACGCCCCGGCTCAGACGGGCCTGCTGCTCGGGTGACGCGGCGTGCGTGAGGAGGGCCAGCGGCGCGAGGAGTTCATGCAGGGTGGTCATGCAGGTCCCTCCTTGGGGACGCGGGCGAGCGCTCGGCACACCTGGGCGACACTCAGGCTGAAGTGGGCCGCGACACGCGCCGTCTCTCCAGGCTTGTACCTCATCGCCGGGGGGAGCAGCCGACGCAGTTCCCGCTCCAGCTCCAGGGTGACGTAGGGCCGTGGACGGGCAGGAGACGGCAACGGAGCGACCTCGGGGGCACACTCAGGCACAGATAAGGCTTCCGCACGCACAGGGGGCTGGGCTGTGGGAGGCATGAACCGGGGCGGCGTCGCTTCCTGCCACTCGAAGAGAGACACGGGTGGGGACTCAAACCATAACTTCTGACGCGATGAGGATGCCAGCGGCAGCGGCGTCGTGCTCCGCCGCAGGATCGTCAGCGCCCCCACGAAGCTCACCGTGACCTCCCCCTCCGCGGCCAGCGTCAAGCCAGTCGCTTCGATCTCCTCCGCGCTCGCCTCCAGGCGCGCGGCCAGTGCCGAGAGGATCGCCGGCCCCCTGGTCAACGCCTGGAGTAAGGGCGCCCGCAAGGCCTCCCGCACGAGCACCGGGTTGATCGGCCCTGCCCCTGGGGCATACCGGGCGCGGTCCTGCCCCAGCGCTTGAACGCGCCGCAGCACGCCCCGGTCGACCAGCTCTCCCAGCATCGGGCGCAGGTGGGGCAGGCTCAGACCCAGGCAGGAGGCCAGTTGCTGGGTGGTGGCCTCCCCACCCACCGCCTCGATGCGCGTGAGGAGCTGCTCGGCCTGCGCCGGGGTCAGGAAACGAAAGGACGTGATCATGGGGGCGGCGTGGCCCCGTCCCTCGGGGCCAGACCTGAGCGAGGAGGCAGGTGCAGTCGGCATACCTTCACCGTAGGTGCGCTTGGGGTGACGCGCGAAAACCTTACCCCTGCGCGAGCGGCAGCCGGCTCTCGGACGGGTCCACGAAGTACAGCGCCTCCTTCGCCCGGGTGAACGCCACGAACTGCACGCAGCGTTCCGTCTCCTGCGCCTGCGCGGACGTGGCCTTCGGGTGCGGCAACAGGTCCGGCTCCACGATGAACACCCGCTTGGCTTCCAGCCCTTTCGCGCCGTGCACCGTCGTCAGGACGATGGACCGCTCCGGGTCCCCCGCGCACAACAGCCGAATCGCCTCAACCAGGTCGTTCAGGGTCTGCGCGCCGGACTTCTCCAAGACCAGCAGCACGGCCTGAATCCGGTCGGCGAGGGCGGCGATCCGCATGTCGGGCTCTTTGCCGTCCCGCTCGGCCTCCCGCGTGTACTTCTGCGCCAGGACCTCCGCGTAGGCATTGAGTTGCGCGAGGAACGCGGGGGTATTGACTGGCAGGCGGTCCTGCAGTTTCTCCCGGCAGGGTTTCGTGCCATTGAAGGTGGCCGCGTCACGGGCGAAGGCCACCAGGGTCTTGGCCAGGTCCCGCCCGCGCACCATCGCCGGCTTGCGCTCGGCGATCAGGCGGTAACACCACTCGACGAGCGGCGCGTTCGTCCGGCACAACACGAGATCGCCCGGCCGCACGAGGTCCACGAACTGCTCGCTGCTCAGGTCCTCCAGAAGGCCTTCCTGCGCCTGCGGGGCCGCCTCGATGGCATCCGTGTAGTGGCGGGCGAGCGCCACATGCTTCCTGGGGCAGCGGTAGGTGATCGACAGGGGCCGCTCGACGGCGCCAAATAGGGCCGTGAAGCGCGGCAGGCTCTGGGTGTCCGCGCCGTTGAAGGCGTACAGGGACTGGTGGCGGTCGCCGACGCCCACGACCCGGCTGTGCGTGGAGGTGGCCGCCTGCATGAGATTCAGCTGGCCTCTGGAGAGGTCTTGCAACTCATCGACGAGCAGAAAGTCGTAGGGCTGTGGGAGCGTCCAGCCGAAGACACTCGGCGCGAGGACCTGATCGAGAAAGCTGCGCACGTGGGCGTCACGCAACGCCACCAGGCCTTCGCGTAACACCTTGGACGTGAACCGGTACAGCGCGTCCTCGGCCCCCATGATCGGCGCGTCGACCTCCAGCATCACCTCGACCCACTGGGCGAAGTCAGGTCTCAGTCCCAGGTCATGGCCCACGTGCAGTTCGACCGTGCTCGTGAGGCGTTCCCGCAATTCACGCCGGGCGGCGGGTGAGGCGATCCCCGCCCCGTCCACGACGCCCTGGACGATCTGGCGGTACTTCTCCGGCTCGAACTTCGTCCCGGCCAGGTTCAGGCGGATGATCTGGTCGCCCAGGCTGTTGACGGTGCGCACGTCAAACTCTGGGGGAATGACCTGCCGGAGGGCCTTGGCGATGTGCTGGTTGTAGCTCAGGAAGCCGACCTTCGCGCCTTTGGGCAGCAGGGCCTGCCCTTTGAGGTGCGTGGCGATCATCTCCAACAGGCTGGTCTTCCCACTGCCTGCCGTCGCGGAGACCAGGACGGCCTGCACGCCCGCGCTGATGTCGTCGAGTACCGCTTGTTGGTAGTGGCTGGGCGTGCGCTTGGCACGGATGGTCATCTTCTTGCCGCGCTGGGCGGGTTCGAGATCGTCGAAGAGGAGCGTCATACCTTCGGGATGGCCCCCGGGGACGGGGGCCAGAGCTGAAGTGTCGGTCGTCATGGGGGCACCGTACGTGCGCTTGGGGTGACCTCCAGCCCACAGGTGAGGCCTTACTTCATCGCTCGACGCGCCCGGAAGTGGGCGTGATCCACTTCCAGCACGATGTGGGTGCGAGGACGGCGGCGGGGGTACACCCGTCGCCAGCGGTAGCCCAGACGCCAGAGGTGCCGCAGGACAGGCAGGAAGTCCCGGGGCTGGGGGTCGAGCATGCCGGGCCGCTCGGCTTCCAGGCGCACGCGACCTCGGTACGGGGTCAGGAAGACATCCAGACCCGGGAGGAGCACACAACAGCGGCGGCGACCCGCGACCGCGCTATTGAGCGTGAGGGCCACCTTGTCGGGGAACAAGCCCAGGGGATTGGATGGGGAGGGCGTCGGCATATGCAGGAAGTGGCCCCAGATCCGGGGCCAGATCTCAACCGCCCAGGTACTGGGCCAGCGTCCGCTTGGTCGGCATCAGGACCTCGTCCGGGAACACCCCCAACTTCAGGGCGTGCTCCAGCAACTCCTGATAGCTGCTGCCCCACTCCATATACTTGTCCGTCCGGCTGGCGCCCGTGAAGTGCGAGCTGAAGAACACCGCCTCCCAGGCGTCCTGCGTGGCGGCCGTGATCTCCTGCGGGTAGGCGACCGTCCCCTGGCACATCTGACCCGTATTGAACATATTCCAGAACGGCGCGTGCATCAGGGGCGTCTCTGAGGTCGGGCGCTCAGCCCCCCGCACCGCGAAGACGGACAGGCTCCCCGGCTGCGCATAGAACACCAGCCCTGGATGAGGCACCGGCCGCCCACTGAGCCGCGCGATGCTCTCGACCGCTTTGTATTTCGCCTCGAACAGGAGGGGCTGCACGCCCGGCGGTCGCCACCAGCACATGGCGTTCGCGCCCGTCGCCAGGGTGTGCGGACTCGACCAGCGCAGCCCATGGCCACACACGTAGTTCACCAGCCCATCGCGGTCCCGGGTGCTCAGCGCTGCGCCGGCACCCAACGTGTACCCCTCGTCCTGATCATGAACTGGATGTTTCAGCAATTGGGCCCGCGGACCCTCGCCATAGATCAGGACGGCCAGGGTCGGACGCAACGGGCGTAAAGGTGCAGGCCGAGCGGCGGCATTGAGCGCCGTGAGGTCATAAGACATACCTGCACCCTGGCCCCCTCTCCGCTGGAGAGGGGCCAGACCTTCAACACTGCGCTTCCGCCTCCACGAGGACCTGCCGTAGACGGTCGAGCACCTGAAGCAGCTGCGGCGCGGTCCGCAGGTACTGCACGAGGCGCGCGTGCGTCTCCGGCCGCTCGTCCACGTGCAGCACCATGCAGGGTTCATGCTCTCCCCCTTCCATGTAGGACTGCAGAAACTCGTTCATGACCTCGTATACCGCACACTGCGCGCCCGGCACGACGCCGTATACCGCGTAGGCCGGAAGGAGGCTGCTGCACTGCTCGTCCTCCTGGTCGGTCATCACCGGCAGCTGTGCCCGGAGTGTCTGACACTCCCGCAGGAGGTCGGCCACTTGCAGGAGTACTGGTCGCATCCGGTCCGCCCTGGGCGATGCCCCCAGGGCTTCGAGGAGATCAATCGTGCCGCCCGTATCCAGGGCATATCGGAAGTACGGCCAGGGCGTCATGTCCCGAACCTGCCACTGGTGCGACAGGCCCAGACGTCGGGCCAGGACCAGCGTCTGGCGAGTCGTGAAGTCGTAGTCCTTCTCAAAGCGCTCGGGCAGTTCGCACTCCGAGAGTCGGTCGAGACTCCACCAATACTCAGCGTAGCCCTCGGCCCCGTGGGGACCAACGGAAGGCGCAACGCCGTACGAGAGCCGCTCGATGGCATGCAAGATGCCGGGCAGGACGCGGTCATCCAGGCGCTGAAGAACGCCATGCAGTCGACTGAGATTGGCGTACGACCCAGGATGGGCCTCGATGCGAAATTCGAAGCCCCCGTGTTCACCGGGTTGGACCTCAACGCCCCAATCAGCCATCGGGCTCAGCTCCTCAAGGGCCTGGTGCAGCCGCTCCACGAGATCGTCGTCTGGGGAGATGGGCATGGGGGACAGGCTGCCCAGGAGGGTGCGAATCAGGGAGGCATAGAGGCTCTGCGCCTGGAGCCTGCCCTGATGTTGTTCCTCATAGGTCTCGACGTCCTGGGTATAGAGCAGGGGCCGGATGGCCGTCAGGGTGGGCAGGGCTAAAGCAGGAGCGGAATGAGGACGGGTTCCTGCATCGCCTGGGCTCCCGAGGTCCGCAGGGTCGCCTGGAGGTGGGGAAGGCGCAGATCCTGGGGCAATGTGGCGATGACGAGGGGTTCGCGATGCGCGCCGGGGCGGGTCAGCGGGCGTGGGTTGGGGCTGGGTGCGGGGCATGTGGGCTCCTTGGGGGACATGAGGACCTCGGGACTGCCCCACCGCCGACGCGATGGGGCCAGATGTTCAGCCCTTGCGGCCGAACGACTTGATGAACTCGATGGTGATCGTGCCCGCCTGGAGATCGGTGACCGGGGAGCCGATGCCCGCGTTCAGTAGTTCCGGATAGGTGGGGGCGTAGAAGGTCTTGACCTGCTCGGGAGTGCTCTTCGGGTTGGGATCGTCCAGGACCTTGCCGTCGAACTTGAACACACGCTTCATCGGGCGGGCGGTGTCCTGGGGCTGGAGGGTGTGGGCCGAGGCGGGGGGGATCGTGTCGCTCATACGCGAACGTGGCCCCCGATCCGGGGGCCACACCTGCTTCAGAAGAGGAGCGTCATGTCGCGGAGCTTCAGGGTCAGCTCGACGTCCTGGGGCTTCCCCGCCTTGACGAGGATCTTCTGCGTGGCCATGTCGTGCTCGGCCGCCTCCGCCTCGATGGTCCAGGAACCGGCAGGCAGGAGGGTCGCCTCGTGGAAGGGGATGCGCCGCTCCCCCTGCACCGCCGTGAGGGCAGCCGTGTCGGGGGTGACCTTGACCGTCACGCGGCCACCCTGCTGTTCGCGCAGGTCGTGGGTCTTGTCCGCCCACATGGCGAAGGTTTTCTTCGTCTCCCCGAACACGTCGTGGGTGGCGACGACTTCCAGGTTGCCCTGCTTGATCGTGTTCTCGCCGAGCGAGATTGGGACGTCTTTGCCGTCCTGCTTGGCGGTCAGCGTGGTGCCCTCCTCCGCCGTGAGCGTGAGCTTGAAGGTCTTCGGACCCGGCTTGCTGGGAGGCGTGGGCGTCTTCGAGGCCGGAGCGGCGGCCGCCTTCTTATTCGCGGCCTGCTGTCGGGTAGCGGCGGCTGCACAGACCGAGAAAGCATCCTGACGCGCCTGCGCGTATGGCTGCATTGCCTCCACCAGATGGTGGTCGAGCCACTCCGGCGTGTTGGTCACGATAAGGGCCTGCGGGCCCTGTTCGCCGGGATGGGGCTTCGGGAGGATGCCGACCGTGAGCTGATCGCCCACCCGCATGAGTTGCAGGGTCAGCTGCCCGCCGTCCGCGAGCATCCCCGCGAGCTGGGCGAGCAGACCGCTGCTGGTCGCCGGCACGGGTGCATTCGCGGTATGGGCGGCCAGCCCCGAAGGCGGAGATGCCACTTCATCCGCGTCCTCGCTCCCGGCATCGTCGTCGTCCGTCTCGGCCGCTTCCTCGTTCGGCGCGTCGACACTCGCCTCGTGCTCATCGGCCAGTTCGGGATCAGCCCCCTCCCCGCCACGGACTTCAGGGGCGTCCTCCGCTTCTTCGGGCGACCCCTCTCCCTGCTGTTCCGCCAGCACTGTGGCCTCCTCCGGCTCCGCGAGGGGATCGCCCCCGGCCGTGCCCCCGTGCGCCTCTTCCGGCGTGTGCGTCTCGGGCACGGCCGGTTCGGGGGTCTGCGCCGAGGGCATCACGGCCAGCGTGTCGTCGGTGCCGGGGAGGGCGAGATGATGAGCGACGAACAGTTCACGCGCCTCTTCCATGAACGCCTGAAAGGCGCCATGGTTGTCGAGCTTGTTCGGGTGCTTGTTGTAGATATCGCGGAAGGGCTGTTCGTGCTCGGTGCCTTTGACATCCGCGAACATCTGGCGGGCCGTGTCACGGTCCTCCTGGAGCACAGGTGCATGGAGGGGGGAGGGCTGAGGGGCTGAAGCTTTGAAGGTCGTCATGATGGTGGCGTGGCCCCCGTCAGGGGGCCAGAGCTTCAGACCCGGCAGGGCGTACACGCCCCACACCGCAGGGGGACCTCCGGTGCAGGCGGGAACACCGGGAGGCCGCACTGCCCACAGCGCCGCAGCGGCGTACAGACACAGGCCATGGTGTGCAGGTACTGGACGTAGTACCCACTCAGGGCGGCCTCGTCGGCGACAAAGCTAGCGTCCAGCACCCCGAAGCCCCAGGCGTGCTCACCCAGGGGGTTGGATGGGGTTTCCGGTACCAGATTTAAGCTCAAGCCGTCGGCTGCTGCCCTGAACTCGTAACGGCAGACCGCGCCGTCGTGCCACCTCGCGGCATGCGTGAGCGTCTCCGCGACCACCTCACGGAACGAGGGCTCATCGAGCAGCGCTTGGGCGGGGGTGAAGGGCAGGAGGGCCAGGCGCACGTGCTCCGCCCGCAGGATGCTCGTCATGTGGGCATGGACGGTCTCCTCCAGCGTGCTCGCAGGGGTAAGCGCCAGCTGGTTCAGCGTCGCATTGGCCTGGTCCAGTGCCCGCAGGGCTGTCAACAAGTCTTCCATGCGCGACCCCTGGCCCCCCGAAGGGGGCCAGACCTCCACCACGCCCCTCAGAACGGCAACTCGTCCTCTTCCAGGTCCGCAGGATTCAGGGGCGGCACCGTGAGCGTCTGGGCCAGTTGCCGGTCCTCTGGTCGGGCGCACCCCACCCTGACCCGCCAGAGGGCCCGCCGGATCTGCCCGAGTTCGTGATGCAGCGCCCACAGCCCCCGCATGGGCGGCGTGAAGTCCGGGCGCTCCTGCTGGATCTCTCCGAGCAGTCGCGCGCTGTCCTGGAGATAGAACACGGCCTCGCGCAGGCGAACCTGCCCGAGCGCGAACAGGCCCCGCGGGAGGTCCACGCACTTCAGCGCGGTGGGCCCCTCTCCCCTCCCCCATACGTTCATGGGAACAGCCTCGGGGACCTGCCGCAGCGGCCGGGCAAAGCCTAGATCGGGCGTCAGGGGTGCCACCGTCACCGTCTCGTGGAAGAGGAGATGATCCATGATGGTGTGCGCCGTGGCCTGGTCGCCGTAAAGAGCGACCCGCCAGCCGAACGTGAGATCACGCGGCACTGTCCCTCTCGAATCTGCAGGAATACACCGCAGAACGGCCACCTTCAGGTCTGGGGAGGTGATGCCACTGCGGTGCAGTGCCTGGGCGAAACGCAGGCGGTCCAGGCCCGTGAGGAGTCCCAGAGCTGACTACCGTTCAAAACGGGGCATGAGTGTGCTCAAGGTGCGCCAGGATGCGCCGGACGGATGCAGCAGAAGATCCTGGAGATGATCAAGCCCGAGTCGAAACACGGACACCGTGCGGTGTCCGTGTTTCTTTACTGCGGTGACCGTTTGATGTGCCACGACCTCACCCGTCACGCACGCCCAGATGAAAGCGACGCTGACGACCGTCAGGAGCGAAGACACTCGTTCGGGGCGCGTCAGACCCGTATCTTCCAGGTTGAACCCTCTGGTTTTCAACGCGGCGTGCAGATTTTCTGTTTGCCAGCGCAGGGCATACCGGCGCATGTTCGGCAGGGCGTGCCCCCGATAGGCCAGGTACAGCATGTCACCGGCGGCGTTTTTCGTGGCCGCCACCCGCAGATTCACACCATAGATGCGGGTCTGGCGATGCCAGACCCTGACTTCACCTACCTGAAGGTTCTTGAAGACCGCCCAGACCGGCATGCCGTGCGCGCCGATCGTGGCGCGAGCTGGGAGACGAATGCAGGGTGCAACCCCGTGCTGGTCGAGGAATCGAAACCAGTGCTGCCCAATGAATTCACGGTCCGCGAGCAGGCACCGGATCTCCCGATCTGGGCAGAGCTTCAGGAAGCGCTCCACGAGCGCTTCCCGGACACAGGAACGACTGGCCCCACCGTGCGGGAGCAGGGTCCACATCAGCGGCAAACTGAACCCGTTCCACACGGCAGAGAGCAGGAGAATATTGACGTCCTGCTGTCCAAGTTTCCAGTTGGTGCGGTCGAGAATGAGGTCGACTGGGCCGGGCGGGAGAAAGGACAAGGCGAATCGGGGGAACAGTGCCTCAGGAAACGGGAACTGGACGAACCGGCAGAGCCGCTGATATCGAGTCGTCAACGACCCTGGGAGAGCGACGTGCGTCTTCAAGCTGTACAAGACGACGGTCCGCGCCTGAATGACCGCCAGGATCAGTGCCGTGAAGACGACGAGGCGGCGAGCGTCCACAGGGAAAGCAGACCGCCTTGCGGTCTGCAAAGTATCGTGAGGTGGTCGGCTCCTCAGGGTTTTCTTCGCAGAAATACCGTACAGGAGCCGACTTTCTGCTGCCTACTGTGCGTTTTGAAGGGTAGTCAGGACGCGGGCATAGCCGATGAGCATGGCCGATGCTTGCACAAAGGCGTTGCCAGACCGCGAGAGGAGGTTCAGGTGTCGGGCGGATGGTCGAGCAATAGGCGGCTGAACTGCGCGAGACCAGCACGCCCGAAAGCTTGAGCGAGCTCCTGCCAGGACAGCGGGGGCCGAACCTTTTGCCGCTGGAGGCGGACGAGGGTCTGCTGCACCATCTCCGGCTGTGCCTGGTGCAACTGGACCAGGAAGGTGTCCGGGTGGAGGACCTCGATCCCCACACGCCGGCAGACGTCTTCTGGGAAGTCCGCCAGGTTGAAAGTGAGCAGATAGGTTGCCTCCGCAGCGAGCGCCGCTTGAAGCACATGGACGTCATCCGGATCAGGCAGGGTCAGCAGCGGCGCGTCATGTGGGGTGGGAACCTTGGCTTCCGGGAGAACTTGATTCATGAGCTGGGCCGTGCGCTGCACGCGCGCAGCGTCCAGATCCGGGCGGTGCTCAAGGAGGTTGCCCAGCCACTCCTGCTCGATCCGTTCGGTCCAGCGCGGGCGCACCAACGCGACCGTGCCCAGCCACATCACCAGGTCGCGGAGCCATTGGCCATAGAGGACGTTGGCATCACAGAGGACGATGGGGTTGGCCTGCATTCAGTAGAGGTCCAGGTCCTGAGCCTCTTGGGCCAGCTCGTCGAGTAAGGCGTAGCGCCGCTGCTGTTCCTCACGGTACGCCAGGAGGTCCCCTGCGGAAATCCGGCGATGACTGCCGACCCGATGGAAGGGGAGCAGGCCGGCGTCGAGCAGGTTATGGATGAGGAAGGGTCGGCTGACTCCCAGGAGCGTGGCCGCCTCATTGGTCGTGAGTTCCTGCTCCGTCGTGACGACCGTCAGCGCTTCGCCCTGCTGGATATGCCGGAGAAGATCGCTGAGGAAGGGCGTAAGGACGGAGGGGAGCGTCACGGTCCGCTCGCCCTGTTCCAGCTGGGTCAGGGCGTCCTGGACGAGACGAAGATCTTCCTGCTGGACGACCTGTTTGAGTTGCAACGTCATCTTGACCTCCTGGAGAGAGGCTAAGTGAAATAAGTGAAACAGAAAGTGAGGAAGAGGGGCGATGTCCCGACAGGTGCTTGCGCAAACATCTTGCCAATCGTGCGGCTAAAGCAACAGGTTTGCGCGACTCAAACTGTGCGTCCAGCTCACGCCCCTACATCCCTTGCGGAAACGAGCGTTATCGCAAGGGGCACGGAGGCGGTGGGCTTTACTAGGAATTCATCGGCTCGAGCCCAGACGTCTTGGCCTGCGTCACGCTCACACTGAACGGGACAAACCCCAAGATTTGCACCAGAGACGGCACCACCAAGAAGAGCGCTTCCGTACCGCGCGCGGCGGTGACATCCCCCAAGTCCAGTTGCCACTCCGGCGGCCACCCCAGGGCCCCCAGCAATTCCCGGACAGCCTGCTTGGCCCCATCATCGTTCCCTGCAAGGAACACGGTCGGCGGCATAGCCTGTCCCTGTGGATCGGTCATGACGCGGTACATCATGGTATTGAGCGACTTCACCACCCGCGTCTCTGGCAGCGCCAGTTGAAGCCGCTCGGCCAGACTGCTCCCAGGATAGAGCAAGGTCAGACCCCCCTCCGTGCGGGTCGTGGCATTGGCCACATCCAGCAGGACCCGGCCAGCGAGCGCGGTTTCCAGACCGCTGAGTACGGTCAAGGCCTGCTCGCCGGGTAGGGCATTCACGACGAGCGGAGCCGCGCTTGCCGCTGCTGCCAGGGAAAGAATCGGCATGGTGGGGCCCGTCCAGCGAGCGGTGGCCTCTTCAGGGGAGCGGCTGCCCAGGATGACCTTATGGCCCTGCTGAAGAAGCGCTGTCGCGAGATGAATGCCGACGCGACCGGTGCCCAGGATACTGACGGTGAGGGAGGTGCCCGACATCACGCCCCCGCCCCCTCGAGGGGCGACAGCACGTCGACCAGTGCCGTGTGAATCCCGGGCGTGCTGGCCACGAAGGTCGAACTCTGCACCGTCCAAGGCTGCCCGAGCACGTCCGTGACCTGACCGCCCGCCTCCTGGACCAGGAGTGCCCCGGACACCAGCCCGCTGCGCACACCGCTGAACTGCCAGAATGCGTCCAGATGTCCGGACGCGACTTCCAGCAGCGGGAGGGTGGCGGGGACTGACACGCGCACGACCAGGGCGCGTTCCATCACGGCTGGGACGGAGAGACCTAAGCGGTACAGGTCACGCGGGTCTTCCCCGGGTCGGGCCTGTCCAGTGCCGACGATGGCGGCCTGCAACTCCCGCTTGTCCGACACCTGCAGCGGCGTTCCGTTCAGGAAGGCGCCGCCTCCCTGAACCGCCGTGAAGAGCTGCTCTTGCAGGGGGAGATAGGCGGCGGTCAGGACGGGCTGGTTGTCACGGATCAGCGTGGCGGTGACCCCCCACTCGGTCAGGCCCTGCACGTGGTTGATGTTGCCTTCGGCCGGGTCCACCACCCACCACTCTCCGTCTGGCAGGGCCCCGCTTTCCAATTCGTCCTCTGCCCAATGGGCCTGGGGGCGAAGAGCTTCCAGGCGGGGGCGCAGGACCTCCAGAACAGCAGCGTCATTGGCGTCGATGGCCCGGACGACGTCCTCCAGGGTGGTAGGAGGGCGGCGATGGGGATCGAAGCGGGAGCGGAGCACCGTACCCGCTTCGCGCAAGGCGTGCACCACAGGGTCAAGGAGCAGTTGATTGGGTTGAGTCGTCATGGAAGAACCTCCTGACACCGACCCTACGCTCCCTAGAACTTAACTACAAATGCAACTCACGCAGAAGTATCTTTACTTGAATGCAACTCGATCTGAATCTGTTGAGGGCGTTAGATGTGCTCTTAGAAGAGGGCAGTGTCGGCGGCGCGGCCTTCCGGCTGAACCTGTCTGAACCGGCGATGAGCCGTACGCTGGGGCGGATCCGGCGGGTGACCGGGGACGCCATCCTGGTTCGCAGCGGCCGGTTCATGACACCGACGCCCTATGCCCTGAGCATCCGGGAACAGGTGCATGCCACGGTGCTCCAGGCACGGGCACTCCTCCAGCCCCCAGAGGCCCTCAATCTCGCGACGCTCCAGCGCGCCTTCACGCTGCGTGGGCATGACGCCTTACTGGATGCACTGGTGCCACACGTGGTCAGCAAAGTCACGCGGCAAGCACCGAGGGTGCAATTGCGCTTGCTGAGTGAGACCCAGGGGCGTGGGGATGAAGAAGTGCAGGATCTGCGTCGCGGCGAGACCGATCTCATGCTGGGCGCAGCTCCTCCACCGGCACCGGATCTGGTGACGGAAGTGGTCGGGCACGACCACCTGACTGTGGCGTTACGGGCGCAGCATCCGTTGCTGACAGGGGAACTGACAGCGGAGCGGTTTGCGGCGGCACAACACGTCAGTGTCTCGCGTCGAGGTCGTCTGCATGGCCCGGTGGATGTTGCACTTGCGGAGCAGGGACTGACCCGCGAAGTCGTCGTGGCTGTCCCGGTCGCAGCGGTCGCTGCACAGCTTGCCGCCCAAAGTGAGCTGCTCATCAGTGTGCCCTCGAAGATGATGGGAGCGACACTGAGCGCCTTAGGACTGGAGAGGCGTCCAGTCCCTGTACGCGTTGAGCCCGTGCCGGTGATGATGACTTGGCATATGCGGACAGATGGAGATGCCGCGAGCCTCTGGTTCAGAGATGAGGTGCGCGGTGTCGTACGACAGATCTTGAGCTAGCCGGATCTTGTAAGCGGGAAACGATGTATCAGCCTTCTGACTACCCTTCAAAACGCACAGTAGGCAGCAGAAAGTCGGCTCCTGTACGGTATTTCTGCGATGAAAACCCTGAGGAGCCGACCACCTCACGATACTTTGCAGACCGCAAGGCGGTCTGCTTTCCCTGTGGACGCTCGCCGCCTCGTCGTCTTCACGGCACTGATCCTGGCGGTCATTCAGGCGCGGACCGTCGTCTTGTACAGCTTGAAGACGCACGTCGCTCTCCCAGGGTCGTTGACGACTCGATATCAGCGGCTCTGCCGGTTCGTCCAGTTCCCGTTTCCTGAGGCACTGTTCCCCCGATTCGCCTTGTCCTTTCTCCCGCCCGGCCCAGTCGACCTCATTCTCGACCGCACCAACTGGAAACTTGGACAGCAGGACGTCAATATTCTCCTGCTCTCTGCCGTGTGGAACGGGTTCAGTTTGCCGCTGATGTGGACCCTGCTCCCGCACGGTGCACGGTGGGGCCAGTCGTTCCTGTGTCCGGGAAGCGCTCGTGGAGCGCTTCCTGAAGCTCTGCCCAGATCGGGAGATCCGGTGCCTGCTCGCGGACCGTGAATTCATTGGGCAGCACTGGTTTCGATTCCTCGACCAGCACGGGGTTGCACCCTGCATTCGTCTCCCAGCTCGCGCCACGATCGGCGCGCACGGCATGCCGGTCTGGGCGGTCTTCAAGAACCTTCAGGTAGGTGAAGTCAGGGTCTGGCATCGCCAGACCCGCATCTATGGTGTGAATCTGCGGGTGGCGGCCACGAAAAACGCCGCCGGTGACATGCTGTACCTGGCCTATCGGGGGCACGCCCTGCCGAACATGCGCCGGTATGCCCTGCGCTGGCAAACAGAAAATCTGCACGCCGCGTTGAAAACCAGAGGGTTCAACCTGGAAGATACGGGTCTGACGCGCCCCGAACGAGTGTCTTCGCTCCTGACGGTCGTCAGCGTCGCTTTCATCTGGGCGTGCGTGACGGGTGAGGTCGTGGCAC